>JAJXTD010000118.1 GCA_021784035.1 Actinomycetes bacterium | reverse complement strand
CCGAGGTTCTGGGCGAACAGGTTCACCCGCAGCTCCTCGATCATCCAGCGCACGGCCTGCGCCTCCTCGGTCGCGCGCTCGGCCGGGTGCAGCGCGTCCAGGGTGGCTCGCCAGTCCTCGGTCACGGCGTCGACCTGGGCCTGGCGCTGCGCGTCGCGTCCGGTGTCCTGCGGGGCCGTCTCGAGTCGGCGCAGCACGGCGCGCAGGTAGCGCTGGAGGTCGGGCAGCCGCTCGGTGCCGGCCGTGGCGATGAAGCCGTCGGGCAGCAGCGCGTCGAGCTGCGCGTCGACGTCGCGGCGCATCCCGGCGAGCCTCGGCGAGGGCTGCGCGGCGAGCGCCATCCGGGCCTCCGTCGCCAGCTCGAGGACCGCGGCGGCCTGCTTCACCGTGCGCAGCAGGTCGTCCCCGGCCCGCTCGCGCGCGTCGGCGAGGATCGCGTCGTACGCCGGCCGCTCCCACGGGACGCCCCCGCCGCGGGCGACCGCGGCGTCCAGGCACGCGGCGAACGCGTCCTCGACGAGCAGGGGCACGCTGCCGTGCGGCGTGTGGCCGAGGGCGAGCTTCTCGCGGGTGGACAGGACGCCCACGACGTAGCGCACCGGCGGGGCGACGGCGAGGCGCAGCAGCCGGCGTACGCCGTCCCGCATGGCCACCGCCTGCTCCGCGCGCGTCACGAGCACGCGCAGGTCCACCGACGTGCCGGTGTCGACGAGGGAAGGCCAGCCCCGCACGACGTGGTCGCCGTGGGTCTCCTCCACCACGCGCGGCACGCCGTCGGCCGGGAAGTCGGTGAGCCCCTGTCGCTCGACCGACCGGGAGGCGTGCGAGATCGTCCGCTGGACCTCGGGCGCGAGGTCGCGCTGAAGCGCCTCCACGTCCTTGCCGCTCGCGAGGACGGCGCCGGAGTCGTCGACCACGCGCACCGTCACGCGCAGGTGCTCGGGCAGCGCGTCGGGCGCCCACGCGTCGTACGGCACGACGACCCCGGTGAGCCGCGTCAGTGCGTGCCCGAGCGCGTCGAGCAGGCCGCGCTCCCCCGGCTCGAGCAGCGGCAGGACCGCGCGCGCCGTGTCGGGCACGGGGACGAACGCCGTGCGCAGTGCCTTGGGCAGCCCGCGGATCAGCGCCGTGACGACCTCCTCGCGACGGCCGGGCACCTGCCACAGGAAGTCCTCGGCGTGGGCCTGCGGGAGCAGCGCGACCGGGAGGTCGACCGTGACGCCGTCGTACGCCGCGCCCGGCTCGAAGGCGTAGCTGAGCGGCAGCTCGACGTCGAACGAGCCGAACGTCCAGCGCCGCGGGAACTCGCCGTCGACGTCCTCCCCCGCGTCGCGCACCAGGAGGTCGCGCGGGTAGGTCAGCAGGTCCGGTGCCGTGCGCCGCGCGGCCTTCCACCACCGGTCGAACGAGCGCGTGTCGGAGACGTCGCCCGGGATCCGCTGGTCGAAGAAGTCGACCAGGACCTCGTCGTCGACGACGATCCCTCGGCGGCGCACGCGGTCCTCGAGCTCGGCGACCTCCTCGAGGAGCCGGGCGTTGTCGCGGACGAACCGGTGGTGGCTGTCCCACTCCCCGCCGACGAGCGCGTGCCGGACGAACAGGTCGCGCGACGCGACCGGGTCGATGCGCGAGTACTGGACCCGCCGACCGACGACGAGCGGTACGCCGTACAGCGTGACCCGCTCGTCGGCGACGACGGCCCCGCGCCGCTTCGACCAGCGCGGCTCGGAGTAGCTGCGCTGCACGAGGTCGCCGGCGACCTGCTCGGCCCACTCCGGGTCGATGCGGGCCACCACGCGGCCGAACAATCGCGCCGTCTCGACGAGCTCCGCGGCCATCGCGAACGCCGGCGGCCTGCGGGCGAGGGCCGAGCCGGGGTGGATGGCCCAGCGCGCGCCACGGGCGCCGAGGTAGTCGCGTCGTGCGGTGTCGTAGGAGCCGACGTGGGAGAGGAGGCCGGCGAGCAGCGCGCGGTGCACGGCCGCCGGGTCGGCGGTGCCGCCGCCGGTCGCGTCCGACGACCGGCCCGGTGCCACGGCGATCCCGAGGTCCTTGCACGCCTGACGCAGCTGGGCGTGCACGTCCTGCCACTCGCGGACCCGGAGGTAGTGCAGGAACTCGTCGCGGCACATGCGGCGGAAGGCGTTGCCGCTGCGCTCGCGCTGCTGCTCGCGCAGGTAGGTCCACAGACCGAGGTACGCCAGGAAGTCGCTGGACGGGTCGCGGAAGCGCGCGTGCAGCTGGTCGGCCTGCGCCTGCTTGTCGGCCGGGCGCTCGCGCGGATCCTGGATCGACAGCGCGGCGGCGATGACGAGCACCTCGTCGACGACCCCCTGCCGCTCCGCCTCGAGCACCATCCGACCGAGCCGCGGGTCCAGCGGCAGCCGCGCGAGGCGCCGCCCGACCTCGGTGAGCGCGACCTCGCGACCCGGTCGCAGCGCGCCGAGCTCGCGCAGCAGCTCGATGCCGTCCTTGATGTGCCGCGCGTCGGGCGGCTCGACGAACGGGAAGTCCTCGATCTCGCCGAGCCCGAGCGCCGCCATCTGGAGGATGACCGAGGCGAGGTTCGTGCGCAGGATCTCCGGCTCGGTGAACTCCGGGCGGGCGAGGAACTGCTCCTCGGAGTAGAGCCGGATCGCGATGCCGTCGGCCACGCGCCCGCATCGGCCCGAGCGCTGGTTCGCCGACGCCTGCGAGATCGCCTCGATCGGCAGCCGCTGCACCTTCAGCCGCGAGGAGTAGCGCGAGATGCGCGCGGTGCCCGGGTCGACGACGTAGCGGATCCCAGGGACGGTGAGCGACGTCTCCGCGACGTTGGTCGCGAGCACGACGCGACGCCCCTGGTGCGGCTCGAACACGCGGTGCTGCTCGGCCGCGGACAGCCGCGCGTACAGCGGCACGATCTCGGTGTCGCGCAGCCTCAGGCCGGTGAGCGCGTCGGACGTGTCCCGGATCTCGCGCTCGCCGGAGAGGAACACCAGGACGTCGCCCGGGCCGCCGTGCTGCAGCGACACCACGGCGTCGCAGATCGCCTGCACCTGGTCGCGGTCGTCGCCGTCGTCGACGCCGTACGGCTCGTAGCGGACCTCGACCGGGTAGGTGCGGCCGGACACCTCGACCACGGGCGCGTCGCCGAAGTGCGCGCTGAACCGCGCGGTGTCGATCGTGGCCGAGGTGACCACGACCTTGAGGTCGGGTCGCCGGGGCAGGATCTCCTTGAGGTAGCCGAGGAGGAAGTCGATCGTGAGGCTGCGCTCGTGCGCCTCGTCGATGACGATCGTGTCGTAGCGCTCGAGCAGCCGGTCGTTCTGGATCTCGGCGAGCAGCACGCCGTCGGTCATCACCTTGACGAGCGTCCGCTCGCTGGAGTGGTCGGTGAACCTCACCTGGTAGCCGATCGCGTCGCCGAGCTCGACGCCGAGCTCCTCGGCGACGCGGTCGGCGACGGCGCGCGCGGCGATGCGCCGCGGCTGCGTGTGCCCGATCTGCCCGACGACACCCCGGCCGAGCTCGAGCAGGATCTTCGGGATCTGCGTCGTCTTGCCGCTGCCGGTCTCGCCCGCGACCACGACCACCTGGTGGTCGCGGATCGCCGCGGCGATGTCGTCGCGGCGCGCGCTGACCGGCAGGTCGGGGTAGGTGATCGTCGGCACGGAGGCGCGACGGGCCGCGAGGCGCGACTCCGCGCGTGCGACGTCGTCGGCCACCGCGCGGAGCCGGTGGTCCCGCTTCGCCGCGTCGCGGGTACGGCGTAGGTCGTCGAGCCGGCGGCCGAGCCGCCGACGGTCGCGCAGCATCACGCCGTCGAGCCGCCGCCGGAGGTCGGCGACGTCGACGGGCGGCGACGCGGACGGCTCGGACATGGCGGGGTCAGGATAGGCGGCGCCCGGGGGACGGGCCTCGCGCCTTTCGCGTGCAGGACGACGTGCTGAGGGATCCTCGGTTGCGGTCGGCGCCCGGAGACGTCGAGAGGGGCCCCGCGGTGTCGCGGAGCCCCTCTCGGTGGCTTCAGGTGCCCGCCCGCTCACGCGGTACGGGCGCTGGTGGGACTAGTCGTCCCAGGGACCGAAGTCGTCCATGGCCTTACCTCATTCTCCTTGCCGGTCCGAGCACATCCCGTAGGGACCATCTCGAGGACCGTGAGTTCCCGTGGGGAAGGGTCACCGTCACGGGGGTCGGTCGTTCTGCAGTTGTCCGCACTGGCTGTATCGGCCGTGCGAACCCGAACATGACACCGACGCAGGTACTGACGGTACCGGAGGACCGTCGCATTCCCCAATCCGGCGTGAACGGAGCGTGACGCGGACGGCCGACCCGGTGACGGAGCGTGCCCGCCCGTGCTCCCGCGGCACCGAACTCACTCCCCCTCGTCCGGGGTCAGGACTAGCGTGTCCGGGGTCCGGAACGGCACTCGGGTGGGAGCGCACATGACCGTCGTCGTCGCCATCGGCACGCGCAAAGGGCTGTTCCTGGCCCGCAGCGACGATCGCGGGAGCTGGTCGGTCGACGGCCCGCACTTCCTCATGGAGGAGGTCGCGGCCGTGGGCTGGGACACCCGCCGCTCCCCCGCGCGGCTCATGATCGGGGTCATGAGCTGGCACTGGGGACCGACGGTCGCCTGGTCCGACGACCTCGGCGCCACGTGGAACGAGACCGACCACGCGGCGATCGCGTTCCCTGAGGACACCGGTGCCGCGCTCGCCCGGGTCTGGCAGATCCAGCCGGACACCGCCGACCGGCCGGGCGTCGTGTGGGCCGGCTGCGAGCCGACCTCGCTGTGGCGCAGCGACGACGGCGGGGAGAGCTTCGCCCTCGTGCGCGGGCTCTGGGACCACCCGCACCGGCCGGAGTGGGCGCCGGGCTTCGGCGGCGCCGCGGTCCACACGATCCTGCCGCACCCCACGACGGACCGGGTCACTGTCGCGATGAGCACGGGCGGGGTCTACGTCAGCGAGGACGGCGCCACCGGCTGGGCGCCGCGCAACAAGGGCATCTCGGCGAAGTTCAACCCCGACCCCTACCCCGAGTTCGGCCAGTGCGTGCACAAGGTCGTCGCGGACGCGAGCGGCCCGGAGAACCTCTACGCGCAGAACCACCACGGCGTCTACCGCAGCACCGACGGCGGCCTGCAGTGGGACTCGATCGCCGACGGCCTGCCGAGCGACTTCGGCTTCGTGGCGCTCGCCTCGCCGCACACGCCCGGCACGTTCTGGGTGATGCCGCTCGAGGCGGACGCGCGCCGCGTGCCGCCCGGTGGCCGGATGCGCGTGCACCGCACCCGCGACGCGGGCGACACCTGGACCGAGCTCGGCGCGGGACTGCCCGACGACTCCTGGACCGTCGTGCTGCGCGACGCCGCCTGCGTGGACTCCCTCGAGCCCACCGGCCTCTACCTCGGCACCCGCGACGGCTGCCTCTACGCCAGCGCCGACGAGGGCGAGTCGTGGACGACCGTCGCCGCGCACCTGCCGGACGTGCTGTCGGTGCGCGCGGCCGTCCTGCCGTGACGGAGCCCGTCACGCTCCGCCTGCCGTCGGTGCTCGCCGACCTCGTCGACGGCCGCCGCAGCATCGAGGTCTCGCCGGCGCCGGCCACCGTGGCGGCGCTGCTCGACGCGGTCGAGGCCGACCATCCGGTCGTCGTACGCCGGATCCGCGACGAGACCGGCGCGCTGCGGCGCTTCGTCAACGTCTACGTCGACGGCGACGACGTGCGCCATCTCGACGGCCTGGCGACGCCGCTGCCCGCGGGCGCGACCGTGCACGTGCTGCCGTCCGTCGCCGGCGGCTGACGTGCGGCGCGGCGTACCGCCGGGCGGTTAGGACAGGCCGACGATCTCGCCGTTCTCGTCGATGTCGATCCGCTCCGCCGCCGGGTGCTTGGACAGGCCCGGCATCGTGCGCATGTCGCCGCAGATCGCGTAGACGTAGCCGGCGCCGACCGCGGCGCGGACCTCGCGGACCGGCATCCGCCAGCCCCTGGGCGCGCCCCGGAGCGCCGGGTCGCTCGAGATCGACAGGTGCGTCTTGGCGATGACGACCGGGAAGTCGCCGTAGCCCAGCGCCTCGAACTGGCGCAGGCCGCTCGCCGCGGCGGGCGTGAGGTCGATGCCGTCGGCGCCGTACACCTTCGTGGCCACGGCGGTGAGCTTGTCCACCAGGGAGTCGCCGAGGTCGTAGGCGTAGCGGAAGCTCGTGCTCTCGGCGGCGGCCTCGTCCACGGCGTCGACGAGGTGCTGGGCGCCGTCGCCGCCCAACGCGACGTGGCGGGTGACGGCGACGCGGGCGCCGGCCTGCTCCGCGACGTCGCGGATGACGTCGTGCTCGGAGTCGAAGTCGCCGGGGAACGCGTTGATCGCGACGACGGGCGACACGCCGAACCCGCGCAGGATCCCGATGTGGTGGCGCAGGTTGGCGGCACCCTCGGCGACGTCGTCGGGGTTCTCGGCGAGCATCTCCGGCGGGAGCGGCTTGCCGGCGACCACGGAGTAGCGGCCGGAGTGCGTCTTGAGCGCGCGCACGGTCGCCACGAGCACGGCGACGTCGGGCTTGAGGCCCGAGACCCGGCACTTGACGTCGAAGAACCGCTCCGCGCCCATGTCCGAGCCGAAGCCGGCCTCGGTGATGAGGTAGTCGCCCATGTGCGTGCCGAGCAGGTCGGCAACGACGCTGGAGTTGCCGGTGGCGATGTTGCCGAACGGGCCGGTGTGCACGAGGGCGGGGGTGCCGGCGAGGGTCTGCATCAGGTTGGGCTTGAGCGCGTCGCGCAGCATCACCGTCATCGCGCCGCCGGCCTTGAGGTCGTCGGCCGTGATCGGCTGGCCCTCGTAGCTGTAGCCGACCACCACGCGACCGAGTCGCGCCCGCATGTCCTGCAGGTCGGTGGCGAGCGCCAGGACCACCATGATCTCGCTGGCGGCGGTGATGTCGAAGCCGGACTGGCGCGGGACGCCGTCGAGGCGGGCGCCGAGGCCGACGACGACGTTGCGCAGTGCGCGGTCGTTGACGTCGAGCACGCGACGCCACGCGATGCTGCGCGGGTCGATGCCGAGCTCGTTGCCGTGGTGCAGGTGGTTGTCGACCATCGCGGCGAGCAGGTTGTGCGCAGCGGTCACCGCGTGGAAGTCGCCGGTGAGGTGCAGGTTCATGTTCTCCATCGGCACGACCTGGCTGTAGCCGCCGCCGGCGGCACCACCCTTGATGCCGAACGTCGGACCCATGGACGGCTGCCGGAGCGCGACGGTCGAGGTCCGACCGCGCACGGCGAGGCCCTGCGCCAGTCCGATCGAGGTCGTGGTCTTGCCCTCGCCCAGCGGGGTCGGCGTGATCGCCGTCACCAGCACGTAGGTGGCCGGGGGACGGTCGGCCAGCGCCGCGGCGGCGCTCGGTGCGACCTTCGCGACGTGGCGGCCGTACAGCTCGAGATGGTCTAGACCGATTCCGGCGCGGCTCGCCACCTCCTCGATCGGGAGCAGGGTGGCGCCTCGTGCGATGGCGAGGTCGGAGGGCAGCGGGGTCGTGGACGTCATTGTCACGGGGGCAGCATGCTCCTCGGAGGGCCCGCGATGCCCGCGCATCGCCCGAGAACGCGTTGTCTCGTGGCTAACACTCAGTGCCGGCACACCTGCTGCTCGACCGTCGGACCACCGGCCTAGGCTCGGCGCGGACCGCCCGCCGGGGGCGGCCGGGGCCAGGTCCGTCGAGGAGGTCCGGTGCGGCTGATCCACACGTCCGACTGGCACCTCGGCCGCACCCTCGCCCAGACCAGCCTGCTCGACGCCCAGCGGCACTTCCTGGACTGGCTGCTCGCGCTGGCCGTCGAGCACGGGGTCGACGCCGTGCTCGTGTCGGGCGACGTCTACGACCGCGCGGTGCCCCCCACCGACGCCGTACGCCTCCTCGACCACGCGTTCGTCTCGTTCGCGGGGGCCGGCATCCCCCTCGTGGTGGTGAGCGGCAACCACGACTCCGCGGTCCGGCTCGGCTTCGGCCGGGAGCTGAGCGCACGGTCCGGGGTCCACCTGCGCACCTCGGTCGCGGAGATCGACGTGCCGCTCGTGCTCAAGGACGAGCACGGACCGGTCGGGATCTACGGCATCCCCTACCTCCTGCCCGACGCCGCGATGGCCGAGCTCGGCACCGAACGGTCGCACGCCGCCGTGCTCGGCGCGGCCGTCGGACGCATCCGGGCCGACGCGACCGAGCGCGGGATCGACCGCACCGTCGTCCTGAGCCACGCATTCGTCACCGGCTCGGCCGCCAGCGAGGTGAGCGACTCCGAGCGCGACGTCCGCGTCGGCGGCATCGGCGACGCCCCCGCCTCCGTCTTCGACGGTCTGAGCTACGTCGCCCTCGGGCACCTGCACCGCCCGCAGCAGGTGCGGCTCGAGGGCAGCGCCACCCGGCTGCGCTACAGCGGGTCGCCGCTCGCGTTCAGCTTCTCCGAGCGCGACGACACCAAGTCCGTCGTCCTCCTCGATCTCGGCCCGGACGGCGTCGAAGAGATCACCACGATCCCCACGCCGGTTCCCCGCCCGCTGCGCCAGGTCACCGGCCGGCTGGCCGAGCTGCTCGAGCGGGCCGTCACCGACCTCGCCCACCTCGCCGAGAGCTGGGTCAAGGTCGTCCTGACCGACGTCAGCCGCCCGGTCAACCCCATGGACCGGCTGCGCGAGGTGTGGCCGCACACGCTCACGATCGACTTCCGGCCGGAGGGCGAGCGGATCGGCACGCCGGCCGACCTCGAGCGCCTGGCCCGCACGACCGACCCGGTCGAGGTGTGCGGCTACTTCGTCGAGTACGTCGACGGCGCCGAACCGACCGACGCCGAGCGTGCCGTCCTGCGCGACGCCGTCGAGCGGGCGCAGCGGCACGCGGAGGCGAGCGACTGATGCGGCTGCACTCCCTGGAGATCACGGCGTTCGGCCCCTACGCCGGCACGGAGTCCATCGACCTGGACGCCCTGACGGCAAGCGGCCTGTTCCTGCTCGAGGGCCCCACCGGGGCCGGCAAGTCGACGATCCTCGACGCCGTCACGTTCGCGCTCTACGGCTCCACGGCGTCGAAGGGCACGTCCGACGACCGGCTGCACTCCGACTTCGCCGACCCGGGCACCACCCCGTCCGTCACGCTCGACTTCTCGGTGGGCGGGGAGCGGCTGCGGGTGCGCCGTACGCCGCAGCACGAGCGACCGAGGCGCCGCGGCGAGGGTGTCACCACCGAGGCCATGAGCGTCCACCTCGAGCGGCACGAGGGCGGCACGTGGACGAGCGTGTCGTCGAACAAGGCCGAGGTCGGCACCGTCCTCGGCGAGCGCATCGGGCTGACGGCCGAGCAGTTCACCCAGGTCGTGCTGCTCCCCCAGGGTGAGTTCGCGACGTTCCTCAAGTCCGACGACGACGCGCGGCGGGCGCTGCTCACCACGATCTTCGGCACGCACCTCTACGACCGCGTCACCGCGGTACTCGACGGGCTGCGCACCGAGGCGGGCCGTGCCCGCGAGGCCGCCGCCACCCGCGTGGGTCTGGCCCTCGCCGCGGCGGCGCAGGCGGCCGGTGTCGAGGGCGCCGACGCAGACCGTCTCCTCGCACTGCCCGACGCCG
>JAJXTD010000117.1 GCA_021784035.1 Actinomycetes bacterium | reverse complement strand
CGCTCGCAGCCGCAGAACGCGACGGCCTCGTGGATGCTCGGGAGGCCGAACGCCTCACCGGCGTGGATCGTGATGTGGCAGGACTCGCCGCGGATGTACTCGAACGCGTCGAGGTGGCGCGAGGGCGGGAACCCCGCCTCGGCGCCCGCGATGTCGAAGCCGACGACGCCCTGGTCGCGGTACTGCACGACGAGCTCGGCGATCTCACGCGACCGGGCGGCGGTGCGCATCGCGGTGAGCAGGGCGCGCACGCGGATCGGGTGGCCGGCCGCCGCGGCGGCCGCCTCGCCGGCCCGGAAGCCGTCGAGGACGGCCTGCACGACCTCGTCGAGGCCGAGCCCGTGGGTGACGTGCAGCTCGGGGGCGAAGCGCACCTCGGCGTAGGCGACGCCGTCGGCGGCCAGGTCCTGCGCGCACTCGGACGCCACGCGCACGAGCGCGTCGCGCGTCTGCATGACGCCGACCGTGTGCGCGAACGTCTCGAGGTAGCGCTCGAGCGACCCGGAGTCCGCCGACTCGACGAACCACCGGGCGAGGGCGTCCGGGTCCGTGGTGGGGAGGGCGCCGTAACCGGTCTCCGCGGCCAGCTCGACGATCGTCGCGGGGCGCAGCCCGCCGTCGAGGTGGTCGTGCAGGAGGGCCTTCGGCGCCCGTCGTACGACGGCCTCCGGCAGCGCGGCCCGCATGCCGGCCGCGGGGTCACGGGGTGTCGCGGACGGGTGGACCGGTCCGATCTCTACGCTCACCCCGCCACGGTAGCGTTGCGCCGGGGCCAGTAGCCCGACCGGCTCAATCCTGGCGGGCCGGTGCCGATGCATAGAGACGTGGAGACCATGACCGACACCGCCGACATCGGACCCAAGGACCGGGTCGAGGTCATCCGGCCGGCCGCCGTGCTCGAGTCCCGGGTGGCGACGCTCGTCCTGGCCGCACTGCGCCGCGACGACGTCTCGAGCGGCGGGGTCTGGAACGCGTCCGCCTCGGTCTGGCAGCGCTACGACCGGCCCTGGGACGGCCCGGGCGGCACGCGCGGCGAGGCGAAGCTCCTCGGCACCGTGGCGGTCATGTACGACACCCCGGTGCGCAACGAGGTCACCATCTACCGCGTGACCGTGACGCCGGCCGGCCTCGACCTCGGCTGGACCGTCGACTCGCTGTGCGACGACGCGCTGGCCGCCGGCGGGCTCACGCTCGCGAGCTGCCCGCGCGCCGAGATCAGCAACGCGCCGAAGGCCGATCCGTTCAAGTCCCAGCGCTCCGGCGCCTGAGCCGACGGCGCCCGTGACGGGCGTCCCGTACCGACCCGGCCCGCCGTCCGGGTCCGCCGGGGTCAGTCCTCGCGGTTCGCGAGGTCCGGTGCGAACGCCGGAAGGCAGACGGCGAGGTACTCCGCGCCGTCGCCCGCGGGCGTCGAGTAGCGGACCCGTTCCCCGGCCCGCGTGATGACGGCCTGTCCCGCCCCGACGTCGAGGACTCCGCCGTCGTGGTCGACGCGCACGACGCCGCGCAGTACGACGGTGATCTCGTCGAACTCGGGCGTCTGTGCCGGCTCCGTCCAGCCGCCCGGTGCCACCATGTGCGCGACCGACACCTCGGGCGTGCCCGTCGTGACGTGACCGACGTACTCGTCGATCGTCTTGCCCCCGGGGACGGGGATGCGGGTGGGGGCGGGCACGAGCTGGGGCACGGTCAGACTCCGATGCGGTCGAGGACGAGTGGCAGCCGCTGCACGACGGTCCCGGCGTCGGCGACGACCACGCCGCCCTCGAGGTCGGCGAGGGCGGTGGGGAAGCGACCGGCGTCGTCCGCGTGCAGCGTCAGCAGCGGTGCACCCGCGGTCACGAGGTCGCCGGGCTTCGCGTGCATCTCGATCCCGGCACCGGCGCTCACCGGGTCCTCCTTGCGCGCGCGGCCGGCACCCAGCCGCCAGGCGGCCACGCCCACGGCGTGGGCGTCGAGCCGGGCGAGGACCCCGGACCGCTCGGCGACGACGACGTGCGTCTCGCGCGCGGTCGGCAGCGGCGCGTCGGGGTCGCCCCCCTGCGCCGCGATCATCCGTCGCCAACGGTCCATGGCCCGACCGTCGGCCAGGACGTCGGCCGGGTCCGTCCCGGCCACGCCTGCCGCGTCGAGCATCTCGCGGGCGAGGAGCACGGTGAGCTCGACGACGTCGGCGGGGCCGCCGCCGGAGAGCACCTCGAGCGACTCCTGCACCTCGAGCGCGTTGCCCGCCGTCAACCCGAGCGGCGTGTCCATGGCGGTGAGCAGGGCACGCGTGCGGACACCTGCGCGCTCACCGAGGGCGACCATCGTGCGGGCGAGCTCCGCGGCCCGCTCCTGGGTCTTCATGAACGCGCCCGCGCCGACCTTCACGTCGAGCACGAGCGAACCGGTGCCCTCGGCGATCTTCTTGCTCATGATGCTGCTCGCGATGAGCGGGATGGCCTCGACCGTGCCCGTGACGTCGCGCAGGGCGTAGAGCTTCCTGTCCGCCGGCGCGAGGCCGTCGCCCGCCGCGCAGATCACGGCGCCGACGTCGCGCAGCACGGCGAGCATCTCGTCGTTCGTGAGCGAGGCGCGCCACCCGGGGATGGACTCGAGCTTGTCGAGCGTGCCCCCGGTGTGCCCGAGCCCGCGACCGGACAGCTGTGGCACGGCGACCCCGCACGCGGCCACGACCGGGGCCAGCGGCAACGTGATCTTGTCGCCGACGCCGCCGGTGGAGTGCTTGTCGACGGTGGGGCGGCCGACGGCGGAGAAGTCCATCCGCTCACCGCTCGCGATCATCGCGGTCGTCCAGCGGGAGATCTCCCGCTGCGTCATGCCGTTGAGCAGGATCGCCATGGCGAGCGCGGACATCTGCTCGTCCGCGACGACGCCCCGCGTGTAGGCGTCCACGACCCAGTCGATCTGGTGGTCGGTCAGCTCCTGCCGGTCGCGCTTCGCCACGATCACGTCGACCGCCGCGAAGGGCTCAGCCATGGTTCTCCCCCGTCACCCGGTGGAGGTCCTGCGCGCCGAACGCGAGCGGGAGCACCTCGGCCATCGTCACGACTCCGTCCGGCGACATCACCTGGCAGCCTGGGCCGCCGTTCTCCCAGAGCAGCTGCCGACAGCGACCGCACGGCATGAGCGCGGCACCGTCCGCGTCCACGCAGGACACGGCAATGAGGCGTCCGCCGCCGGTCGCGTGCAGCGCGGACACCATGCCGCACTCGGCGCACAGGGCGACGCCGTACGCCGCGTTCTCGACGTTGCACCCGACCACGACGCGACCGTCGTCGACGAGCCCGGCGACGCCGACGCGGAACCGGCTGTAGGGCGCATAGGCGCGGTGCATGACCTCGACGGCCGCGGCGTGCAGCAGCGACCAGTCGACCTCGGGCGGCACGGTGCTAATGGTCCTGGCCCTTGATGTAGGGCCGGCCGTCGGCGGCCGGCATGCGCAGGCGTTGGGACGCGAGCGACAGGACCAGCAGCGTGGCCACGTACGGCGTCACGTAGGACACCTGGTCGGGCAGGGTGTCGGTCTTCGCGTACCAGAAGAAGACCAGTCCGGCCACGACGAGCGAGACGACGGCGGGCGTGACACGACGGCGGTAGAGCTGCCACGCGGCCAGCAGGACCATGCCGATCACGATCACCAGCAGCAGGGCGTGGACCGCCTCGCCGCTGCGCAGCTGCATCGCCTGCGTGTAGCCGAACAGCAGCGAGCCGGCGCCGAGACCGCCGACGCGCCAGTTGCCGAAGATCATCGCGGCGAGGCCGATGAAGCCCTGACCCTGCGTCTGCCCCTCGCGGTAGATGCCGGACAGGACCGTGGCGAGGACCGCGCCACCGAAGCCCGCCAGGAAGCCGGAGACCACGACCGCGACGTACTTGTGGAGGTAGACGTTGACGCCGAGCGACTCGGCGGCGTACGGAGCCTCGCCGCAGGAGCGCAGCCGGAGGCCGAAGGCCGTGCGCCAGAGGATGAAGAACGTGATCGGCAGCAGCACGATGGCGATCACCGTCGTGTAGGACACCTGGTAGGTGAGCGCGCGCAGGATGCTGCCGAGGTCCGAGACGAAGAACCAGCCCTGGTCCTGCAGCCACTTCCCGAGGTCGGCCAGCCCCGGGACGGTGAACGTCGGGATCGGCGGGATCGACGGCGACTGCGTGGGCTGACCCGGCCACACCAGCGTCGAGAGGTACTGCGTCACGCCGAGACCCAGCAGGTTGATCGCGACGCCGGACACGATCTGGTCGACGCCGAAGGTGACGGTCGCGACGGCGTGCACGAGGCCGCCGAGCGCGCCGAACAGCGAGCCCGCGAGCAGCCCCCACCACGGGCCGTAGGTGACACCGGCCCAGCCGGCACCCCACGTGCCCAGGATCATCATGCCCTCGAGGCCGATGTTGACCACGCCCGAGCGCTCCGACCACAGGCCGCCGAGACCGGCCATGCCGATCGGGATCGCGAAGCCGATCGCCGCCGCGATCGTGCCGGCGCTGTCGAGCTCCTGCGCCCCGGTGACGATGCGGACGAGCGAGAGCACGGCGATCAGCGAGCACACCAGCCCGACGAGGCGCCAGCCGGTGAGCCGGACGGTGCGGCGCTGCAGAGCCAGCGGAGCGACGAGGTCGCCCGGCGTGGGGAGGCCGAGCTTGGTCCCGCCCTTCGGATCGCTCATGCCGCCGCCCCCGCCATCTCGGCCTCGGCCGCGAGCTGCCGGCCCACGTCGCGCTGCTGCGCCGTGATCCGGTAGCGGCGGACGAGCTCGTAGGCGATGACGACCGAGAGCACCGCGACGCCCTGCATGATCGTGACGATCTCCTTCGACACCCCACCGAGGTCGAGGATCTGCCTCGACACGTCGAGGAAGGCCCAGAGCAACGAGCCGAACAGGATGCCGACCGGGCTGTTGCGCCCCAGCAGCGCGATCGCGATGCCGGTGAACCCCAGGCCCGCCGGGAAGTCCAGGTTGTAGGTATACGCCGCGCCGACCAGCTGCGGGATCCCGATGAGCCCGGCGAGCCCGCCGGAGAGCAGCATCACGAACAGGACCATGCGCTTGGCGTCGATGCCGCTGGCCGTCGCCGCCGTCGGCGACAGGCCCGAGGCGCGGAGGTCGAACCCGAACCGGGTCCGGTTGAGCATCCACCAGAAGCCGATGCCGACGGCTGCGGCGAGGACGATCGTGCCGTAGATCGGCGCGCTCGCACCGCTCACGACGTCGAAGCCGGGGACCTGGCCGCTCGACGGGATCGGCTTCGTGCCGATGTTGTTGCTGCCCTCGATGAGCTCGGCGAACTTGTCCGGTGCCAGCAGGAACGCGATGATCCCGGTCGCGACGTAGTTGAGCATGATCGTCGAGATGACCTCGCTCACGCCGCGGCGGTTCTTGAGGACCGCGGCGACGCCCGCCCACAGCGCGCCGACGATCACCGCGACGAGGATGATCACCGTCACGTGCAGCACCGGCGGGAGCGAGACGTGCCCGCCGACGAACGCGGCGAACAGCGCCGCGAGCCGGTACTGCCCGTCGACACCGATGTTGAACAGGTTCATCTTGAAGCCGACGGCGACCGCGATCGCGGCGAGGTAGTACGTCGTCGAGAGGTTGATCGTGAGCACGATGCTGTCGGGCTGCGTGCCGTAGTCCCACATCTGCTGGTAGACGTCGAGCGGCGGGTGCCCGGAGACCAGCAGGATCACCGTGGTCACCAGCAGTGCGAATCCCAGCGCGAGCAGCGGCGCGACCAGGGCGAGCAGGAACTTCCTCACGAACTCTCACCCCCGGCACCCGTCATCGCCGAGCCGAGCTGCTCGGGGGTGACCGTGTGCGGATCGGCGTCGGCCACGAAACGGCCGCGCAGCAGCACCTTGATCCGGTCGGACAGGCCGATGAGCTCGTCGAGGTCGGCCGAGATGAGCAGCACCCCGAGGCCGGCGACGCGCGCCTTGCGGATCTCGTCCCAGATCGCGGCCTGGGCCCCGACGTCGACGCCCCGGGTGGGATGGGCCGCGACGAGCACGCGCGGGTTGCCGCTCATCTCCCGGCCCACGATGAGCTTCTGCTGGTTGCCGCCGGAGAGCGCGGACGCGATCACGTTGATGCCCGGCGTCCGCACGTCGTACTCGGCCACGATCCGCTCGGTGTCGGCGCGGGCGCCCTTGCGGTCGATGAGGACGCCCTTGGCGTTGGGCGCCTCGGTCTGGTGGCCGAGGATCCGGTTCTCCCAGAGGCTCGCCTCGAGGAGCAGCCCGTGCCGGGTGCGGTCCTCCGGGATGTAGCCCACGCCGGCCTCGCGGCGCGCGCGGGTGCTCCAGGCCGTGATGTCCTCGTCGCCGAGGCGCACCGACCCGGCGAAGGGCTTCTGCAGCCCCATGACCGTCTCGACGAGCTCCGCCTGGCCATTGCCCTCGACGCCGGCGATCCCGACGACCTCACCAGCGTGGATCGTGAAGGAGATGTCCTCGAGGACGACGCGCCCCGCGTCGTTGGCCAGCGAGACACTGCTGACGTCGAGCAGGACGCGGTCGGTGACGGTCGACTCGCGCGTCTCCGGCGACGGGAGCTCGCTGCCGACCATGAGCTCGGCGAGCTGCCGCGCGGTGACCTCGTGGGGCAGCACCGTGGTGACGGTGGTGCCACCTCGGATGACGGTGATCTCGTCGGCGACGGAGAGGACCTCGTCGAGCTTGTGCGAGATGAAGATGACGGTGAGCCCCTGGCTCTTGAGCTCGGCCAGGGCGGAGAACAGCTGCTCGACCTCCTGCGGGACGAGCACGGCAGTGGGCTCGTCGAGGATGAGCGTGCGGCAGCCGCGGTAGAGGGCCTTGATGATCTCGACCCGCTGCCGGTCGCCGACCCCGACGTCCTCGACGAGCGCGTCGGGGTCCACGGACAGGCGGTAGGCCTTCCCGATCTCGAGGATCCGCTCCCGCGCGACGTCCATCTTGAGGACGCCGGAGCTCGTCGGCTCGTCGCCGAGGATGATGTTCTCGAGCACGGTGAAGTTGTCGGCGAGCTGGAAGTGCTGGTGCACCATGCCGACGCCGAGCGCGATGGCGTCCGACGGGGACTTGAGCGTGACGGGCTTCCCGTCGATCTCGATCGTGCCCTCGTCCGGCCGGTGCATGCCGTAGAGCGTCTTCATCAGCGTCGACTTGCCGGCGCCGTTCTCGCCGACGATCGCGTGGACCGTTCCGCGGCGCACCGTGATGTCGATGTCGAAGTTCGCCCGGACACCGGGGAACGTCTTGGTGATGCCGCGGAGCTGGACTGCGACGTCTCCCGCGACGGTCTCGGTGCTGATGACGCCCTCCTCCACGACCGTCCACGCGCTTCGGCTCGGACGCTATCGCGTCCGAGCCGAAGCAGGTGGCTCTTCGAACCGGTGTCAGATCAGATCAGTTGGGGACCGTCACGGTGCCCGCGATGATGGCCTGAGCTGCGGCGTCGGCCTTGGCCTCGAAGGGCTGGACCGCAGGGTTGGACTTGGAGTAGCCCACGCCGTCGTTCTTGAGGTTGTAGACCTGGACACCGGTCAGGGGCGAGCCCTTGACCGCGGCGTCGATGACGTCGTAGACGGCGACATCGACGTTCTTCAGGGCCGAGGTCAGGATGACGTCCTTGACCGCGGCGTCGGCCGACGTGTACTGGTCGGAGTCGACGCCGATCGCCCAGGTGCCTGCAGCCTTGGCCGCGACGAACACGCCACCGCCCGAGCCGCCGGCGGCCGCGTAGACGACGTCGGCGCCGGCGTCGAACATGCCGGCCGCGGTCGCCTTGCCCTTGTCAGGGGCGTTGAAGCCGCTGAAGTCCGGCGGCTGGGTGAGGTACTTGTCGGTGATCTTCACCGACGAGTCGGTCGCGGTCACGCCGGCGTCGAAGCCCTTCTGGAACGACACGAGCAGCGGGACGTTGACGCCGCCGATGTAGCCGACGCTCTTCTTCTTCGTCGCCTGCGCGGCGATGACGCCGACGAGGTAGGAGGCCTCGTTGGCGGCGAAGGTCAGGTTCGCGACGTTCGCGGCCTGGTAGCTCGAGTCGTCGACGATCGCGAAGTTGACCTGCGGGTACTTCGGCGCGACCAGCTTGAGGGCCGGGGCGTACGCGAAGCCGACCGCGATGATCGGGTTGTAGCCGCCCTTGGCGAGCAGCGTGAGGCGTGCGGCCTTCTGCGCGTCGGTCTCGTTCGGGACGGCCGAGAGCTCCTTGGACGTGACGCACAGCTCCTTCACGGCCTTGTCGAGGCCGGCTGCGGCCGAGTCGTTGAACGACTTGTCGCCGCGACCGCCGATGTCGTAGGCCATGCCGACCTTGATGTTCGACGGCGTGCAGGCGGACGCCGTCGACGACGACGTGTCGGATGCGGCCGGGCTGGTCGAGCTGCTGCTACCGCCGCCGCTGGTGCTGCCGCAGGCCGCGAGCGCGAGCGCTCCGGCCACGACGAGCGTGGCTACCTTCAGACCCTTGAACAAGGGAGGGCTCCTTCCGTGCGCACCGGCCTCGATGCCGGCACGTTATCCGCCCAACTTAGTGGCGCAGGGGGTGGCGACGACCAGCCAGCGCGGGCACGGCGACATCCGAAACCGTTCCGTGACCCGCCGAACGGTAGGGACCATTTCCGGTCTCCCCGTTCCGGGGCCGCAGGACGTCCGGTCGCAGCCCGGAGAGCCGGGCCGGTGGTTCCGGGCCTCAGAAGACGTCGACGGGGGCGTAGAGGCCCCACACCTCGCGCAGCGCGTCGGAGACCTCGCCCACCGTGGCGCGGGCCCGCAGGGCCTCGCGCATCGGGTAGAGGACGTTGTCGGTCCCCCGCGCCGCGGCCTGCAGCGCCGCCAGCGCGGCGTCGACGGCGGCCTGGTCCCGGCCGGCCCGCAGCGCCGCCAGGCGGGCGCACTGCTCGTCGCCGATCGCGGGATCGACACGCAGCGGCTCGTAATGCTCCTCCTCGTCGACGGTGAACCGGTTCACGCCGACGACGACGCGCTCGCCCGAGTCGATCTGCTGCTGCACGCCGTACGCCGAGCGCTCGATCTCCGCCTTCTGGAAGCCGCGCTCGATGGCACCGACCGCGCCACCCAAGTCCTCGACCTGCCGCATGAGCCCGAGCGCGGCCTCCTCGAGGTCGTCGGTGAGCGACTCGACGACGTAGGACCCGGCGAACGGGTCGACCGTGGCCGTCACGTCGGACTCGTAGGCGAGCACCTGCTGCGTGCGCAGCGCGAGGCGCGCGGCCTTCGAGGTCGGCAGGGCGATCGCCTCGTCGAAGGAGTTCGTGTGCAGGGACTGGGTCCCGCCGAGCACCGCAGCCAGCCCCTGCACGGCGACGCGCACCAGGTTGACCTCGGGCTGCTGGGCGGTGAGCTGGACGCCCGCGGTCTGCGTGTGGAACCGGAGCATGAGGCTCCTCGGGTCCTTCGCCCCGAACGTCTCGCGCATGACGCGGGCCCAGATCCGGCGCGCGGCACGGAACTTCGCGACTTCCTCGAGCAGAGTGGTGCGCGAGACGAAGAAGAACGCCAGGCGCGGCGCGAACTCGTCGACGTCCATCCCGGACGCGACGGCAGCGCGCACGTACTCGATGCCGTCGGCGAGGGTGAACGCGACCTCCTGCGCGGGCGTCGCCCCCGCCTCGGCCATGTGGTAGCCGGAGATCGAGATCGTGTTCCACTTCGGGATCTCGGCGCGGCAGT
>JAJXTD010000116.1 GCA_021784035.1 Actinomycetes bacterium | reverse complement strand
CCCAGAACTCCGCCGCCCCGTCGGGGCACGCGGCGACCACCACCACGTCCGGGGCCGGGAACCACCCGTCCGCCCACGGTGTTTGAGAGAGGAATCCCGATGGGTTCGGTACGAGTAGCCATCGTCGGCGTCGGCAACTGCGCGTCGTCACTGGTCCAGGGCGTCGAGTACTACAAGGACGCCGACGAGACCGCCAAGGTCCCCGGCCTGATGCACGTCAAGTTCGGCGACTACCACGTCCGCGACGTGGAGTTCGTCGCCGCGTTCGACGTCGACGCGAAGAAGGTCGGCCAGGACCTCGCGCACGCCATCCTCGCCAGCGAGAACAACACGATCAAGATCTGCGACGTGCCGCCGACCGGCGTCACCGTGCAGCGCGGCCACACGCTCGACGGCCTCGGCAAGTACTACCGCGAGATGATCACCGAGTCCGACGAGCAGCCCGTCGACGTCGTCGCCGCGCTGCGCGACGCCCAGGTCGACGTCCTCGTCTGCTACCTCCCGGTGGGCTCGGAGCAGGCCGCGAAGTACTACGCCCAGTGCGCCATCGACGCCAAGGTCGCGTTCGTCAACGCCCTTCCGGTCTTCATCGCCGGCACCCCCGAGTGGGCGCAGAAGTTCACCGACGCCGGCGTCGCGATCGTCGGCGACGACATCAAGTCGCAGGTCGGCGCCACCATCACGCACCGCGTGCTGGCGAAGCTGTTCGAGGACCGCGGCGTCACCGTCGACCGGACGTACCAGCTCAACGTCGGCGGCAACATGGACTTCATGAACATGCTGGAGCGGGACCGCCTGGAGTCCAAGAAGATCTCCAAGACGCAGTCGGTCACCTCGCAGCTGGTCAACGGCATCGAGGCGCGCAACGTGCACATCGGTCCGTCGGACTACGTCGCGTGGCTCGACGACCGCAAGTGGGCCTTCGTGCGGCTCGAGGGCCGCAACTTCGGCGACGTCCCGCTCTCCCTCGAGTACAAGCTCGAGGTGTGGGACTCCCCGAACAGCGCCGGCATCATCATCGACGCGCTGCGCGCGGCGAAGATCGCCAAGGACCGCGGCATCGGTGGCCCGATCCTGTCCGCGGCGTCGTACTTCATGAAGAGCCCGCCCGTCCAGTACTCCGACGACCAGGCCAAGGCCGCGGTCGAGGCGTTCATCGCCGGCGAGATCGAGCGCTGAGCGCGTCCCACCAGCTCGTTCACGGAGGCCGGATTCCCTCGGGGGTCCGGCCTCCGTGCGTCCCCGCCACGGGGATAGCGTCACGGCCGTGAGCGGCACCGGGGTCGGCCTGCGCGAGGTCCTGCGCGTCCGCGGCTTCCGCCTGCTGCTCGGCGCCCGGCTCGCCGGGCAGACCGGTGACGGCCTGCTCCAGGCCTCGCTCGCCACGTTCGTGCTGTTCTCCCCCGAGCGCCAGCCGACCGCCGCGCGGGTCGCGGTCGCGTTCGCCGTCCTGCTGCTCCCGTACTCGCTCGTCGGACCGTTCGTCGGCGTGCTGCTCGACCGGTGGCGCCGCCGCGACGTCCTCGTCTACGCCAACCTCCTGCGCGGCGCGCTCGTCGTGGGCCTCGCCGCAGTGGTCGCGACGGGTCACGACGACGCGCTGCTCGCCGTATGGGTCCTCGTGGTCCTGGGCGTCAACCGCTTCATCCTCGCGGCCCTGTCCGCGGGCCTGCCGCACGTGGTGGTCGACCGCTACCTCGTCACCGGGAACGCGCTCGCGCCGACCGCGGGCACGATCGCCTCGGTGGTCGGCGGTGTCGCCGGGGTGGCGATCCGCGGGCTCGCCGGAGGGAACGACCACGGCTCGGTCGTCGTCCTCGGCGTCGCGGTGCTCGTCTACCTGGTCGCCTCGACCGTGGCGAGCCGGCTCGACCGCCCGCAGCTCGGACCGGACGACTCGACCGTGCGCGAGACGGTCCGCGGCGTCGCCGTCGGGATGGTCGAGGGGCTGCGCCACCTCGCCGAGCGCCGGCCCGCCGCCCGCGCCATCGGGCTCGTCATGGTGCACCGGGTCGTCTTCGGCATCGTCATCGCGATCACCGTGCTGCAGGTGCGCGGCGCCCTGCACCCCGCCGACCCCGACGCCGCGGTGTACGCGCTCACCCTCGCGACAGGGGCGGCCGGGCTCGGCGCGTTCCTCGGCGCCGTCGCGACGCCCCGGACCTCACGGCGGCTCGGGGCCGTCCGCTGGTCCGCGCTCGCGCTCGTCGTCGGCGTGGGGATCGGCTCGGTCGGTCTGGCCGTCGCGAGCCTGCCCGGACTGCTGTTCGAGGGGCTGTTCGTCGGCTTCGCCGGGCAGGCGGTGAAGGTCTGCTCGGACACGATCGTGCAGGAGGACGTGGACGACGACCGGCGCGGCCGCGTGTTCGCGCTGTACGACGTCGCCGTCAACGTCGCGATCGTCACGGGCCTCACCGCCGCCGCGTTCGCGGCGCCGCCCGACGGCGACGCCCCGTTCGCCGCGGCGTGGATGGTCGTGCTCGCCGTCCTCGGCGCGTGGTGGGCGCTCACCGCCGAGCGCCGCGACCCCGCGGCCCGCTATGCCAGCGATCCCGCTGCCGTCTCAACGGCGGACGACCTGAAGCGAGGTAGTCACTGAAGGTGACTACGTCGCGGCGCGCTCGGACCACCAGGCGCGGAGGGCGGCCTCGGCCTCGTCCTCGGGCATCGGGCCGCGGTCGAGGCGCAGCTCCAGGAGGAACGAGTACGCCGCACCCACGTCGCGACCGGGCGGGATGCCGAGGATCTCCATGATCCGGTTGCCGTCGAGCGCGGGCCGCAGCGCCGCGAGCTCCTCCTGCTCGGACAGCCGCGCGATGCGCTCCTCGAGCTCGTCGTACGTGCGCGCGAGGCGCTCGGCCTTGCGCCGGTTGCGCGTCGTCGAGTCGGCCCGGGTCAGCTTGTGCAGGCGCGCGAGCTGCGGACCGGCGTCGCGGACGTAGCGGCGTACGGCGCTGTCGGTCCACTCGCCGTCGCCGTAGCCGTGGAACCGCAGGTGCAGCTCGACGAGCCGCGACACCTCGTCGATCGTCTCGTTGGAGAACCGCAGCGCCTGCATGCGCTTGCGGGTCAGGCGCGCACCGACGACCTCGTGGTGGTGGAACGACACCCGCCCGTCGCCCTCGAACCGGCGCGTCCGGGGCTTCCCGACGTCGTGCATGAGGGCGGCGAAGCGCAGCACGAAGTCGGGACCGGTCACCGGCTCGTGCGTCGACTCGAGGGCGATGGCCTGCTCCAGCACGGTCAGGGTGTGCTCATAGACGTCCTTGTGCCGGTGGTGCTCGTCGAGCTCGAGGGCGAGCGCCGGCAGCTCGGGAAGGACGAGCTGCGCGAGGCCCGTCTCGACGAGCAGCGCGAGCCCGGCGCGCGGGTGGGCCCCCAGGACGAGCTTCACCAGCTCGTCCCGGACGCGCTCGGCCGACACGATCGCGAGCCTTCCGCACATGGCCGTCATCGCCTCGACGACCTCGGGTGCGACCGCGAAGCCCAGCGTGGAGGCGAACCGCGCCGCACGCATCATCCGCAGCGGGTCGTCGCTGAAGGACTGCTCCGGCGTGCCCGGCGTGCGCAGCACCGCGGCCCGCAGGTCGGCGACGCCGCCGTGCAGGTCCACGAACTCCAGCGACGGCAGCCGCACGGCGAGCGCGTTCACGGTGAAGTCGCGCCGCGCCAGGTCCTCGGCGAGCGACGCGCCGTAGCTGACGTCGGGCTTGCGCGAGTCGCGGTCGTAGGCCTCGGCCCGGTACGTCGTGAGCTCGATCTTGTGATCGCCCTTGCGGACCCCGACCGTGCCGAACGCGATGCCGACGTCCCACACCGCGTCGGCCCAGCCGTGCACGATCTCGAGCACGCGCTCGGGGCGCGCGTCCGTGGTGAGGTCGAGGTCGTCGACGCGTCGCCCGAGCAGCGCGTCGCGCACGGGGCCGCCGACGAGGGCGAGCTCGTGACCGGCCGCCGCGAACAGCCGGCCGAGCTCGAGGGCCACCGCTGCATGGACGGTCAGCGCCCGGACCGCCGGTCCGACGAGGTCGGCGTCGGACGGAACGCGGACGTCCGGGCGCGCGTCCTGGGTGGGGCGTTCGATGGGCACGTCGCGACAGCCTAGGCGCCCGGCGGCGCGGCTATCCTCACGGTATGTCCGGCTCCCCCCGTCCCGCGCCGCCCGCGGGCGGCCGACGGGAGCCGCGCACGCCCGCCCCGCGACTCACCCGGGTCGACGAGACCAGTGCGGGCGGCCTCGTGCTCGACCGCAGCGGGCCCGTCCCCCGCGCCGCGCTCATCGCCCGGCACGACCGGCGCGGGCGCCTCGTCTGGTCGCTGCCCAAGGGGCACGTCGAGGCCGGCGAGACGCCGGTCGACACCGCCGTCCGCGAGGTGGAGGAGGAGACCGGGATCCGCGGGACCGTCCTCGCCCCCCTGGGCACCATCGACTTCTGGTTCGTGGCCGACCGGCGCCGCGTGCACAAGACCGTGCACCACTTCCTGCTCGAGGCGCAGGGCGGCGAGCTCTCCGACGCCGATGTCGAGGTCGTCGAGGTGGCCTGGTTCCCGCTGCCCGACGTTCCCTCGGTGCTGGCCTACGCCGACGAGCGCCGGCTCCTCGAGCGCGTCGACGACCTGCTCGCGCCCCCGGGCGGCCACGCCGACACCGGCACCGGCGGATGACCCCGGGCCGCGCGGCGCGCCTGGTCGCGGCGGCGGCGGTGCTCGCGTCGGTCGGTGCCGCGCTCGGCACCGCCCCCGGGGCGAGCGCCCACACCCGTACCGCCGCCGGCACCGTCGTGCGCACCGCGGACGCCTCGGGCGTCGTCCCGGTCACGCTCACCTCGATGACCCCGAGCGTGCCCACGGCCCAGGACACCCTCGTGATCACCGGGACCGTCACGAACACCGCCGCGGCGACCGCCCGGCAGGTCGTCGTCCGGCTCCGGCTGTCCCCGACACCCGTCCGCAACCGGTCGGAGATCACCGAGATCCTTGCCGGCACCGCGGGGCGCACCGGACTGACCGTCGACGGCACCCGGACCCCCGTGTCCGACGCCCTCGTCCCGGGCGCCAAGATCCCCTTCCGGATCACCGTGCCGGTCTCGGCGCTGCGCCTGCCGGCCGCCGCTGCCGAGGTAGCCGTCCTGGGGGTGGAGTCGATCGCCGACGTCGACGGCGACGGTCAGGGCCCGATCCAGACCGGTCTCACCCGGACGTTCCTCCCCTGGTTCCCGGTGAGCGGCCAGGTGAGCCCCACCCCGGTCGTGTGGCTGTACCCGCTCACCACGGTCCCGTCGCGGGTCCGCGACAAGGTGTTCCTCGACGACCACCTGGCCACCGAGGTGTCGCGCACCGGCCGGCTCACCCGGCTGCTCGACTCCGCGGAGGGCGCGCCCAGCGCGGTGAGCTGGGTCGTCGACCCCGCGCTGCTGCAGTCGCTGCAGGACATGGCCGACGGGTACGTGGTACGCCGGGCCGACGGCACCTCGGTGCCCGGGACGGGCGCGGCGGACGCCCGGGCGTGGCTCGACCGGCTGCGCACGCTCACCGCGTCCGCCGAGGTCACCGCGTCCGCCTACGCCGACCCGGACGTCGTCGCCCTGCACCGCGCCGGGCTCGACGTCGACATCGTGCTCGCCTCCACCACCGCCCGCGACCTGCCGCAGCAGCTGCTCACCGCTCCCGTCGACCACGGCCTCGCCTGGCCGACCGGGGGCGTCGCCGACGACGGCACGCTCGACGTCCTCCGGGCCTCGGGGGCGCGCGCCGTGGTGCTCTCGGCAGCTGCGCTCCCGCCGTCACCACCGGTCACGTACACCCCCAGCGGCTCGGTGGACCTGGCCACCGGCGGGTCGCCGCTGCGCGCGGCCGTCGCCGATCCGCTGCTCTCCCGGCTCGTCGCGGCCCCCACCCGCGCCGTCGCCGACCCGGCCACGGCGAACCCCGTCGTCCGCAGGCAGGCCGTGCTCGCCGAGCTCGCGATGACCAGCCTCGAGCTGCCGGGCACGCCGCGCACGATGGTCATCGCGCCGGACACCCGGTGGTCGGCGTACTCGAGCACCACCCACGACCTGGTCATGGCGGTGGCCGCGTCGCCGTTCGCCGTCCCGTCGCGCCTGGGGACGCTGGTGTCCACGCCGCCGAGCGACGTGCCGCGCGCCCGGGCCGACTACCCCAAGGTCGCGCGGGCGGCCGAGCTGCGCCCGGCGTACCTCGCGGGGGTGGCGCTCGGCCGACGTGACCTCGCCGGCCTGCGCGCCGTCGCGCCGGACATCTCGGGCACCAGCTCCGACCAGCTCGAGGCCGGGCTCACCCGCACCGAGTCCTCGGCCTGGCGCACCGACCCGTCGGCCGGACGCCGGCTGCTCGCCGCGGTCCGCGGCGCGATCGACGCGCAGATCGCGCAGGTGCACGTGCTGTCCCGGGCCCCCGTGACGCTGCCCGGCGACTCCGGCGTCATCCCCGTGACGGTCGCGAACGACCTGGACCGCCCCGCGCGCGTCGGGATCCGGCTGCGCGGCACCCCCGTGACGCGGTTCGTGGCAGCCGACGTGCCGCCGGTGACGATCGCGCCCGGCGAGAAGAGCACGCTGGAGGTCCGGGCCCGGGTGATCGGGACCGGTCCGGTGACCGTCGTCATCACGTTGCTCACCCCGGACGGCCAGGTGTTCGGCGAGCCGATCAGCACCGAGGTGCGCTCGGCGGCCTATGCCCGCGCCGCGCAGTGGGTCGTCATCGGGCTGTTCGCCGTGCTCGTCGTGCTGCTCGGCGTCAACTTCGTCCGCCGGCGGCGGACGTCGTCGCCGGGCCCGGGTGCCGGGGGGACGGTGACGGACGGTGGCTGACCCGACCCCCGACGATCCCGGGACCGGCACCGGTCGCGAGGGCACCGACGAGCTCACCGAGGACCTGGCCGAGGAGCTCGCCGGCGACGTCGTGAGCGACCCCACGTCGTCCGCGTCCTCCGGGACCTCGCCGTCCCAGGGCACCGCGAGCACGAGCGTCATGCGCTCGAGCCTGGTGATGAGCGCGGGAACCGTCCTCTCCCGCTTCGGCGGGGTGCTCCGCGGTGTGGCGCTCGCCGCCGCGCTCGGGGCGGGCACGGTCGCGGACATGTTCACGCTGGGCAACACGCTGCCCAACGTCGTCTACATCCTGGTGATCGGCGGCGCGCTCAACGCCGTCTTCATCCCCGAGCTCGTCCGCCACATGAAGGACGACCCTGACGGCGGCGACGGCTACGCGCACCGGCTCATCACCCTCGTCGGGACGATCCTGCTCGTCGTCTCGGTCCTCGCGGTGATCCTCGCGCCGTGGATCGTCCGGATCTACGCGACCCCGCAGTACTCGCAGGAGCAGCTCGACCTCGCGACGGCATTCGCCCGCTTCTGCCTGCCGCAGATCTTCTTCTACGGCGTCTACACGATGCTGTCGCAGGTCCTCAACGCCCGCGGCCGCTTCGGCGCCCCGATGTTCGCGCCGATCGCCAACAACATCGTGGCGATCGCGACGTTCGTCCTGTTCATCGTCGTCGCGGGTCCCCAGGCCGGCGCGGACGGCGTCCTCGAGCCGTGGCAGGTCACCCTCCTCGGCGTCGGCACCACACTGGGCGTGGCGGTCCAGGCGCTCGTCCTCGTCCCCGTCCTGCGCCGCGCCCACTACGTGTGGCGGCCGCACTTCTCCTGGCGCGGCGCGGGCCTCGGCACCGCAGGCGGCCTGGCGTTCTGGACGATCGGGCTCGTCCTGGTCAACCAGCTCGCCTACGCCGTCATCGTGCGGCTCGCGACCGGGGTCAACGCCGTGTCCGAGCAGCAGGGCAAGACGGCGGCGGGCCTCACGGCGTACACGAACGCGCACCTCATGTTCGTGCTGCCGCACTCGGTCATCACCGTGTCGATCGTCGCCGCGCTGCTCCCGCGGATGAGCCGCGCCGCGCACGACCGCCGGCTCGGGGACCTGGCGGGCGACGTGGCCAGCGGCATGCGCTCGGCGTCGGCGCTCATCGTCCCGGCGTCGGTCGCGCTCGTCGTGCTCGGCACCCAGGCGGGCGTCCTGCTGTTCAACTACGGCCAGACGTCGACCGAGTCCGCCCAGGTCACCGGGGCGCTGGCCTCGGTGTTCGCCCTGGGCCTCCTGCCGTTCACGCTGTACTACGTCATCCTGCGCGGCTGGTACGCCCTCGAGCTCACCCGCACCGCGTTCTGGGTGACCGTCCTGCTCAACGTGCTCAACCTCGCGATCGCGGTGCCGCTGTACTCCGCCGTCGCGGCCCGCCAGGCCGGCCCCGCGGCGCTGTCCGCCCTGGCCGCCGGGTACGTGGCGGCGTACTGGCTCACCGTCGTGGTGGCCTGGCGCGTGCTCTCCCGGCGGCTCGGGGGGCTCGAGACCGCCCGGACGGTGCGTGCCCTCGTGCGCATGCTCCTCGCCGGGCTCGGGACGCTCGCGGTCATGGGCGGCGCCCAGCACCTCCTGGCCGACCACCTGACCCTCGGCCACAAGCTCGCGGCGGTGCTCGACATCGCCGTCGTCGGGGCGCTGGGGCTGGTCACCTACCTCGTGCTCGCCCGCGTCATGCGCATCACGGAGGTCACCGAGGTCGTGGCGATGCTGCGCCGCAGGGTCCCGCTGGGTCGCTGACCGCGGCCGCGGGCTGCTCCACTCGGGCGACTTCGGCGTGAGTCGTGTAACACCGCGGCTCAAGCGTGGCTCTCGCCGGGCCGACAGGGTCAGAGTGGCACCTCTGCAGGCACCGACCCGCGCGACGGCCCGCGCGCGGTCCCGTCGCACGGACTCCGGCGTGCTCGTCGTCGGGACGCTGGCCAGGCTGATGCTCGTCCTGGCGGTCGTCGGCACCGCCGGGTACGACGCCATCTCGATCGCGTCCGCCCACGTGATGGTCTCCGACGACGCCCAGGCGGCCGCGATCGCGGGCCACGACGTCCTGGCGAGCAGGGGCACGCCGCAGGCCGCGTACGCCGCGGTCCTCAAGTACGCCGAGGAGCACGGCGACGTCGTGGTCGTGAACCGGTTCGCGATCGGCAAGGACGACGCGGTCACCGTCGTCCTGCGACGCGAGGCCCACACCATCATCAGCTCCCACCTGCCGCGGGTGCAGGACTACGTCGTCGCCACCGCGACGGCGACGGTCCGGGACCCGCTGGCCTGATGTCCGCGACCGCGCGATGACGTCGAGGCTCACGGCGGCGGTGGCGGCCGCGGCCGCGACCGCCGTGGTCCTCGTGGTCGCCCTCCTGCCCGCCGCGCCGGCGTCGGCCGGGCCCGACCTCGACAAGGCACGGAAGCAGGCCGCGGCGCTGCGCGTCGAGGTCGACCGGCTCCAGGCCGAGGCCGAGGCCGCCGCGGAGGACTACGGCGCGGCCAACGACGCGCTCAACGACGTGGTCACCCGCCTCACCCTGGCCAACGAGAACGTCGACCAGACGCAGAGCGCGGTGGACGCGCAGGCCGCGCGGACCGACGCCGCCGCGGCGCAGCTCTACATGAGCGGTGGACCCGGCGCCATCTACGGCAGCGTGCTGGACGGCACCGACATCTCCGACGTCCTGGACCGCATCGCGGCGGTCGACTCGGTCGTCCGCGGTCAGATCATCTCGACCGACCGGGCCCGCGCCACCGCGGCGCACGCCCGGCTCACCGCCGCGGACCTCGCCCTGCTCACCGCCCAGCGCCGCGCGCTCGAGGACAAGCGGGTCGCCGCCGCCGAGCGCGCGGCCACGCTGCAGGCCCAGGCCGTCGCGGCCCTCGCCGGTGCGGACGCGCTCGTGCGCGACCTCGTCGACCAGGAGCGCGCGGCCGCGCAGGCCGCCGCCGAGGCCGCCGCGGCGCGGGCGCTCGCCGGCCAGCTCCCGTGGACCACGAACCCGGTGCCGGCCGACTCCTACGCCGCCGTCGACCGCGCCATCGCCGAGGCGACGGCGGACCCGGCCACGCCGTGGGCCGTCGGCGCCCTCACCGACGCGCGCCGCTGGCTGGGCACGCCGTACTCCGCG
>JAJXTD010000115.1 GCA_021784035.1 Actinomycetes bacterium | reverse complement strand
CGACGGCACGGGGGGCCTCGTCAGCGTCGGGACCGTGACGGCGCAGCTGCTCTACGAGATCGGCCACCCGGCCTACGCCAACCCCGACGTCACCGCGCGCTTCGACACGATCCAGCTCGCGCAGGTAGCGCCGGACCGCGTCGCCGTCAGCGGGACGAAGGGCTACGCCGCACCGCGCACGGCCAAGGTCGCGGTGAACCTGCTCGGCGGCTTCCGCAACACCGCGTCGCTCGTGCTGACCGGTCTCGACATCGAGGCGAAGGCCGACCTCGCACTGCGCACGGTCGCGGGAGTGACTCTCGCGCAAGCACTCTCGGCTTCGCCGACCGAGCTGGCCACCGCATCGCGCTTCGACGTGCGCGAGCTGCACGTCACCCTGCTGCGCCGCGACCGCACGGACCCGGCGACCACCGCCGACGCCCAGGCCGAGCTGCGTCTCACCGTGAAGGCCGCCGGTCCGAGGGCCGTCGGCAAGGCGTTCACCGCGCCGATCGTCGAGTCGGCGCTCGCGTCGTACCCCGGCATGTTCCCGACCGCGCCGCCGGCCGAGGGCACGCCGTACGGCGTCTTCTGGCCGGCCGCGGTGCCCGCCGAGCTCGTCACGCAGACGGTGCACCTCGACGACGGCACCGGCGTGCCCACCGTGGTCGCGACGCTGCCGGGCGGATGGTCGATCCCCGTGAGCCACTGGAGCTACGGGCCGCGCGTGCGGACGCCGTACGACGCGACGCCGACCGTGCGGGCACCCCTCGGGTCGTTCGTCGGCGCCCGCAGCGGCGACAAGGGCGGGAACGCGAACGTGGGCCTGTGGGTGCACGGCTCGGGCGACGCGGACCTCGACGCGCGCCGCCTCGCCTGGCTCGGCGACCTCATCACCCACGACCGGCTGGGCGAGCTCCTCCCGGAGAGCCGGGGACTCGACGTCGAGATCCACCCGCTGCCGAACCTGCTCGCGGTCAACGTCGTGCTCCACGGCTGGCTCGGCCGCGGCGTCGCCGACTCGACGAGCCTCGATCCGCAGGCGAAGGGGCTCGGCGAGCACCTGCGCGCGAGGTACGTCGACATCCCGGAGTCCCTGCTGCCTGCGCCGGGTGCCGCGTGACGGGGGCCCGGTCCGCGACGAGCGCCCGCGCCGGCACGAGAACCCGGACAGGGTCGACCGCCCGCGTCGAGCCGAGTCCCGCGACCGACGGGAAGGCGCCGCCGCTCACCGATCGCGGGCGGCGTACCCGGGACAACCTGCTCGCCGCCGGCCGCCGGGTGTTCGAGGAGCGCGGCTACACGGCCACGCGGATGAGCGACATCGCCGCCGCGGCGGGCGTCTCCCACGGCACGGTCTACACCTGGTTCGGCGACAAGGAGTCGCTGCTGCGCGCGCTCGTCGACGACATCGTCACCGAGGTGTTCGCCGCGCTCGCCATCGGCGACGAGGTCCCCGACCCCGAGCGGCGCATGCTCGAGGCGAACCGGCGCTACCTCGCGGCCTACCGCCGCCACGGCCGCATGCTCGAGGTGGTCGAGGAGGCCGCCGCGACCGACGCGCGCTACCGCGACGCGCTGGCCGGCGTACGCCGCGACCACGTCGCCCGCGTGACGCACGACATCGCGCGGCTGCAGCGGGCCGGGGTGGCCGACGCCGACGTCGACTCCGCGGTCGCCGCGGGCGCGCTGTGCGCGATGGTCGAGGGCTTCGGCCGCCACTGGTACGGGCGCGGCGAGCAGGCCGCCTCCGCGCACGACGACGAGACCGCCGTCGAGACCCTCACCCGCCTGTGGGCGCGCGGGCTCGGCATCAGGACCCCGCGCGAGGAGCCGGCATGATCACGACGCCCGAGCACGAGCAGTTCCGCGCGGTCGTGCGCGACCTCGTCGAGAACGAGATCAACCCGCACGTCGACGCCTGGGAGGACGCCGGGATCTTCCCGGCGCACGAGCTGTTCCCCAAGCTCGCCGCGATCGGCGCGCTCGGCCTCGAGTACGACCCGGAGTACGGCGGACAGGGCGCGGACCACTCGTTCACGGTGATCCTCGCCGAGGAGCTCGGCCGGGCCGACTGCGCCGGCGTGCCGATGGGGATCGCCGTGCAGGTCGCGATGGCCACGCCCGCGCTCGCCCGCTACGGCAGCCACGAGCTGAAGAAGCGCTACCTCGAGCCGGCGCTCGCCGGCGAGCTGGTGTGCTCCATCGCCGTCTCGGAGCCCGACGCGGGCAGCGACGTCGCGGGCATCCGCACGAGGGCGCGGCGCGACGGCGACGACTGGGTCATCGACGGCCGGAAGATGTGGATCACCAACGGGTCCCAGGCCGACTGGCTCTGCCTGCTCGCGCGCACGAGCGACGAGGGCGGCTACGCCGGGATGTCGCTCATCGTCGTGCCGACGGACACCCCCGGGTTCAGCGTGGGTCGCACGATCGAGAAGATGGGCAACCGGTCGAGCGACACCGCGGAGCTCGTCCTCGACGGCGTGCGGGTGCCGGTGTCGAACACGATCGGCGAGATCGGCCGCGGCTTCCAGCAGCAGATGGCGCAGTTCCAGGACGAGCGGATGATCGGCTCGTACCTCGCGGTGTCCGGGGCGCGGCGCGCGCTCGACCGCACGATCGAGTACCTGCGGGTGCGCGAGGCGTTCGGCAAGCCGCTGTTGGCGAACCAGCACCTGCAGTACCGTCTCGCCGAGCTGATCGCCGACGTCGACGTCGTGCACGAGTACTGCCTCGCGGCGGCCGACCGCATCGTCGCGGGGGAGGACGTCACCCGGATGGCGACGATCGCGAAGCTCAAGGCCGGCCGGCTCGTGCGCGAGGTGGCCGACACCGCGGTGCAGTACCACGGGGGCATGGGCTACGCCGAGGACATGTGGGTCTCCCGCTACTTCCGCGACTCGCGCCTCGTGTCCATCGGCGGCGGCGCCGACGAGGTCATGCTGAGGGTGCTGAGCCTGCTCGAGGGGATGGGACGCCGATGACGGTCACGTACGCGGTCGCGGGTGCGGTCGCGACGATCACGCTCGCGAGCCCGGAGACCCGCAACGTCCTCACGGCGGACACGATGCGCGGGCTCGTCGAGCACCTGTCCGCCGCCGCCGCCGACCCTGAGGTGCGGGTCGTGGTCCTGACCGGCGAGGGCGGCACGTTCTGCGCGGGCGCCGACCTCGCCGGCGCCGCGGCGGCCGAGGGCGACAGCTTCACCTCGACCGGACCGCGCGCGCTCGTCGCGGTCCTCGAGACGATGCTGCTGCACCCGAAGCCGATCGTCGCGCGGGTGCAGGGCCACGTGGCCGGCGGGGGCAACGGCCTCGTCGCGGCCGCGGACCTCGCCGTGGCGGCGGAGTCGGCGAAGTTCGCGTTCAGCGAGGTGCGTGTCGGTGTCGCGCCCGCGGTGATCTCGGTGGTGTGCCTCGCGCGCATGACTCCCGCGCACGCGCGTGAGCTGCTGCTCACCGGCGAGCGCGTGACCGCGCACCGGGTGCGCGAGGCGGGGCTCGTGACCGCCGTCGCCGAGGACGACGCGCTCGACGCCGTGGTCGCGTCGTACGTCGACCAGCTGCTGCTCGGGGGCCCGGAGGCGCTGGCCGCCACGAAGGAGCTGCTACGTCGGGTGCCGACGATGTCGAACGACGAGGCGTTCACCTGGACCGCGGAGCTCTCGGCGTCGCTGTTCGGCGGCGACGAGGCGCGCGAGGGCATGACGGCGTTCCTCCAGCGGCGCCGGCCGTCGTGGGCCCCGCCGGAGCCATCCGGGCCGGCCTGGCCCTAGCCCGGACCGTTCTCCGCGGCGAGGTCGGCAGGGGTGTCGATGTCGCGGGTGTGCGTCCCGGGATCGGCGACCTCGACGACGTGCAGCCCGTCGAGCAGCTCGCCGGCCGCGCGGTTCACCGGGTCGACGCCCGCCACGCCCGCGAGCAGCGGCCGGACGCGGTACGCCGCCAGCAGTGGCTGCCGCCGCCCCGACGCGTCCCGCGCCACGGCCGCCTCGGCGCCCGCGGCGACCGCCGCGAGCAGCGACGGCAGGAGCACGCCGGGGTCGACGAGGTCGCCCGCGAGGACGAGGACGACGTCGGCGTCCGCGTCGACCGCGGCGAGTCCCGCGGCGACGGCGGCGTAGGGCCCGGCGTACGGCGGGTCCTCGCGCACGACGGTCACCCCCGCGGGGAGCCGCGGGTCGGCCGGGCCGACGACGACGACCTGCGCGCCGAGCGCGAGCGCGGCGTCGACGCTGTGCCGCAGCAGGGGCACACCGTGGACGTCGACGGCGAGCTTGTCCGTGCCGAACCGGCGGGACCGTCCACCGGCGAGGACGATCGCGGCGAGCCGGCTCACCGGGGTACGGCGGTGCCGCTCGCGGCGACGGCGAGACCCGGGACCAGCTCGTCGAGCGCCGCCTGCGTGTCGGCCTCGGGGGCGTCGGCGGTGACGACGAGCCGGGTGCCGTCCGCGGGCACGGAGATCGCCGTGATGGGGATCGAGTCGCCGAGCGCCCAGACCCGCTCACGGGCCACGAGCAGCTCGGTGCGGGAGTGCGGCGCGTCGACCAGCCGGACGGGGATGTCGCCGGCCAGCAGGGTGAGCAGCTCGGAGTCGAACGCCGGGTCGGGCACGCGGTAGACCGTGAGCGCGCGATCCTCGTGGTCCACGGCGACACCGGCGAAGCGGGCGCTGCCGAGGTGGTGGCCGTACTCGCGCGCGACCTCCGCGAGCGCGGTGAGCTCCGCGTCGTCCTGGGCGCCGTCCATGACGGCGATGATGCTCCCCCCGGGACGCCGACGCGCGGCTGTTGGCTAGTCTGTAACGCACTCGTCGCGTTTCAGGCGGGCCCGCTCCGGCCACCAGCCCGGCGCCCTCCCGGCCCAGGGACGGGGCACGCCCGAGGTCCGAAACGCGCACGGCCGAGCGGTGACGCGCTGGGTGCACCCGGGGCGACCCGGTCCGGCCCCGGCCGCGTAAACGCTTGCACCGGACCCCTCCGAGTCCTTACCCTGACCGCGCACGCCAGCGAAGGAGCCCGGGCCATGGCCATGACGATCCGCGACATCGCGCGCGAGGCCGGGGTGTCGACCGCCACGGTGTCGCGGGCCCTGCGCGGGCTGCCCAACGTCGACCCGGTCACGCGCGAGCGGGTCCGCCAGGTGGCCGAGCGGCTCGACTACGTCGTCTCCCCCGCCGCGTCGCGCCTGGCGTCCGGCCGCGCGGGCAGCATCGCCGTCATCACGCCGTACATCGCCCGCTGGTACTTCGGCCGGGTCCTCAGCGGCATCGAGAAGGTGCTCCAGGGCTCCGACCTCGACCTGCTGCTCTCGAGCATCGGCGACCCGAGCGAGACCCACCGCGTGCCGGTGCACCGCAAGCTGCGCCGTCGCGTCGACGGCTTCCTCGTCATCTCGCTGTCGACCGACACCGAGGGCGTCAGCGAGATCTTCGAGGCCGACGTCCCGGTCGTGCTCATCGACACCGAGCGGGAGGGCTGCTGGTCGGTCGGCATCGACGACGTCGCCGGGGCGCGGATGGCCGTGCAGCACCTCATCAACCTCGGCCACCAGCGCATCGGCCTCATCTCCGGGCGGCCGCTGCCGACGCCGTTCCGCCCGGAGGAGCACCGCTGGGTCGGCTACCGCGACGCCCTGCTCGACGCGAAGCTCCCGGTCGAGCCCGACCTCGAGGCCTGCGGCCACTTCACCATCGAGGGCGGCGAGCGCGCGATGACCACCCTGCTCGCGCGGCCCAACCCGCCGACGGCCGTGTTCGCGATGTCCGACGAGATGGCCTTCGGCGCGCTGCGCTCGCTGCGCGCGCACGGCCTGCAGCCGGGTCGCGACGTGTCCGTCGTCGGCTTCGACGGCCACGAGATGTCCGAGCACCTCGACCTCACGACGATCGTCCAGCCGGTCGAGGAGATCGGCGCCCGCGCGGCGCTCGCGCTGCTCGAGGCGCTCGACCACCCGTCGCGCCCGCCCCAGCAGCTGATCCTGCCGCTCGGCATGGTCGTGCGCGGGTCCACCGCGTTCCGCCGCGACCGCACGGCGTCGTAGCCGCCGACGGGTCAGTAGGTCGGGATACGCCGGGAGACCAGGTCGTCGGCGCGGGTCGACACCTCGTCGTCGTCGCGCACCGCCGCGAGGAACGCGTCGCGCTCCAGGAACAGCAGCACGCTCGGCTCGTCGGCCGTCACGGTCGCCGTGCGGGGCACGTCGCGCAGCAGCGCGATCTCGCCGAACGGGTCGCCGGGACCCTGCGACGACAGCACCTGTCCGTCGTGCGTCGCCGTCGTACGCCCGGACTCCACGATGTAGAAGCGGTCGCCGGCGTCACCCTCGCGGATGACCACCTCGCCGGCCGCGACCTCACGGCGGCCGAGCTGCTGGGCGATGGCCTCGAGCCGCTGCGGCTCGAGCGGCGAGAACAGCGGGACACGGCGCAGCAGCGGGAGACCCTCGGGCTCGCCGAGCAGGACGTCGAGCCGGCGGAAGCGCGGGAACGCGGGCAGCACCACGAGCGCGATGCCCAGGCCGAGGATGGCCAGCGCCCAGCGCAGCCCGGCGACGTGGATGAGCAGCGGCATGAGCATCGACCCGAGCGCCATGCCCGTGATGAGGCCGGTGTCGAGCGCGCCGAAGACGCGGCCGAGCACGGCGTCGGGGGTGAGGCGCTGCAGGATCGTCGAGGCGTTGACGTCGACGATCGGGTTCGCGAAGCCGATGACGGCCATGGCGAGGAACGCCGGCGCGGCCTGCGGCAGCACGGCGACGAGGAGCAGCGGCAGCGCCCAGAACACGACGCCGACGCCGAAGTCGCTGGCCAGCTTGCGGGTGGCCGCGCGGCCGATGGCGACGAACCCGCCGAGGATGGCCCCGACGCCGAACGCGCTGTCGAGGTAGCCGACCCCGTTGGCGCCGAAGTCGGTCATCTGCACGGCGATCTCGATGCTGAACACCGCCGAGGCGCCGGCGACGACGGTCTGCGCGCAGTAGACGAGCGAGATCATCGTGAGGTCGCGGCTCGCGGCGATGCTGCGGAAGCCGGCGGTCACCTCCTGGAAGTACGTCTCGTCCTGTTTGGCCGCGTGCGGGCCCTCGGCCGGGGGAGCACCGGATGCGCCGGGCACCGTCACCGCCACCTTGTCCCCGTGCGTCACGACGATCCGGCTCACCAGGAGCGCCGACCAGACGAAGGTCAGGACGTCGAAGAGGGCGACCACCGGGATCGACGCGACGGTGAGCAGGAGACCGCCGAGCGCCGGGCCGACGAAGATCGCGAGGCTCTCGATCGTGCTCGTCGTGCCGTTGCTCGCGGTGAGCTCGTCCGGCGAGTCGACCAGGCTCGGCAGCAGCGCCGCGACCGCCGGGCGGAACGGCGTCGCCACGACCGCGGCGAGGGCCGCCAGCGTGAAGACGATGCCCGGAGGCGCGTCCTTCCAGATGAGGAGGGCATTGATCGCGATGATCGAACCGCGGGTGAGGTCGCAGCCGATCATGATCATCTTGCGCGAGTACCGGTCGGCGAGCGTGGCGGTGAACGGGCTGGCGATGGCCATGAGGGCGAGCCGGACGGTGCCGAAGACGCCCACCGCGGTGACCCCGCCGACGCCGTACGCCCACACCGCGATCGCGGTGGCGTAGGCCCAGTCGCCGATCGCCGATCCGGCGAACGCGAGGTTGATCCGGCGCAGCCCGGGGTTGCGGAACACGGTCGAGAGCGACCGCCCGGTCTCCCCGACGGCGTCCCCAAGCCGAGACATCGACGACTCCCTCCTCCCGACGGACACGAGACGCTAGCGCGGGGTCGGTGCGACTGCGACGGATTCCGTCAGTTGACCGTCGGGGTGTCGGGAACCGGACATATCATCGGCCGACCGCCCACGCCGCACGCTCGGAGACACATGAGTTCCCTGCCCGTGACGCTGCAGGCTCTGGGCTCGCGCACCGGTCTCCGCCGCGTCCTCGCCGCCTACTTCCTGTTCGTCTTCATCTTCTTCGCGGCCTGGCTCGCGGTCATCCTCTTCTGCTACGAGGAGGGCGGCCCGGGCCTCGCCGGGCTCGCGGCGGTGGTCCAGCTCCTGCCGGCGGCGATCGTCGCGCCGATGCTCGCGAGCGTGGGCGACCGGATGCCGCGCGGCCGGGCGCTCGTGCTCGTCCTCAGCGGAGTGTCGGTGGCCTGCGGCCTCACGCTGCTGGCACTTCTCGCGCACTCGTCGGTGGCGGTGGTGCTCCTCGCCTCCACGGTCGTCACCACCACTCTCGCCGCGGTGCGCCCGGTGCACTTCGCCGCGCTGCCCCAGCTCGCGGCGTCGCCGGAGGAGCTCGTCTCGGCGAACGCGATGTCCTCGGCGGCGGACGGCTTCATGCGGTTCGTCGGGCCGGTCGTCACCGGAGTCGCGGTCGCGCTGGCCGGCCCCTGGCTCGTCCTGCTCATCGCCATGGTCTTCGGCATCATCGGTGCCCTGCTCTGCGTCGGCCTCGACCTCGCCGGGCCGTCGGGCGAGGAGGAGGCTGAGGGCTGGCGCGCAGCGCTCGAGGGCCTCGTGGCGCTGCGCGGCGACTGGGGCTCGCTCGCGCTGTTGCTCGTGCTCACGGTCGACTTCCTCATCGCGGGGGCGCTCGACGTCCTGGGCGTGGCGTTCGCGCAGTCCGTTCTCGGGGTGGGCACCGAGGCTGCGGGGCTCATCATCGGCTCGATGGGCATCGGGGGGCTCATCGGCGCCTTCGGCTCGGCGACGTTCGCCCGACGCCGAGTCCTCGCGCCGATCATCACGGGGGGCGTGATCCTCGAGGGCGCCGGCGTCATGGCCGTGTCCGGCCTGAGCTCGCTGGGCCCCGTGCTGGTCGTGCTCGCGATCGGGGGGATGGGTGGCGCGCTCACCATGGTCACCGGGCGCACGCTCCTGCAGCGCGCCACCGACAACCGGATCCTGACGCGCGTGTTCGCCGTGCAGGAGAGCACGACGATGCTCGGCGCCGCGCTCGGGGCGATCCTCGCGCCGTTCTTCATCACCCGACTCTCCCCGGCGACGGCCTTCGTGCCGTTCGGCCTCATCGCGGCCCTCATCGCGGCGCTCGGACTGGTGCTCATCCGCCGGCTCGACGCCCGCGCGGTGGTCCACCCGCTCGAGACCGAGCTCCTGCGTCGCGTCCCGTTCCTCGCGCTCCTGCCCCAGTACGAGCTCGAGAGGCTCGCGGCGTCGGCCACCTGGCTCGACGTCGAGCCGGGCTCCGTCGTCGTACGGCAGGGGGAGCCGGGCACGGAGTTCTACGTCGTCGGCTCGGGCACCTTCGCCGTCGACATCGACGGTGTCGCGCGCCCGTCGCTCACCGAGGGCGAGGGCTTCGGCGAGATCGCGCTGCTGCACTCGGTGCCGCGCACGGCCACGGTCACCGCGGCAAGCGCCGGCCGGCTGCTGGTCGTCCGGTCCGCGGACTTCCTCGCGGCGGTCACCGGCAGCGAGGACGGCAACGCGCTCGCCCGGGAGATCGCGGCCGCGCGCGTGGAGCGCGATCGCGGCTAGGTTGCCGCAGCACCGGGCCGTGGATCGGCCGCCCTGCTCGCCCCGGCGATCGCGAGCATCGGCGACCGGCTGCCGCGTTCGTGCCGTTGGGGATCGGCTGCGCACTAGGGGCGCTCAGCGGCGTCGTGTTCATCCGCCGGCTGGACGCGCGCGCCGTGTACCGGCCGCAGGAGACCGCGCTGCTGCGCGCGATCCCGTTCCTCTCGGTGCTCCCCGAGTACGAGCTCGAGCGCCTGGCCAAGAACGCACGGTGGCAGGTCGTGGCGCCGGCGCGGTCGTCATCCGGCAGGATGACCGGGGACGGCAGTTCTACGTCGTGGCCGAGGCCGAGCTCGGCGTCCCGGTCGGCGGCGAGCGCCGACCGGCGGTGCTCGCCCATGGCACGGGTTTCGGCGAGATCGCCCTGCTGCACGCCGTCCCGCCGACGGTGACGATCACGGCGGCGCGAGCCAGGTTCCCGCTTGTTGCCCACCCATCTGTCGCTTCCGGACCGCGTCCGGGCTC
>JAJXTD010000114.1 GCA_021784035.1 Actinomycetes bacterium | reverse complement strand
TCCGCCCGTGGCCGACCACGTCCTCGAGCACCGACCAGCGCGGCACCGGGTCGGTCGACGCCTGGTCGAAGCCGGCGACGATGTCGGCGAACATCGTGTCGACCTCGTCCGACGGCAGGTCGTCGCGACGCCGCTTGTAGAGGCGGTCCGCCTCCTCCGTGTCGGCGCGGCGGGCGACGTCGGCGAGGAAGTCGGCGCGCAGCGCGGGCAGCGCCCGACCGACGACGCTGCGGGCGAGCAGCAGGTGCCCCTCGTCGACGTGCACCCGGTCCGTGGGACGGGTCGGGGGCGGCGTCTCGCGGGCGAGGCCCAGGTCTCCGGCAAGCGGCTCCGCGACGGCGGTGACGCCGGCGTCGCGGAGCAGCTCGAGCACGTGGTCGGCGACGGGCGGATCGACGTCGACCAGCGCGACGTACCGGGGTGCCGGGGGCAGCCCGTTGTCGCGACCGTGCGGCGTCGTCATGGGCCCAGTGTCACCCCGCCCCGGACCACGGCGCGAGGCGGTGCACGAACTCGACGCTCCGGTCGAAGATCAGCGGGGCGTCGTTGTCGATCGTCGCGACGTGGTAGCTGTCCTCGAGCCAGATCTCGGTGACGTCCGGGCTGGTCAGGTGCTCGCGGATCCACGTCGAGTCGCTCGGGTCGATGGTGTGGTCCTCGCGGGAGTGCATGAGCAGAACCGGCGTGCGCACCTTGCCGATGTCGGCCTTGATCACCTTCCAGCCGTCGTTGACGACGGAGTTGAAGGCGTTGAGCGGGATCTTGTCGTAGCCGCCCTCGTCCTGGCCCGGCTTCTTGATGTCGTTGATGATGCCCGGGAACGCGGGGATCACGTGGCGGAGCAGCGGGAGCAGCGGTTTCAACACGTGGTGGAAGTCGACGGCCGGGTTGACCAGGACGATGCCGCTGACGTCGTCGGGCCGGAGCTGGGCCAGGCGCAGGGAGAGCGAGCCCCCCACCGACAACCCCATCGAGAACACGTGGTCGCAGCGCTCGCGCAGCGCCGAGAACGCCCGGTCGGTCTCGGAGTACCAGTCGTCCCAGCGGCAGACCGCGAGGTCCTTCCACGTGGTGCCGTGGCCGGGCAGCCGCGGCATCTCGACCGAGAAACCCTGGGCGGCCAGGTGCTCGGCCCACGGCCGCATCGACCGGGGCGAGCCGGTGAAGCCGTGCAGCACCAGCACGCCCACCGGGCCGCCGTCGTGGGAGAAGGGCTCGGCCCCGGGCATGAGCGGCACGGCGGGCTCCTGTCGTCGTGGCGGCGCGCCGCCGGAGGTGGCTCGGTGACCCGCGGTCCGCAACCCCGAACAGGGCCGGACCACGGCTGCGACCTGGGCGGACGCCGGGACGCGGGTACGACGCTACCGGCCCTGTCACGTTGCCCGCCGGGGTTGGCGCGCCGTACTGTCGGCGTCACGAAGCGTGAAGGGAGGCGGTGGGTCGGTGTTCTACTGGGTGTGCAAGTACATCCTGATCGGCCCCTGGCTCAAGCTGCTGTTCCGGCCGCAGGTCGAGGGCCTCGAGAACCTGCCCTCCGACGGCGCGGCGATCCTGGCCAGCAACCACCTGTCCTTCTCCGACTCGATCTTCCTGCCGCTCGTCTGCCGGCGGCGGATCACGTTCCTCGCGAAGAGCGACTACTTCACGACGCCCGGGTTCAAGGGCTGGCTCACGAAGCTGTTCATGGCCGGCGTCGGTCAGGTGCCCGTCGACCGCTCCGGCGGCCGGGCCTCCGAGGCGGCGCTGCGCACGGGACTGCGGATCCTCTCCGAGGGGCAGCTGCTCGGCATCTACCCCGAGGGGACCCGTTCGGGTGACGGCCGGCTCTATCGCGGCAAGACCGGCGTTGCCCGCATGGCGCTGGAGGCCGGCGTTCCGGTCGTCCCGTGCGCGATGGTCAACACGCACCTCATCCAGCCGCCCGGACGCGTGCGCCCGAAGATCATGCGGGTGAAGATCGCGATCGGTGCACCGCTCGACTTCTCCCGCTACGAGGGCATGTCCGGCGACCGCTTCGTGCTGCGCTCCATGACCGACGAGATCATGTACGAGCTCATGCAGCTGTCCGGCCAGGAGTACGTCGACATCTACGCCGCCAAGGCCAAGGCGATGACGTCCGACGCCGCGCTCGTCGTCGAGGCGCCCGAGCCCGGCGAGCTCACCCAGCGGGCCCCCGCGGCCTGACCGGTCCGACCGGACTCAGCCCGCGGCGCGCAGCGCCTGCACCTCGGCGAGGATCTCCTTGATCGCGTCGTCCTGCACCTGCAGGTGGACCTGGATCTGCTTGGCCTCGGCGAGGACGGCGGAGGCGTCGTCGTACGTCGCCTGCGATCGCGAGTCGGCCGCGGCCGCCTGGACGTTCTGCCCGACGATGATGATCGGCAGCAGCACGAGCTGCAGGAACGTCTGCGCGATCCACGCGACGATGATCAGCCGGTCGCCGGAGGCGAACGCCGACGGCGCGCTCACGAGCGCGAGCAGGGTGAACAGGTACGCCGTCCACATCGTCCCGACGAGGACGGTGATGCGGAACCCGAAGCGGGCGTTGAACCGGCCGATCGGTCCGGGCCCGTGCACGGCCTTGACGGCGGCGGCGACCTTCGGCGGGCCGGCCGCCTCGCGGGCGGTGATGTGCGGGTGCGGGATGTACTCGAAGACGTCGGGCATGCCGCCAGGGTGACACGCGCGGTCGTCCTCGCGGTCGCACGGCGCGTCGTGTCGTCCGCGCCACCGACGTCGCGAAGGACGGCGCGGTCCGGCCAATCCGCCAAGGGCCTGGATCCGAACACCGGATGACCGGCCGGGACGACCGCCCCGCCGGAGGGACCGGCGAGGAGCAGGCCATGAGCGTCACGGACCGGGTCGTCGAGCAGTCCGACAGGACGGGTGAGGCGGACCGCGGCGACCCGCCGCCGGCGCCGCAGCACCTCCTCGCCCGCGCCGTCGCGATCACCGGCCTCGCCGTGACGGCGTGGGTGCACGCACCCGTCGCGGTCGAGCACTGGTCGCACGTGCCCTACCTCGGGGTCGCGTTCGCCGTCCTCGTCGTCGTGGCCGCGGCGATCGCCGGGTCGCTGCTCGTCGACGGATCCGCCCAGGCGTGGATCGCGGCGCTCGTCCTCACCGCGGGTGCCGTGGCCCTGTATGCCGTCAGCCGGCAGATCGGCCTGCCGGGCGCGGAGGACGACATCGGCGACTGGACGGACCCCGCCGGTGTCGTCGCCGTCGGTGCCGAGCTCGTCGTCGCCGTCGTCGCGGCACGCGTGCTGCTCCGGCGACGGGCGCCGCACTGACCCGCACCTCCGACCACGGGTGCGCCGGTCGGCGCACCTGGACACCAGCACCACCCCACCACGAAGGGATCGTCATGTCCGCACGCACCACGAGGCGCCGTTGGGCGCGTCTGCTCACGCCGCTCGCCGCAGCCGCGTTCGCCGTCGCCGGCCTCGGCGTCGCCTCGGCCACGACCACGACGGTCGGCCACGGCGAGAACGACTTCGGGCTCACGACCGGGTTCTACCGGGGCCACCAGGTGGAGTTCACCTACTCGAAGGGCTTCTTCTGCGACACGACCGTCGCCGCGGCGTCGACCACGGGCTGCGAGGCCGGCCAGAAGTGGAAGGTCGCGCCGTCGACGCAGCACGACCCGCTGTACATCACCGTGCCGCTCGGGTTCAGCGTCCCGCACCGCCACATCGACTGCCCCGACCGGCTCACGTGCGTCGACCACCCGTCGACCATGGACCTGTCGCGGCTGGCCCCGGCCCTGGCACCGCTGTTCAACACGACGCCGGACAAGCTCGCGCCCGCCCTGCGGGACTTCGCCACCCCCGGTCACGACCACTTCCTCGGCGACCTCAACGCCCACAAGGGCGAATGGTGGGACGTCTACGTCGTCGGCATCACGGACAAGGCCACCTACGACCGGATCCACGCGCACCGGGACCTCGCCTACATCACCTCGCTGCTCAAGGCGAAGGACCCGCACGTGGTCGGTCCGATCCCGACGAACCTGTTCCTGTTCTTCGCCGCGAAGTAGTACGCCGCTCCATGCGGTCGTGGGGGAGCGGGGGCGCGCACCGAGCGGTGCGCACCCCCGCTCCCTCGTCGTTGTGTCAGACCGTCGCCCAGGACTTCGAGCGCTCGACGGCCACCCGCCAGCGCCGGTGCGCGGTGTCGTCGCCCGGGCGCGGCGTGAACCGGGCGTCGCGGCGTACGACGTGGGCGATGTCGTCGGTGGAGCCCCAGACGCCGGTGGCGAGGCCGGCGAGGAACGCGGCGCCCAGCCCCGTCGTGTCGAGGATGGCGGCGCGCGCCACGGGTACCTGCAGCGCGTCGGCCTGCAGCTGGCAGAGGAAGTCGTTGGCCGACGCGCCGCCGTCGACGGCGAGCTCGGGGACGGTCACTCCACCTTCGCGGACCATGAGCTCGACGACGTCCTGCACCTCGAACGCGATGGCCTCGAGCGTCGCGCGCACGATGTGCGCGCGCGTCGTACCCCTGCTGATGCCGAGGATCGTGCCGCGCGCGTGCGGGTCCCAGTCCGGCGCGCCGAGGCCGGTGAGGGCCGGGACGAACACGACGCCGCCGGAGTCGGGCACGGACCGGGCCAGCGCCTCGGTCTCGCTCGCGCTCGCGATGATCTGCAGCCCGTCGCGCAGCCACTGGACGGCTGCCCCGGTGACGAACACCGCCCCCTCGAGCGCGTACGTGAGCCGGCCGTCCGGGTGCTGCCAGGCGACCGTCGTGAGCAGCCCGGTCGACGACGTGACGGGACGGTCGCCGGTGTTGACGAGGACGAACGAGCCGGTGCCGTACGTGCACTTGCTCGAGCCCGGCGTGAAGCAGGCCTGGCCGAACAGCGCCGCCTGCTGGTCGCCGGCGATGCCCGCGATCGGCAGGTCGAGGCCGAGGAACACCGACGGGTCGGTGTTGCCGACGACGCCGTAGGACGGCACGACCTCGGGCAGCGCGGACATCGGCACCCGGAAGACGTCGCACAGCTCCTGGCTCCACGCGCCCGCGTGGATGTCGTAGAGCAGCGTGCGCGACGCGTTGGACGCGTCGGTGACGTGGTGCACGCCGCGGGTCAGCCGCGCGACGAGGTAGGAGTCCACCGTGCCGACAGCGACGCGGCCGCTCTCCACCTGCGCCCACACGTGCGGCTCGTTGAGCGCGATCCAGGACAGCTTCGTCGCGGAGAAGTACGGGTCGAGGCGCAGTCCGGTCAGCTCCGCGATCCGCGGCTCCTTGCCGTCGCCGCGCAGCTGGTCGCAGATCCCGGCGGTACGCCGGTCCTGCCACACGATCGCCCGCCGCGGGGCGCCGAGCGTCTCGCGGTCCCACAGCACGACCGTCTCGCGCTGGTTCGTGATGCCCACCGCGGTGGGCCGGTCGACGTCGGGATCGAGGGTCGCGAGCGCGTCACGGACGGCCGCGAGCGTCGCGGCCCAGATGTCGTTCGGGTCGTGCTCGACCCAGCCCTCGGTCGGGAAGTGCTGGGGGAACTCGGCGTAGCCGCGCCCGACCACGGCCGCGTCGGCGGACACCACGAGCGCGGTGACGCCCGTGGTGCCGGCGTCGATCGCCAGGATGCTCATGCGGCTCCTCCGGTGAGCGTGTGCAGGTGGTCGAGGACGAGCGGGCTCATGCGGCTCCTCCGGTGAGCGTGTGCAGCCGGTGGAGGACGAGCGGGCTCATGCGGCTCCTCCGGTGAGCGTGCGCAGGTGGTCGAGGACGAGCAGGTCGATGCGTCCCGGCACCATCCGCTCCTCGAGGTTCTCGATCCCGGCCCAGCCCTCGAGCGCCGCGGCGACGTCGAACTCCGTGTGCCCGAGGGCGGCGAGCCGGCGGCGTACCTCGTCGGCGACGTCGCCCTCGAGCGGCAGGCAGTCCGCCGGGTCGGGCCGCTCGAAGAGCAGGTCGCGGATGGCGAGCAGGCGCACGAGCTCGGGCACCGGGTCGGGGTGGTCGTCCACGCGGAGGTCGACGAGCACGTCGCTGCCGCCGCCGTAGCCGCCGCCCGGCCGGACGACGAGCAGCGCGGCGCTCTGCCGGCCGCGCGAGTCGCCGCCCGCCCGGTCGCCGGCGAGCAGCGCGTCGAGCAGCCGGTGCCGGAACGGGCGCGCCACGTCGGCCTGACGCCAGGCGTGCTCGACGGAGTCGACCACCTCCGGGCCGGTGAGGATGTTGCCCTGGATCGCGTACGCCGAGCCCGCGCGCGTCACCCCGCTCGTGCCGCCCGCCCACGGGAAGCACGCCTCCCCGGTGAACGTCGCGGCTCCGCCGCGCGCGTCGACGATGCCGGCCTGGCGGTGCTCGTGCGCCTCGTCCTGCGACAACAGGGTGGTCAGGACGTCGCGGGCGTCGCCGCCGGCGGCGAGCAGCGCGAGGCCGCGGGGGCGGTAGGCGAGGTTCGCCATCGCCTGCGTCGCGACGGCGCCCGCGCCCACCTCGGCCGCGGGGACGGCGGCCCCGACGGCCAGGAACTTCGACGCGACGGCGACGCCGAGCTCGGACCCGTCCTCGGAGCGGGCCACGATCGAGAAGGTCATGGCCCGGGACGCTAGCGCGCGGACCGTCGCCGTCGCAGGCGGTGGCGCGGCGGGAGCCGGCCAGGTGCCGTGGGAGGGGTGGCCGGGTCGTCTGCAGCCGTGGAGTCGCATGGGGTGGGTCGGATTCGACCGAGGTGTCGCCCGGACGGGTCGGATGCGGGCGCGGTGCTGCCCCGGGCCCGGTCGGGATGCGAGCGCGGTGTCGCCGGGACGGGTCGGATGAGGGCGCGGTGTCGTCGCCTCGACGGCGTCGGATGCCTCCGAGGTGCGCCTCGGCCGGGCTGGTGCGACCGCGGTGTCGCCTGGGCGCCCCGGAGTGCGGTTGGATGGGCGCAGTGCCATGACAGCGTTGTCATGACCCCACCTGTTTCCCACGCACGAGGAGAACCATGCGCGTCGGAGTGCTCACCGGTGGCGGCGACTGCCCCGGCCTCAACGCTGTCATCCGCGCCGTCGTCCGCAAGGGCGTGACCGAGTACGGCTACGAGTTCGTCGGCTTCCGCGACGGCTGGAAGGGGCCGCTCGAGGGCCTCACCACGGAGCTGGGCATCACCCAGGTCCGCGGCATCCTGCCCCGCGGTGGCACGATCCTCGGCTCGAGCCGCACGAACCCGATCAAGATCGAGGGCGGTGTCGAGCGGATCCGGGCGAACCTCGCGTCCGCGGGCGTCGACGCGCTCATCGCGATCGGCGGCGAGGACACGCTCGGCGTGGCCACGGCCCTGCACGACCACGGCGTCCCCGTGGTCGGCGTACCGAAGACGATCGACAACGACCTGTCGGCGACGGACTACACGTTCGGGTTCGACACCGCCGTGAACATCGCGTCCGAGGCGATCGACCGGCTGCACACGACGGCCGAGTCGCACCACCGCATCCTCGTCGTCGAGGTCATGGGCCGGCACGCCGGCTGGATCGCGCTGCACGCCGGCCTGTCCGGCGGCGCGAACGGCATCCTCATCCCCGAGGTGCCGTTCGACCTCGACGAGGTCGCCGGCTGGGTCGAGTCGCGGTTCCGCTCGCACTACGCGCCGATCATCGTCGTGAGCGAGGGCGCTCTGCCCGCCGACGGCGACCTCATCACGAAGGACCAGACGCTCGACGCGTTCGGCCACGTGCGACTGTCCGGCATCGGCGACTGGCTCGCCTCGGGCCTCGAGGCGAAGACCGGCAAGGAGGCTCGCGCGTCGGTGCTCGGGCACATCCAGCGCGGTGGCACGCCGACCGCGTTCGACCGCGTCCTCGCGACCCGCTTCGGCCTGCAGGCCATCGACTCGGTGCACGACAAGCAGTACGGCGTGATGGTCGCGCTGCGTGGCGTCGACATCGTGCGCGTGCCGCTCATCGAGGGCACCGGCGTACTCAAGACCGTCCCCCCGGAGCGCTACGACGAGGTCCGCACGTTCTTCGGGTGAGGTGCCCGGGGGTTGTCACTGAAGGTGGCCCTGGTTGCCAAGAGGTGGTCAAACTCCGCCCTCATGTCGAGGGCGGCCCCGGCGGGTCGGGCGGTGGCGCTCTCGGCATGAGGGCGGCGTTTGTTGCTCTCTATGCAACCAGGGCCACCTTCAGTGAAATGAGTCGCGGACGGCGTCCCGGCTCGGTGCTCCTCTGACGCCACCCCTACCCTGGGAGCATGGTGGATCGCATCGAGTGGCCCGACCTGCCGGCTGCGCAGCAGCCGGTGTGGCCCGACCCGGTCGCGCTCGCGTCGGCTCTCGACGAGCTGCGCGCGCTGCCGCCGCTCGTGTTCGCCGGCGAGTGCGACAACCTCACCGAGCGCCTCGCCGCGGCGTCGCGCGGCCAGGCGTTCGTGCTCATGGGCGGCGACTGCGCCGAGACGTTCGACACCGCGACGGCCGAGGCGATCCGTGCGAAGCTCAAGACCGTCCTGCAGATGGCGATCGTCCTCACCTACGGCGCGAGCCTCCCGGTCGTCAAGGTCGGCCGGATGGCCGGCCAGTACTTCAAGCCGCGGAGCAAGTCCTCGGAGCTGCGCGACGGTGTGGAGCTGACGTCCTACTACGGCGACGGCGTCAACGCGCTGCCGTTCGAGGCGACCGGCCGCGTGCCCGACCCGAACCGGTTGCTGCGCAGCTACCACACGGCGAGCGCGACGCTGAACCTCGTGCGCGCGTTCACCCAGGGCGGTTACGCCGACCTGCGGCAGGTGCACGCGTGGAACCAGGACTTCGTCGCCGAGACCACCGCGGGCCACCGCTACGACCAGGTCGCGGGGGAGATCGACCGCGCGCTCGCGTTCATGGCGGCCTGCGGCGCGGACCCGGAGGAGTTCAAGCGCGTCGAGTTCTACGCCGGCCACGAGGCGCTCGTCCTCGACTACGAGAAGGCGCTCACCCGCATCGACTCGCGCACCGGCAACCTCTACGACGTGTCCGGTCACTTCGTCTGGGTCGGGGAGCGCACCCGCCAGCTCGACGGCGCGCACATCGACTTCGCGGCGCGGATCAGCAACCCGGTCGGCGTCAAGCTCGGCCCGACGACGTCGCCGGAGCAGGCCGTCGAGCTCGCCGAGCGGCTCAACCCCGACCGGGTCCCGGGCCGCCTCACGTTCATCACGCGCATGGGCGCGGGCACCGTCCGCGACGCCCTGCCCGCGATCGTCGAGGAGGTCACGGCGTCCGGCCACCCCGTCGTGTGGGTCTGCGACCCGATGCACGGCAACACGCGCGAGGCCGCGAGCGGGCACAAGACGCGGTCCTACTCCGACGTCGCGGACGAGGTCCTCGGCTTCTTCCAGGTGCACAAGAAGCTCGGCACCGTGCCGGGCGGCATCCACGTCGAGCTCACGGGCGACGACGTCACGGAGTGCGTCGGAGGGACCGAGGGCGTCACGGAGGACCAGCTCGGCGACCGCTACGAGACGGCCTGCGACCCGCGGCTCAACCGGGTGCAGTCCCTCGAGCTCGCGTTCGACGTCGCGGACTGGCTGCTCGACCGCCCCCGCCGCCCCTGACCGCGGCGCCCTGCTTCGCCGCCCGTTTCGCCGTGAAGGTGCCCTGAGCTGCGCTAGAAGCAGCGCAGGTTCCCCAGCGATCGGGCGAGAGGGCGAGGGCGAGGGCGAGGCGGGAGGCGGAGATGAGCGAGCAGTTCGTCGTGCCGGAGAACCTGGCGCGGTCGTCGACGGTCGATCCCGGCATGGCCGCGTGGACGCCGTACGCCGAGCAGCGCGTGCGCGACGTCGCCGAGCGCTGGTCGCTCACGCTCGGTCCGCCGTACCGGCCCGGGGGCGAGACGGCGTGGGTCGCACCGGTCCGCACCGCCGACGGCGACGACGTCGTCCTCAAGGTCGGCCGGTGGCACGAGGAGGCCGACCACGAGGCGGACGCGCTGCGCCTGTGGGACGGCGCCGGTGCCGTACGGCTGCACCGGTACGAGCGGGTCGGGGACACGATCTGCCTCCTGCTCGAGCGCTGCGTTCCCGGGACGCCGTTGCGCGACCGTCCGGAGTCGGAGCAGGACGTCGTGCTCGCGTCGGTGCTGCGGCGCACGTGGGCGACGCCGCTGGACGACACCCCGTTCCGGCCGCTGCACGACCTGTGCCGCATCTGGGCCGACGAGA
>JAJXTD010000113.1 GCA_021784035.1 Actinomycetes bacterium | reverse complement strand
GCGACCGCGAGTACGAACACCCCGACGACGTTCCACGACAGCGTGGCCCATTCCAGGGTGAATCCCCGACGCAGCAGTCGGGTGTCCTGGCGGGGATCGGGGTTTGCTGTCATGAGTGCTGGATGGCCGACTTCGGCTCGGGAAGACCCAGCGCTTGCGCCAACAGGGCGCGGGTCTCGGGCTTCGCGAGCTCGTAGTACACGAAACCACCCTCCCGGGTAGCGGTGACGAGCCCGGCGAGACGCAGTTTCGCCAGGTGCTGGCTCGTCGCGGGTTGGCTCGCGCCGGCAAGTTCGGCCAGGCACGTCACGTTGGACTCCCCTTGGGCGAGAGCCCACAGGATCTTGATCCGAGTGCCGAACCGGCTGACGTGCCAGGTCCTCCCAACGGCCTTCGCCCGTCCATGTGCCGGCACTCCTCGTGCACCGGGTGCCCGGCGTCCCTGATCCGGTCCGTCACTGTGTCTCGACGATGAGCCTCGGGCTCCTCATCACTGCCTCATGAGACCTCTGACCAGGCCATGCGCAGAGCCGACGAGGGGAGCCGTCGCTCGCCCACCCGGCGAGCTCCTCCCGAGCCCCCGCGCATCACCAGTTCGCATGGCGGAGGCCCGGGGGATCAACCCCGGACCTCCGTCATGCGAGCCGACGAGGGGACTCGAACCCCTAACCACCGCTTTACAAGAGCGGTGCGCTGCCAGTTGCGCCACGTCGGCGGTGCGCCTTGCACCCGCGGTCCGCCGGTCATACGGCGGGCTGACCGAGTCTAGACGTGGCCCGTGCGGCCCTTGCGCGAACGCGGCCGGCGGCCGACAGTGTGAGCGAGGTCGAGGATGGGCCGCTCGGGGCGCCTATCCCTCGGTGTGCCGACACGGATGAGGAGTTCCACGATGTCGCGTTCGACCACGGCCGGGTTTGCGGTGCTCGCGATGGCAACCTCGGCCGCCCTGATCGGGATCAGTCCTTCGGTCGCCACGCCGAGCGCGACCGCGGTGGCGCACGCGGACCGCCGCGTGTGCGCGACACCCGCCCCCGGGTTCGCCGCGTGCGACGCGCACGTCGTCACCGACGTGCGGACGGCGCAGCCGCTGGCGACGACGACGTACTCCAACGGGTACCGGCCGGATCAGCTGACGAGCGCCTACGGCCCCTTCGGGTCGGGCAAGCAGCTCGTGGCGATCGTGGACGCCTACGCGCACCCCAGCGCCGCCGCGGACCTCCAGGTGTACCGCGACACGTTCGGCCTCGGCACGGCGGCGCTGACTCAGGTGAACCAGAACGGCGGCTCCATCACGACCGTGTCCGGCAACACCGGGTGGGGACAGGAGGAGATGCTCGACCTCGAGATGGTCTCGGCGATCTGTCCCTCGTGCTCGATCCTCTACGTCGGCGCGAACTCGGCGTCGTTCAGCGACCTCTCGGCGGCCGTGACCCTCGCGAAGAACATGGGCGCGAAGGTCATCTCGAACTCATACGGCGCCAAGGAGTTCTCGACCGAGTCGGGCATCTCCGCGTGGAACATCCCGGGTGTGGCGGTGACCGTGTCGAGCGGTGACTCCGGCTACGGCGTCCAGTTCCCCGCAGCGTCCGCCGGCGTGATCGCCGTCGGCGGGACCACGCTCAACCTCTCCTCGTCCGGCGCGCGGCAGAGCGAGACGGCATGGAGCGGTGCGGGCTCCGGCTGCTCCGCATACATCGCCAAGCCCAGCTGGCAGAAGGACCCCGCGTGCTCGCGACGCACCGTCGCAGACGTCTCGGCCGTCGCCGACCCCAACACCGGGGTCGCGGTGTACGACTCCTACGGGAGCACCGGTGGGGCGAACTGGTATGTGTTCGGCGGCACGAGCGTCGCCGCGCCGATCATCGGCGCGATCTACGCCCGTGACGGCGTCCCCGGCACCGGGTACGCCACGGCCACCCTGTATGCGACGCCCTCCGGGCTGTTCGACGTGACGTCGGGGTCCAACGGCAGGTGCACGCGCGGCAGGAACACGTCCGGTGCCTACCTCTGCACGGCCGGCACCGGCTACGACGGCCCCACGGGTCTCGGCGCCCCGAGCACGAGCACGGCTCCCTTCTGACGGTCCGATCGAGACCTGACGGGCGCGGGCACCAGGATCGTCCCGGGATCCCGGCTCGCCCGAGTCACGTGTCGTGGCAGCCTGCAGCCATGACCGTGCCCACCGACCGCGCGTACGCCGAGCAGCTCGACGCCACCGACCCGCTGGCCTCCTTCCGCGGGCGCTTCGAGATCCCCGACGACTCCCTGGTCTACCTCGACGGCAACTCCCTCGGGCGCCTCCCGGCCGCGACCCCCGGGCGCATCGCGCAGGTCGTGCGCGAGCAGTGGGGCGACCGACTCATCCGCGCGTGGGGCGAGGGCTGGATGGACCTGCCGCTCGAGGTAGGCGACCGCCTCGGTTCGGCGCTGCTCGGCGCGCGGCCCGGTGAGACGCTCGTGTCCGACACCGTCACGGTCAACGCGTTCAAGGCGCTGCACGCGGCGATGGACCTGCGCCCTGGCCGCTCGACGATCGTGGCGCACCGCGGCGAGTTCCCGACCGACCGCTACGTCGCGAGCGAGGTCGCGCGACAGCGCGGGGGCAGCGTGCGCTGGATCGGCCCGCTCGACCCGGGGACGACGCAGGACGACCCGGTCACGGCCGGGGAGGTCGCGGCAGCGCTGCACGACGACGTCGCGGTCGTCCTGCTCTCCGTCGTCGACTACCGGTCCGCCGCGATCGCCGACACCGCCGGCATCACCCGCGCCACGCACGACGCCGGTGCGCTGGTGGTCTGGGACTGCTCGCACGCCGCGGGCTCCGTCCCGCTCGACCTGCCCGGGCTCGGCGCCGACCTCGCGATCGGCTGCTCCTACAAGTACCTCAACGGCGGGCCCGGCGCGCCCGCGTGGATCTGGGCGAGCACGGAGCACCACGAGGCCCTGCGCAACGCGATCCCCGGGTGGATGGGGCACGCCGACGTCTTCGCCATGGGACCGGAGTACTCGCCCGCGCCCGGCGTACGCCGGTTCATGACGGGGACGCCGTCGGCGGTCGCCCTCACCGCGGTCGACTGCGGCGTGGAGCTGCTGGCCGAGGCAGGCATGCCGGCCGTGCGCGCGAAGGGCGTCGCGCTCACGTCGTACGCCGTGGACCTGACCGACGCGTGGCTCGTCGAGCGCGGGGTCTCGCTCGCCTCGCCGCGCGACCCGGCGAGGCGCGGGGCGCACGTGACGCTGCGGCACCCCGACGCCGAGGCGCTCGTGCAGGCGCTCACCGACCACGGCGTCATCCCGGACTTCCGCCGCCCCGACGGCATCCGCGTCGGTCTCGCGCCGCTGACGACGCGCTTCACCGACGTCTTCGACGGCCTCGCCGCGCTGCGCGCGCTGCTCGACGCCCTCGCCGGACCGGAGCCGGATCGGTCCTCGTGAGCGTGAGCAAGGTCACCGCTCCGGCGGCCGGCGGACCCCCTCGAGTTCCCTGAACGGGGCTGCCGCACGTACGGTCGAGGGATGCCCCAGCAGTTCGATCTCGTCGTCGTGGCCAACCGGCTGCCCGTGGCCGCCGACCAGGACGCCGAGGGAGCCACCTCCTGGACGCGCTCCCCCGGCGGGCTGGTCAGCGCCCTCGAGCCCGTGCTCCGCAAGGAGCACGCCGTCTGGGTCGGCTGGTCCGGCCGCCCCGCGCCCGACCCCTACTCGACGGAGGACCTCGGCCTCGAGCTCGAGCCGATCCCGCACGACATCGGGCCGTGCGCCCTGAGCGAGGTCGAGCTGAGCCGGGAGGACATCGAGGGCTTCTACGAGGGCTTCTGCAACAGCACGATCTGGCCGCTCTACCACGACGCCATCGCCACGCCGGTCTACCACCGGCACCAGTGGGAGCCCTACGTCGAGATCAACCGGCGCTTCGCCGAGCGGGTCGCCGAGCTCGCGCAGGAGGGGGCGACGGTCTGGGTGCACGACTACCAGCTGCAGCTCGTCCCGGGCATGCTGCGCGAGCGCCGGCCGGACCTCCGGATCGGGTTCTTCCTGCACATCCCGTTCCCCCCGATCGAGCTGTTCCTCCAGCTGCCGTGGCGCCGCGAGGTCATGCAGGGCCTCCTCGGGGCCGACCTCGTCGGCTTCCACACGCCGGGCGGCGCGGCGAACTTCCTCGCCCTGACCCGGCGGCTGCTCGAGCTCGACCCCGACGACACCGGCGTCGACGTCGTCGACGTGCTGCGCGCCGGCGACCGGCGCCGGGTGACCGTCGGCGCGTTCCCCATCTCGATCGACACCGTCGAGTACGACGCGATCGCCCGCACCGTCGAGGCACAGGACGCCGCCGTCGAGATCCGCGAGAAGCTGGGCAACCCGAAGCACGTCCTGCTCGGTGTCGACCGGCTCGACTACACGAAGGGCATCGACGTCCGGCTCAAGGCCGTGAGCGAGCTGCTCGCCGACGGCTCCATCACGCCCGGCGACGCCGTCTTCGTGCAGATCGCGTCACCGAGCCGGGAGAACGTGGAGGACTACCAGCGGCTGCGCGACGAGATCGAGCTGATGATCGGCCGCGCCATGGGCGACCACGGAGACATCGGCGCGCCACCGATCCAGTACCTGCACCAGCCGCTCAGCCGCGAGGAGCTCGTCGCGTTCTACGTCGCCGCCGACGTCATGCTCGTGACGCCGTACCGCGACGGCATGAACCTCGTGGCCAAGGAGTACGTCGCGTCGCGCTACGACGACAGCGGCGCGCTCGTCCTCTCGGAGTTCGCCGGGGCCGCGGTCGAGCTCACCGACAGCTTCCTGGTGAACCCGTACGACGCGGACGGCGTGAAGCGCGCCATCCTCGCCGCGATGAACTCCGACCCGGACGAGCTCCGCGCCAGGATGAGGGCCATGCGCGCGCAGGTGTTCGACCACGACGTGAACCGCTGGGCGAGCTCGTTCCTCACGGCACTCGACCGCTCGGAGTACTCGCGGTGACCGATGGCGCCACTGATCACGACCTGCGCGCCGCCATCGCGGACGTCGCCGCGGCCGGCCGGCTGCTCGTCGCCTGCGACGTGGACGGCACGCTCGCGCCGATCGTCGACGACCCCGCGGCGGCGGCGCCCCGGCCCGACTCGATCGCCGCGCTCGCCGGTCTCGCGCGCCGGCCCGGGACGACGGTCGCCCTGCTGTCGGGGCGCCGGCTCACCGAGCTCCGCACCATGACCGGCCTCGGCCCGCCGGTCGTCCTCGTGGGCAGCCACGGCGCCGAGCACGGCGCCGACCTCGAGCTGACGCCCGAGGCCGCCCTCCTGCTCGAGCACGTGGTCCGCGACGTCCACTGGGTCACCCACGGCGTCCACGGCGTCCAGGTGGAGGTGAAGGCCGGCGGCGTCGCGGTGCACGTGCGTCGCGCCACGCACCTCGACGCGCACCGGGTCGTCGCCGACGTGGTCGCCGGTCCGGGAGCGCGTCCCGGCGTCCGCACGACGCTCGGCAAGAAGGTGGTCGAGCTGTCGGTGGTCGACGTCGACAAGGGGCGCGCCCTCGACCGCCTGCGCGACGAGGCACGGGCGGACGCCGTCGTCTTCCTCGGCGACGACACCACCGACGAGCACGCCTTCGCCCGGCTGCGTCCGGGCGACGTCGGCGTGAAGGTCGGCGACGGCGACTCGCTGGCGCGCTTCCGGATCGGCGACACCGCGGACGTGGCCGCCGTCCTCGAGCTCCTCCTGGCGGAGCGGACCGTCCGGGACCCGGTCCGCGACGACGAGGCCGGATGACAGACTGCGCGCATGCCCGAGCTTGACCCCGCTCCGACCAGCTCCGCGCCGACGATCTCCGCCTCGCGCCGCACGGGGCGACCCGGCACGCGGTCCTGGCGCACGGTGTCCGAGCCGGTCCCCGTCGAGGGACCGGCCACCGGGGACAACCCCGCCTACGTCGCGTGGCTCGTGTCGGAGTCGATGCTGCACGACGCCACGGAGACCGGGCGCCAGCTGACCGGCCTCGGCGCCATGTGGCAGAACTCCTACGCCCTGCCCGATCCCCGCGCGGCCGTCCGCGCGGCGTCGGTCTGGTACACGGCGTACCCGACGTCGCTGGTGGTCGCGCCGGGGAGCTCGTTCGTCGCGACCCTGGGCGACACCGAACTGTGGCGCGCCTTCGCCGCGATCGGGATCCACGGGGTGCACACCGGGCCGGTGAAGGGCGCCGGCGCCATCGACGGTTGGAGCAGGACGCCGTCGGTCGACGGGCACTTCGACCGGGTCAGCACCCAGCTCGACCCCGCGTTCGGCACCGCGGAGGAGTTCCGCATGCTCTGCGCCGTCGCCGCTGCCCACAACGGGACGGTGATCGACGACGTCATCCCCGGGCACACCGGCAAGGGCGCCGACTTCCGACTCGCGGAGCTGGGCTACGGCGACTACCCCGGCATCTACCACATGGTGCTCGTCGACCCGCAGGACTGGGACCTGCTGCCGGACGTGCCCGAGGGCCGCGACACGGTCAACCTCGACGTGGTGGCCGAGCGCGCCCTCACCGACGCCGGCTACATCGTCGGGCCGCTCCAGCGCGTCCTGTTCCAGGCACCCGGGGTCAAAGAGACCAACTGGAGCGCCACCGCCCCGGTCACCGGGATCGACGGTGTCACGCGCCGCTGGGTCTACCTGCACTTCTTCAAGGAGGGGGAGCCCTCGATCAACTGGCTGGACCCGTCGTTCGCCGGTCCGCGCCTCGTCCTCGGCGATGCGCTGCAGTCGCTCACCGACCTGGGGTCCGGGGGCCTGCGGCTCGACGCCAACGGCTTCCTGGGCATCGAGCGACGGCCCGGCTCGACCGGGTGGTCCGAGGGACACCCGCTGGCGGAGGCCGGGAACCACCTCCTCGCGAGCATGGTCCGCAAGGTCGGCGGCTTCACGTTCCAGGAGCTCAACCTGTCGATCGACGCGATCGCCGCGACGTCGCGCGTCGGCGCCGACCTGTCCTACGACTTCGTGACCCGGCCGGCGTACCACCACGCGCTGGTCACCGGGGACACCGAGTTCCTCCGGATCACGATGCGCGAGGGACTGCGTCTCGGTGTCGATCCGGCGGCCCTGGTGCACGCACTGCAGAACCACGACGAGCTCACCTACGAGCTCGTCCACTTCACCGACACCCACTCCGCGGACGTCTTCACCTACCACGGCCGCAGCATCACCGGGGGCGAGCTGGCCGACACCGTACGGGCCGACCTGCTGGCCGCGCTCACCGGTCCCGAGCGGCCGTACAACCTGCCCTTCACCACGAACGGCATCGCCTGCACGACGGCAACCGTCGTCGCCGCCGCGATCGGCATCGCCGACCTCGACGCCATCACCGAGGAGGACGTCGAGCGCATCCGCCGGGCCCACCTGCTCCTCGCCGGCTTCAACGCCCTGCAGCCCGGGGTCTTCGCCCTGTCCGGCTGGGACCTCACCGGCGCGCTGACCCTCGACCCGGCGACCGTCGAGCACCTCATGCGCGACGCCGACACCCGGTGGATCAACCGCGGGGCGCACGACCTGCTCGGCGTCGACCCGACGGCGACGGCGTCGGCCTCGGGCATCCCGCTGGGGCGCAGCCTGTACGGCACGCTGCCCGACCAGCTCGCCGACCCGGACTCCTTCGCCAGCCGGCTGCGCGGCCTGCTCGCGCTGCGGGCGCGGCACGGCATCGCGGAGGCGACCCTGCTCGAGGTCCCCGACGTCGAGTACCCGGGCGTGCTCGCGATGGTGCTGCGGCTGCCCGACGGTGTCGTCGCCGCCACCATGCTCAACTTCGGCCAGGAGCCGGTCGTCGACACCGTCCTGCACACCCCGCACGCCGTGCCGGGGCTCGAGCTCGTCGACCTCGGCACCGACGAGCCGCTCGGCGTGGTCGACGAGGAGGGCGGGGTGCGGGTCGTCCTCGGCGCCCACGACGGCCGGGTCCTGCGGATCGGCTGACCGGTTCGGGGCCACGCGGACTCATCCGCCGGAAGCCTTCCGAACCCGCTCCGTAAACGGTTACGCTCGGCCGGCCGGGCAGCAGCCCGACGTCCCTCTCACAACGGATCGTCCGGCACGTTCCTGCCGGTGAAGGGTTGGCTACTGCCATGGCCTCTGTCACGTTCGACAAGGCGTCCCGGATCTATCCCGGGTCCACCGTCCCCGCCGTCGATGCCCTCGACCTGGTCATCGAGGACGGCGAGTTCCTCGTCCTCGTCGGCCCGTCGGGCTGCGGCAAGTCCACGAGCCTGCGCATGCTGGCCGGCCTCGAGGACGTCGACAAGGGGAACATCTACATCGGCGACCGCGACGTCACCACGCTGCCGCCGAAGGACCGCGACATCGCGATGGTCTTCCAGAACTACGCGCTGTACCCGCACATGTCGGTCGCCGACAACATGGGGTTCGCGCTGAAGATCGCCGGCGTCTCCAAGGACGAGATCGCCACGCGCGTCGCGGAGGCCGCGAAGATCCTCGACCTCACGCAGTACCTCGAGCGCAAGCCGAAGGCCCTCTCCGGCGGCCAGCGTCAGCGCGTCGCGATGGGCCGCGCGATCGTCCGCAACCCCCAGGTGTTCCTCATGGACGAGCCGCTGTCGAACCTCGACGCGAAGCTGCGCGTGCAGACCCGCACCCAGATCGCCTCGCTGCAGCGCCGCCTCGGCGTCACCACGGTCTACGTCACGCACGACCAGACCGAGGCCATGACGATGGGCGATCGCGTCTGCGTGCTCAAGGACGGGGTCCTCCAGCAGGTCGGCTCGCCCCGCGACCTCTACGACAACCCGACGAACGTGTTCGTCGCCGGCTTCATCGGCTCACCCGCGATGAACCTGCTCGAGCTGCCCATCGTCGACGGCGGCGCCGAGATCGGCGGCCGGACCGGCCAGCCGAAGACCATCCCGCTCGAGCGCTCCATCGTCGACGCCGCCCGCGCCGGCGGCGCCACCACGGTCACCGTCGGGTTCCGCCCCGAGGACCTCCACCTCGCCGACGAGACGGACGGCTGGGCCATCGAGGTCGACGTCGTCGAGTCCCTCGGCGCGGACGCCTACGTCTACGGCCACATCGACGGCCCGGAGGGCACGTCGAAGGACGTCATCATCCGCACCGACGGGCGCAAGCCGCCGATGAAGGGCGACCGGGTCTACTGCGGTCTCAGGGCCGACCACCAGCACGTCTTCCACGCGGTCACCGGTGCCCGTCTCGGCGGCCAGTAGCAGCTGAAGCGGGGAGGGACGGCAGCGCCGCCGCGCCGACCGTCCCCCCGCGCTTCCCGGCCCGCCCCGAACCTCGAGCTCGAGGACCGCCATGGCCCTGCGCGTCACCGCCGCAGCCGGTGAGCACGACCTGCTGTTCCTCCCCTGGGACGTGCCGCTCGAGGACTGGCCGGAGGCCACCCTCGTCGCGCTCCCCCGCGGCATCTCGCGGCACATCGTGCGCTTCGTCCGTCTGCACGGCGTCGTCTACGCGGTCAAGGAGACGGTCGAGCCGATCGCGCAGCGGGAGTACGACCTGCTCTTCGAGCTGGGCCGGCGCGACGTGCCGTGCGTGGACCCCGTCGGCATCGTGGCGGGCCGCACGAGCCCCGACGGCGAGGAGCTGCCGGCGGCGATCATCACGCGGCACCTGCAGTTCTCGCTCCCCTACCGCGCGCTGTTCTCCACCACGCTGCGTCCCGACACGATGAACCGCCTCATCGACGCACTCGCCGTCCTCATGGTGCGCCTGCACCTCGCCGGCTTCGCCTGGGGCGACTGCTCGCTGTCGAACACGCTGTTCCGCCGCGACGCGGGAGCCTTCGCGGCGTACCTCGTCGACGCGGAGACCGGCGACATCCACGACCGGCTCTCCGCCGGCCAGCGGCAGTACGACCTCAGCACGGCGGAGATCAACGTCGGCGGCGAGCTGCTCGACGTCGAGGCGTCGGGCCGCCTGCACCCGAGCATCGACCCGATCGCGACGTCGCGGCAGGTCCGCGAGCGCTACGAGTCGCTCTGGCACGAGATCACCGCGCCGGAGTCCATCGGCTTCAGCGAGCGGCACCGGCTCGACGCCCGCGTGCGCCGGCTCAACGACCTCGGGTTCGACGTCGCCGAGCTCTCCGTCGTCTCCGAGGAGGGCGGCTCGACCATCCGGGTCACGCCCAAGGTCGTCGACGTCGGCCACCACTCGCGCCGGCTGCTGCGGCTCACCGGCCTCGACGTCGAGGAGAACCAGGCGCGTCGCCTGCTCAACGACCTCGACGCCTACCGCGTGCACCTCGGCCCGGAG
>JAJXTD010000112.1 GCA_021784035.1 Actinomycetes bacterium | reverse complement strand
AGTCGCGCACGACCTCGTCGATCCGGGCCCGCTCGCGCACGAGGACGACGTCCTCGTCACGGATCCGGCCGGCCACGCAGTGATCCTACGGATGCCGTCGAGCCGGCTCCCCGCGCCGTCCGCCGCCCGACGCCGGGGGCATCTCCCGGCAGAGGTGTGCTCAGCCGCGGCAGGACCCGGGCGAGGGCACACCGCTGGCCGCGAACCGCGGCAGACATGTGCCCGGGCCGGCGTATCGCCGGGGGTGGACACACCTCTCGGCGGGTCGGGCGGCGTCGGGCTGTGGTGGGATCGGCGGGTGAGCACCGTCGAGATCCCCACGCCGCCCGCCACCGACCCGTCCGGGCTGAGCGACGCCGACGTCGCCCGGCTGCGCGCCGAGACGCCGGGGAGCCTCACCCGGCACCACGTCAACAACGCCGGCTCGGCGCTGCCGCCGCAGGTCGTCGTCGACACGATGGTCGCCCACCTGCGCCGCGAGGCCGAGATCGGCGGCTACGAGGCGCACGCCGAGGCGCAGGACCGGCTCGACGCGACGTACACCTCGTGCGGGCGGCTCGTGGGCGGCCGGGGCGAGGACATCGCGCTGACGACCTCCGCGACCGACGCGTGGCTGCGCGGCTTCCTGTCGATCCCGCTCGGGCCCGGCGACCGCATCCTCGTCTCGCAGGCCGAGTACGCCAGCAACGTGCTGGCGATCATGTCGGCCGCGCGCCGCGTCGGGGCCGTGGTCGAGGCCGTGCCGGACGACGCCACCGGCGTGCTCGACGTCGAGGCGCTGCGCTCGATGCTCGACGAGCGGGTGCGGGTCGTCGCGGTCACGCACGCCCCGAGCCAGAACGGCCTGCTGAACCCGGCCGAGGAGATCGGCGCCGCCGTCCGGGAGCGGTCCCCCGAGGCGTGGTACGTCCTCGACGCGTGCCAGTCGGTCGGCCAGGTGCCGCTCGACGTCACGGCGATCGGCGCCGACTTCGTGTCGGCCACCGGGCGCAAGTTCCTGCGCGGGCCACGCGGCACCGGGTTCCTGTGGTCGTCCGCGCGGGCGCAGACGCTCGAGCCCGCGATCATCGACCTGGACTCCGCGACCTGGACGTCGGTCGACGACTACGTCGTCGTGCCCGGCGCGCACCGCTTCGAGTCGTGGGAGAAGTCCTACGCCGCACTGCTCGGCATGGGCGCCGCGGCCGACTACGCGCTCGCCCTCGGCCTGGACGTCACGCAGCGGCGTATCTCCTGGCTCGCCGACCGCATCCGGGTCGAGCTCGCTGCCATCCCCGACGTCGTCGTCCGCGACCGCGGTGCGATCCGCACCGGGATCGTGACGTTCTCGGTCGAGGGTCGGGTCGCCGCCGACGTCGTCGCCGGGATCAAGGCGCGCGGCGTCAACGTGAGCCACTCCCCGCGCGAGTACGCCGTGCGCGACTTCGACGCCCACGGGGTCGCGGGCCTCGTGCGGGTCAGCCCGCACGTCTACACCGACGACTCCGACCTCGACGCCCTCCTCGACGCCGTCCGCTCGACCCTCGCCTGAGACCCCCGAGTTACACGTCGAACCGCCCTGTTCGCCGTACCGAACTGGTGGGTTCGGGGTGTAACTCGGGTGCGGAGGCGGGAAGCGCTCGCGTCTGCCATGAGGGCGGCGATTGTTGCGCTCTAGGCAACCAGGGCCACCCTCAGTGACTTCCCGGGGGGTCAGCGGCAGAGGCGCGCGTGCCAGGCGACGACGGAGCGGTCGGTGAGGCTCGCGACCTGGTCGACGACGACGCGCAGGCGCGCGGCGTCGTCCGGCGCAGCGACGTAGGCGTCGCGCAGCACCGGGTCGAGGCCCTCGGGAGCGGTCAGCCGGATCGCCGCCACGAGCTCCTGCACGATCTCCCGCTGCCGGACGTAGACCGGCTCGGCGCCGGCGCGCTGCATCACCCACCGGTCCGCGACGGCCTTGAGCACGGCCACCTCCAGCCGCTGCTCGCGCGGGACGACGAGGTCGGCGGCGTAGCGCGTCAGGTGCCCGCGACCGTACCGCTCCCGCGTCGCGAGCTCCACCGCCGTGCAGAAGCGCCCGATCAGCTGCGACGTCAGGTTCTTCAGCGCGGCGAGGTCGCGCAGCGACCCGGCGTACGACGAGGGCCAGAACGGCAGCGCCGTGAGCCGCTCCACGGCCGCGCCCAGCTCGGCCGGGTCCGCGTCGCGCGCGTAGTACGCCGCGGTGCCCAGCAGCCCCTCCGGGTCGCCGGCACCGCCCGCGCCGCTGATCGCCCGGATGTCGAGGTGGCCCGCGACGACGGCGTCCTCCACGTCGTGCACGGAGTAGGCCACGTCGTCGGCCCAGTCCATCACCTGTGCCTCGAAGCACGTCCGGTCGTCGGGTGCACCGGCGCGCAGCCAGGTGAAGACGTCGAGGTCCTCGGCGTAGACGCCGAACTTGCGGCTGCCCTCGCGGCGCTGCCACGGGTACTTCGTCGCGGCGTCGAGCGTGGCGCGGGTCAGGTTGAGGCCGACCGGCCCGCCCGGACGCGGCCCGCTCCCCGGGCTGAAGGTCTTCGCCTCGAGCCGGGTGAGGATCCGCAGCGACTGCGCGTTGCCCTCGAAGCCGCCGACGGCCGCGGCGACCTCGTCGAGCGCGTCCTCGCCGTTGTGCCCGAACGGCGGGTGGCCCAGGTCGTGCGCGAGGCACGCGGCGTCGACGAGGTCGGGGTCGCAGCCCAGCGCCGCGCCGAGCTCTCGGCCCACCTGCGCGCACTCCAGCGAGTGGGTGAGCCGGGTGCGCAGGAAGTCGCTCTCCCCCGCCGCGACCACCTGGGTCTTCGCGGCGAGACGGCGCAGCGCCGCGGAGTGCAGCACGCGCGCGCGGTCCCGAGCGAAGGCGGTACGGCCGGCGCGCTTGGGCGCCTCGGCCACCCAGCGTGCCTCGTCGTCGTGGACGTAGCCGTCGGAGAGCCGGTCGTCGTCGTACGCCGCGTGGAGGTCCATCACCACCGACCCTAGCGAGCGCCGCACACGCACGCGGGACGTCAGGCGCCGACGACCCGCGCGATGCCGCGCCGCTCGACGAGCCAGAAGTACAGCAGCCCGCCGGTCTCGCGGGCGACGTACTCGAGGGTGAGGACGGAGCCGGCGCCGGACCGGGTCGGCGCGCCGCGCGCGTCGATGCCGAGGGCGCGGGCCATCGCCAGGCTGCGCGCCTCGTGCGCGGGGTCGGTGACCAGGGTGGCGCTGGTCCAGCCGCGCTCCGCCATGACGCGTGCGACGGCGGTCAGGCTGGACAGCGTGTCGTTCCCCACGGGTACGGCCGTGACCGCGGAGGCGGACAGGCCGTGACCGACCAGCCACTCCCGGCCGGCCTCCGCCTCGGTCGTGCGGTCGCCTGGCTGGTTGCCGCCGACGGTGAGGACGTGGGAGGCGACGCCCTCGTCGACGAGCGTGCCGGCCCGCGCGAGCCGCGCCTCGAGCACCGGGCTCGGGCGGCCCCAGAACTGGGCGGCGCCGAGCACGACGACCACGTCCGTCCGGGTGCGGTCGTCCTGACGGGCGGTGAGCAGGACCCGCAGCGCCGCGGCGGTAGGCACGAGCACCACGGCGAGCAGGAGCACCACGAGCACGACCGTGATCGCGCGACGCACCGGGGACCGGCGCCGCGCGGGGGCGGCGCCGGTCACGTCCTCGGCGCGCAGGGTCACCCCACCAGTGTCCCTGATGATCACGCGTCCTCAGAACCTCCGCACAGCGGACCCACCCGTGACGGTCAGCGGCGTCACATCTTCCGGAGCCACGGTGGGGTCACGAGGTTCCCGGGCACGCCCGACCGGACGGAGACGACCATGATCGACGAGGAGACCAGGGTCGCGACCCGCAGGTCGGAACGTCGGTGGGGTGCGGCCGCCGCCCTCCTGGCCTCGACCCTCGCCCTGGGGATCGTCCTCGTGGGCAGCGTGGGCACCGGCGCGGCCACCGGTGTCGTCGCTGCGGCGGGACCGCCCGCAGCGACCGCCGGCACGGCCCAGCACGCACCGCTCGACGTGGACCCGCCCGGCCGCGAGTTCTGACCCGACGACGACGTCCTCCCCCCCTCGTCGTCGTCGCCCGCCGCCCGTCACTCCCTCGGACGGGCCGGCCGCACGACAGGGGCGGGGCCAGCGCTGGCGGCTCCGCCCCTGTCGTCCCTCCCGTGTGGGTCAGCGTGTCTCGGACGCCGACGCCTCGAGCGCGGCGCGGCCGGCCTCGAGCCGCGCCACCGGGACGCGGAACGGCGAGCAGGAGACGTAGTCGAGTCCGACCTTGTGGAAGAAGTGGACGGACTCGGGGTCCCCGCCGTGCTCGCCGCAGACGCCGAGCTTGAGGTCGGGCCGCGTCGCGCGCCCCTCCTCCACGGCGATCTGGACGAGGCGTCCGACGCCGTCGACGTCGAGCGACTCGAACGGCGACACGGTGAAGACACCCTTGTCGAGGTACGCCGCGAAGAACTCGGCCTCGACGTCGTCGCGACTGAAGCCCCACGTGGTCTGGGTGAGGTCGTTCGTGCCGAAGGAGAAGAACTCCGCGACGTCGGCGATGCGGTGCGCGGTCAGCGCGGCCCGCGGCAGCTCGATCATGGTGCCGACGGGGATCTGCAACGGGATCCCCTCGCGCCGCGAGATCTCGTGGACGATGCCGTCGGTCTCGTCGGCGATGAGGTGCAGCTCCATCACCGAGCCGACGAGCGGCACCATGATCTCGACCTTCGGGTCCCCGCCGTCCTTGATCCGCGCCATGGCCGCCTCGGCGATCGCGCGGACCTGCAGCGCGAACAGGCCCGGGACGACGAGCCCGAGGCGTACGCCGCGCAGGCCGAGCATCGGGTTCGTCTCGTGGAGGCGCTCGACCGCGGCGAGCAGGGCCAGGTCCTGCGCGTCCGGCTTGCCCTGGACCTCCGCGACGGCGACGCGCACGGAGAGCTCGGTGTAGTCGGGCAGGAACTCGTGCAGCGGCGGGTCGAGCAGCCGGATCGTGACCGGGAGGCCGTCCATCGCCTCGAGGATCTCGTAGAAGTCCTGTCGCTGCATCGGGAGCAGCGCGCCCAGCGCGGCGTCCCGCTCCTCGGCCGTGTCGGCGAGGATGACGCGCTCGATGAGCACCCGGCGGTCGCCGAGGAACATGTGCTCCGTGCGGGTCAGGCCGATGCCCTCGGCACCGAGCTTGCGCGCCCGGACGGCGTCGTCGGGCGTGTCGGCGTTCGCGCGCACGCGCAGCCGGCGGGTCTCGTCGGCGTGGGCCAGGAGCCGGTCCACCGCGCGGATCAGCGCCGCGGTCTCCTCGTCGGCACCGGCGACGGCCTGGTCGAGGCCGTGCTCGAGGTAGGTCACGACCGGGGACGGCCGGACCGGGACGTCGCCGAGGAACACCTCGCCGGTGGACCCGTCGATCGAGACGGTGTCTCCCTCGCGGATCGTGGTGGAGTCCACGCGCACGAGCTTCGCGGCGACGTCGACGTCGAGCTCCTCGGCGCCGCACACGCACGTCTTGCCCATGCCGCGTGCCACGACCGCGGCGTGGCTGGTCTTGCCGCCGCGGGAGGTCAGGATCCCGGCCGCCGCGATCATGCCCTCGAGGTCGTCGGGGTTGGTCTCCCGGCGGACCAGGATGACGTCCTCGCCGCGCGCGGCCCAGGCCACCGCGGTCTCCGAGTCGAACACGACCTTGCCGACCGCCGCGCCCGGGGAGGCGGCCATCGCACGGGTGAGCATCCGGCGCGGGGAGTGCGAGTCGAACTGCGGGAACATCAGCTGCGCCAGCTGCGCGCCGGTGACCCGCTCGAGCGCCTCGTCCTCGGTGATCAGCCGCTCGTCGACGAGCTGCGTGGCGATGCGGAACGCCGCGGCCGCGGTGCGCTTGCCGACGCGGGTCTGCAGCATCCACAGCTTGCCGCGCTCGATCGTGAACTCGATGTCGCACAGGTCGCGGTAGTGCGTCTCGAGTCGGCGCATCACGCCCATCAGCTCGGTGTGCGCAGCCGGGTCGAGGGCCTTGAGGTCGTCGAGGGACAGCGTGTTGCGGATGCCCGCGACGACGTCCTCGCCCTGCGCGTTGACCAGGTAGTCGCCGTACGCCCCGGGCTCCCCCGTGGACGGGTCCCGGGTGAACGCGACACCGGTCCCCGACGTCTCGCCCAGGTTGCCGAACACCATCGTGCAGACGTTCACCGCGGTGCCGAGGTCGTGCGGGATCCGCTCGCGCCGACGGTAGACCCGGGCCCGGTCGGTGTTCCACGAGTCGAACACCGCGCGGATCGCGAGGTCGAGCTGCTCGCGCGGGTGCTGCGGGAAGTCCTGGCCGGACTCCTCGCGCACGATCTCCTTGAACCGTGCGACCAGCGCCACCAGGTCGTCGACGTCGAGGTCGACGTCGCTCGTCACGCCCTTGGCCGCCTTCGCCTCGTCCAACGCGGCGGAGAACTGGTCGCCCTCGATGCCCAGCACGGTCTTGCCGAACATCTGGATCAGCCGGCGGTAGGAGTCCCACGCGAACCTGTCGCTCCCGCTCGCCTCGGCCAGGCCGATCACGGACGCGTCGTTCAGCCCGATGTTGAGGACCGTGTCCATCATCCCCGGCATCGAGAACTTCCCGCCGGAGCGCACGCTGACGAGCAGCGGGTCGTGCCGGTCGCCCAGCCGCCGGTCCACCTTGTCCTCGAGATGCCGAAGCGCCCGCGTCACCTGCACCCGCAGGTCCGCCGGCTCCTTGCCGTTGGCGAGGTATGCCCGGCACGCCTCGGTCGTGATGGTGAAGCCGGGTGGCACCGGCAGCCCCAGGTTCGTCATCTCGGCCAGGTTCGCGCCCTTGCCGCCGAGCAGATCCTTCATGTCCCTCGACCCCTGGGAGAAGTCGAAGACGTACGAGCTGGCGGCCATGGACCGGACCCTTCATCCACGCGGGCGGGGCCGCCATACGGCGGTCCCGACGTGCCTCGCCCGCCGGCGACGTCGCACCGGCGGCACCTCTCCCGGGCGCCGACGCGCACGGGTTGCGGTCCCCCCGAGTCTGTCTCCGCCGAGCCTGTGGTCTCCACCCGGCGGGGTCGGCTCGTGATGCTACTGCGTCACACGCCCGCGTTCGCGGGCCCTCGGCCGGCCGGGCGTGCGGGCAGCGCGCGACGTTCCGTCCGGCGGCACGGCGACGTGACGCGACGGTCGCGAAGGCCGACCATCGGCGCATGACCGAGACGCTCACCCTCGCGCACGCGCAGGGGATCACCGACGCCGTCGTCGCGGCGGCGCGGACGAACGCCGTCGCGATCTCCGTCGTCGTGGTCGACGCGCAGGGCGCGGACGTCCTGACGACCCGGATGGACGGGGCGCCCGGGTTCACGCCGTACGTCGCCCGGCAGAAGGCGCGCAGCGCTGTCGCGCTGCGGTCCGACAGCGCCGACCTGCTGCAGCTGCAGACCGACTACCCGGAGCTGCTGCCCCTCATCAGCGACGGCGTGGGCTTCCGGGTGACGTCGCTGGCCGGGGGTCTCGTACTGACGCGTGGGGACTCCGTCGTCGGTGCCATCGCGGTGAGCGGCGCGCACCCCGATGTCGACGTCGCCTGCGCCACCGCCGGCCGGGCGGTGTGGGACGGTACGCGCGAGGCGTAAGCGGCGGCGGAGAGGTGTGCCGAGCGCACGACATGCCGGGCGCTGAGCACATGTCTCGGCGTAGGGCCGGAGCGGGTCAGCCGCCGGCGCGGCGGCGGGCCTCGGCGAGGACCTGCTCGAGCACCTCCGCGGGCTGCGCACCCTGCACGGCCACGGCAGCCGCGGACAGGCCGACCTCGGGATCGACGTCGCTGCCGGCGTCGGCGACGAAGGTCGGGACCGCGGTCACGCCCAGCCGCCGGCCGAGCGCGAACGCGGCGTCGACCACGTCCGTCGGCGCCTCGAGGCGGATCCGCACGTCGTCGGCCGGCTCCCCGGTCGCCTCCGACACGGCGGCCACGAGGACGGCGGCGTCGGTGACGTCGCGACCCTGCTCGAAGTAGGCGCGGTAGAGGGCCGTCACCGCGGGGCGCTGACGCGCGTCACCGTCGTACGTCGTGAGCAGGTGGTGTGCGAGGCGGGTGTTGGGCACCTTGCCGACCGCCGCGAAGTCGTAGGCGAGGCCGAGCTCACGACCGAGCGCCGACAGCCGCTCGTGCGCCTCGCGGACGCCGTCGGCGCTGCCGAACCGGGCCTCGAGGAACCCGGCCATGGGCACGCCCTCGGGCGGCATCCCCGGGTTGAGCTCGAACGGGCGGTGCCGCACGAGCACCCGCTCCCCCGCGCGCTCCCGAGTCTCGAGGACCGACTCGAGCCGGGCGTGGCCGAGGTAGCACCACGGGCACGCGATGTCGGCCCACACGTCGAGCCGGACGACGGCGTCGAGGTCGGTGGTCTCGGTGCTCATGGCTGCGTCATCCCTCGGCTCGGCGGTGCGGCGTCCCGCGGCGCGGTCCTGCTCGGACGACAACCGGCCCGGGGTGCGGGGCATTCCGGACGGTCCCGTGCGACGTGGGCGGCGCCGACTCGGTCGTGCATCCGTGCGGCCCGGTGCGTCAGCCGCCGGAGACGGACAGCTCCGCGGCGCCGATGTCGTCGAGGAAGCCGACCAGGTCGTCCGGGTCGTCGAGCCAACCGTCCGGCAGGGCCACCCGCTTCCCCGGCTGTGTGCGACCACGCGGCCCCTCGGACACCTCGCCGGGCCACGGCTGGTCGAGGTCCATCTGCGCGATGAGGTCGTCGATCTCCTCGAGCGAGCTCGCCAGCGCGAGACCCTGCCGGATCTCCCGGCGTACGACGAAACCCTTGAGATACCACGCGATGTGCTTGCGGAAGTCGCGCGGCCCGGTCACCGGTCCGAGCACCTCGCCGAGCAGCTCGGCGTGGTGACGCATGGTCGTGGCGACCTCGCGCAGCCCCGGGTCGGCGGGGATCGCGCGCCCGGTGAACGACGCCGCGAGCTGCCCGAACAGCCAGGGGCGGCCGAGGCACCCGCGGCCCACGACGACGCCCGCGGCACCGGTCTGCTCGACCATCCGCCGGGCGTGCCGGTGGGTCCAGACGTCGCCGTTGCCCAGGACGGGGACGCCGTAGGGCTCGAGCTCCTCGACGAGACGCGCGATCGACGACCAGTCCGCCTCACCGCCGTAGAGCTGGGCGGCGGTGCGCCCGTGCAGCGCGACCCAGGCCGCGCCCTCCTCGGCCGCGGCGCGACCCGCCTCGAGGTACGTGAGGTGGTCGTCGTCGATGCCGACGCGCATCTTCACGGTCACCGGCACGGGCGGACGGCCGTGCGCCCGCGCGGCGTCGTCGGCCGTGGTGACGGCGGCGCGCACGATCGACCGGAACAGCCCGCGCTTCCAGGGCAGCGCGCTGCCGCCGCCCTTCCGGGTCACCTTGGGCACCGGGCAGCCGAAGTTGAGGTCGATGTGGTCGGCGCGGTCCTCGTCGACGAGCAGGCGGACCGCGGCCGCGACGGTGCCCGGGTCGACGCCGTAGAGCTGGACGCTGCGCGGCGACTCGTCGGGATCGGTCGCGATCATGTGCATCGTCTCGTCGTTGCGCTCGACGAGCGCGCGCGAGGTGATCATCTCCGTGACATAGATCCCGGTCGCGGCACCGTCGGTCGCGGCCCGCGCGTTCTCCCGCGCGAGCCGGCGGAACGCCCGGTTCGTAATGCCGGCCATCGGCGCGAGCACGACGGGCACGCCGCCGCGCGCGAGCAGCTCGTAGCCGGGATGGGTCACCCGCCCATCCTCCCTCACTCCCGAGGGCACTCCGTCCCGCCCACGTCACCAGATCCGGCACCCCTCTCCGCATGAAGGTGCCCCAGGACGCGATAGACGCACCTACGGCGCCCCACTGAGTCCACAGGCCTGCCGTGTTCGGCCACGGGATGGCGCCTTCGGGCCGGCGGGCTCCGTAGTGGCTCACTCGGCCGCATCGGCTCGCATCCAGCGTGGTGAAGGGCGCTGGCTACGGCGGTGGGCGGTCGGCTCCGGTCGCGCCTGCGTGTGTCTGGTGTGGTGAAGGGCGCTGGCGGCGGCAGTTGACGGTTCGCTCTGGTGGTGTCGGCGCGCTCGCGTCGCGCTGGTCGGGAGCGGCGTCGCGTCGTCACTCGGCGTGGTCATGGATCGCGGAAAGTAGTTGTGCACACTGGGCTTTCGGGGCCTTCGACTGTCAGACCCCCTGAGTAGGTTCGAGGCATGAGCTCGACCACCAGCCTCCCGCCCCGGACCCCGGGTGCGCTGCTCGCGGGCGCCGTCGCGGACCTGACCGACGCGGTCGCGCGACTGGCGGACCTGGCCCGCGACGGTGCGCTCGTCGAGGTGCCGGGTTCCGCGCTGGCTGGACTGACCGTGGCGCTGCACCGGTCGCTGGACCGCGGT
>JAJXTD010000111.1 GCA_021784035.1 Actinomycetes bacterium | reverse complement strand
CGTCATCGACCGGCACATCGAACCCCGCCGCGTCCAGACCCGGCACGTCGTAGCCGGCCTCGGCCCACTCCGCGCGCAGCGCGGCATCCTCCGCACGGTCCAGCGCGGCGAGCTCCGCGGCGTAGGCGACCTCCTCCGCCGTCGCGTACAACGGCACACCGGAGACGTCGTCGCGGAGGTCGTCGCGGGGGTCGTCCGGGACCGGCTCGAGGCTCGGATCCGGGTCGCTGCGCATGGGTCCATTCTGGTACGTGCGTGCTAATCGTGTCAAGCCCTGTGCGCAGGAATTCTGCTGCGTCACATGGTTTCTCAGGCGATTCTGAGCCAGATTTTCCACAGGCCCGGGCGGCTGTCGCCCGACGGGCATCGGGCACCCCACGTGGCCGACCGCGACCCACGGGTCCGGCCGTGGCGACTCTTCCCGGATCGGGTGCCGCGGCCCCATACTTGCTGACTCACGAGTCAATATCCGCGGAGGTCACGGCGTGCCCCAGGACTATGACGTCGCCATCGTCGGCGGCGGGCACAACGGGCTGGTCGCCGCGGCCTACCTCGCCCGCGCCGGGCTGCGGACCGTCGTCCTCGAGCGCCGCCACGTCCTCGGCGGCGCTGCGGTGAGCGAGCACCCGTTCGGTCCGGACTTCACGGTCACGAGCCTGTCCTACGTCGTGTCCTGGCTCCCTCCGTCGCTGGTGCGCGACCTCGACCTGGTCCGGCACGGCTACCACGTCTACCCGCAGGGCCCGTACTTCGCGCCGCGGGTCGACGGCCGCCACCTCCAGCTGCCCGACGACAAGGCGGCGCGCCGCGAGCAGATCGCCACGTTCTCCGCGAAGGACGCCGACGCCGTCGAGCGCTGGGACGAGTGGATGGACGGACTGGGCAAGGTCCTGGGGCCGCTCATCAGCGACATCCCGCCGAAGCTCGGCTCGCACCGGCCGGCCGACCTCGCCCGGCAGGCGCTCCTGCTGCGCCGGCTCAAGGACGTCGACGAGCGCAAGGCGGTCGACCTCACCCGGCTGCTCACCAGCAGCGCGGCCGACCTCATCGAGGACGTCTTCGAGTCCGACGCCATGCGCGGCGTGCTCTCGGTCTCCGCGGTGATCGGCTCGTGGGCCGGGCCGCGCACCCCGGGTACGGCGTATGTCATCGCGCACCACCACATCGGCGACCTCGGCGACGGTCGCATCGGTGCCTGGGGCTTCCCCCGCGGCGGGATGGGCGGGGTGTCGCAGGCGATCGCGTCGGCCGCGCGCTCGTTCGGAGCGGAGCTGCGGACGGAGGCGCCGGTCGCGCGCATCTCGACGCGTGGCGGCGAGACCACCGGCGTCGTGCTCGAGGACGGCACCGAGATCGCGGCCTCCACCGTGATCACGACGGCGCACCCGCAGATCTCGTTCCTGCGGCTGCTCGACCGCGCGGACCTGCCGGACGGCTTCGTCGAGGACATCGAGCGCTACAAGTCGCGCAGCGGCACGGTGAAGATCAACGTCGCGCTCGACCGGCTGCCGGAGTTCACCAGCAGGCCCGGCTTCGATCCCTCGGTCCACGGCGGCACGATCGTCCTCGCGGAGAGTCTCGACGAGGTCGAGACGTCGTTCCAGGAGGCGGCGGCCGGACGTGCGAGCACGCTGCCGTTCGCCGACATCTGCATCCCCAGCGTGTTCGACCCGACCCTCGCCCCCGAGGGCAAGCACGTGATGAGCATGTTCACCCAGTGGGTGCCGCACACCTGGAACAAGCACCGCCACGACCACGAGCTCGAGCTCTACGCCGACCGGCTGTTCGCCCGGATGGAGGCGGTGGCACCCGGCTTCACCGACTCGGTGCTGCACCGGCAGATCCTCGGCCCGTACGACATCGAGCACGAGTACGGCATCGTCGGCGGCAACATCTTCCACGGCGAGCTCACCATGGGGCAGATGTTCCATGCGCGTCCGGCGGCGGGGTACGCCGACCTGCGCACACCGGTCCGCGGCCTGTACCAGGCCGGCTCCGCGACGCACGGCGGCGGCGGCGTGACCGGCGTACCGGGGCGCAACGTCGTGCACCAGGTGCTCGCGGACCGGAAGCGGGCGCAGTGGCGCGACCGGGCCCGCCTTCCCCAGCGCCGGCCGGCGAGCGGTTCCTGACCGATGGCGGGGCTGCAGTCCGCACTGCCGAGGCGCTCGTCAGGCCAGCAGGGACGCGTCGACGCCCAGCTCGTGCGCCGCGGCGCCGCGCACCCAGGCGGCGAGCTGCTTCTTGGTGAGGTTGCGGTGCACCATCACCTGCACGGCGAGGCCGTCGAGCAGTGCCGACAGGCGCCAGGCCGCACCCTCCGGGTCCCCACACCGGAACAGCCCCGCCTCGTTGCCGCGCACGATCTGGTCGGCGAGCGCCTCCTTCCAGCGCACGTCGAGGCGGCGGCTCATCGCACGCATCTCGGGCTCGCGCAGGGACTCCGACCACGCGTCCACCCACACCGTCCAGCCGTTCGCGTCGCCCTGGGGCGACCACAGCTGCAGCATCCGGCGTACGCCGTCGACCGGTCCGGACGCCCTCGCCGCGGCGTCGTCGAGCCGGGCGAGGTCGCGCTCGACCGCGTGCTCGAGCGCCTCGGCGAACAGCCGCTCCTTCGTGCCGAAGTGGTAGAAGATGAGCGCGGTGCTCACGCCGAGCGCCTCGGCGACGTCGCCGACGCGCGTCCGCGCGAAGCCGCGTCGCGTCACCTCGGCCTCGGTGGCGGCGAGGATCTCCTCGCGGCGCACCTCGACCTTCCGTCTCGCCACGATCGCGACCCTACTGTCGCGCGAGTCAGCAGGAGCACCCGATGAGCACGATCGACGACGTGTCGGCACTCGCTCCGCTCGCCCCGGTCGACCCGGACGGCCTGGCGCGGGCCCTGCTGCCCTTCGGCCGGTCGACGATGCTGCCCGCCGAGTGCTACGTCTCCGCCGACGTCCTGGCCTGGGAGCGGCGCAACCTGGTCGCGGGCTCGTGGGCCTGCGCCGGCCGGATCGAGGAGCTGCGCGCCGACGGCGCGACACAGCGGGCGCTCGTCGTCGGCGACGTCCCGGTGCTGCTCACGTTCCAGGACGACGACGTGCGAGCGTTCGCCAACACGTGCCGGCACCGGGCCCACGTGCTGCTCGAGGACGACGAGTGCTCCACGAACCGGTCGGTCCTGTGCGCCTACCACGCGTGGACGTACCGCCTCGACGGCTCGCTGCAGGGCGCCCCCGGCTTCCGCGACAACGAGTACTTCGACAAGGCCGACTACGGCCTCGTGCCGCTGCCGTCCGTCGTCTGGCACGGCTGGCTTTTCGTCAACGCCACCGGAACCGCCGCGCCGTTCGAGGAGCACATCGGGGTGCTGGACGACCTCGTGGCGCCGTACCGCCCGGAGGACCTCGTCCTGCGCGGGCGGCACGCCTACGAGATCGCCGCGAACTGGAAGCTGGTCGCGGAGAACTACCACGAGTGCTACCACTGCCCGCTCATCCACCCCGAGCTGTGCCAGGTCTCGAACCCGACCTCGGGCGACAACCACCAGCTCCCCGGCGCGTGGGTCGGCGGCACGATGGACTTCCGCAACGGCGCCGAGACGATGTCGCTGGACGGGCGGACTCGGGGCCGCGCCATCGAGGGCGCGCCGCAGGACACCGTGCTCTACGTCCAGCTGTTCCCGAACCTGCTGTTCTCCGGGCACCCCGACTACGTCATGACGCACCGCGTCCTGCCGCTCGCACCGGACCGCACGTGGATCGAGTGCAGCTGGTACTTCCCGGGGGCCGACATCGACCCGGCGTACGCCGTGGAGTTCTGGGACCTCACCAACTCCCAGGACTGGCGGGCCTGCGAGCTCGTGCAGCGCGGGCTGAGCTCGCCGCACTTCTCCCCCGGGCCGTTCGCCCCGAACGAGGACGCCGTGCACCAGTGGGTGCAGATGGTCGGCCGGACCTACCTCGGCATCCCGCCGCACGTCGACGCCTGACCCGCACCGGTCCCCTCGCCGGTCGGGTCGACACCACCGCCTGGGTCATGCCCGGGGTGGCAGGATCGAGCGGGTGACCCGAGAGTCCTACGCCGACACCGCCCTGCCGCACGGCTCGCGGCGCGCGGCGTACGCGACGGCCCTCGTCTTCGGGCTCAACGCGTGCGTGATCTCCTCCTGGATCGCGCGGCTGCCGGCCACGCGCGACCGGCTCGAGGCGGACCCGCGCACCATCGGCCTCACGCTGCTCATGGTCGGTCTGGGCGCCCTCGTCGCGATGCCGTTCGTCGGTCGCGCGGCGCACCGCTGGGCGAGCGGCCCGGTCGTCGTCGTGACGTCGCTCGTGACGGCCGTGATGATCGTGCTCGCCGCGGTCACGCCGAACGTCGTCACCACCGCCGCGGTCCTGCTCCTCTTCGGCGCGGCCAACGGGTCGTGGGACGTCGCGATGAACATCCAGGCGTCGTACATCGACCGCCGCGCCGGACGCGACTACATGCCGCGCTACCACGCGTGCTGGAGCGTCGGCGCGACCGCCGGCGCCGCCGCCGGCGCGCTCGCCGCCCGGGCCGGGATACCACTCGTCGTGCACTTCGCCGTCGCGGCCGTCGTCGCGGTCGGCCTCACCCTCGTCGTCGTCGCGCGGGAGTACGTCGACGACCGGGAGACCGAGGACGTGGCGATCCGCGACGAGCACGTGGCCGCGCCGACCGCGGTGCGGGCCCGGCTGCTCACGCGGCGCATCGTCCTCATCGGTGTCATCACACTGTGCGGAACGCTGCTCGAGGGCTCGGCGTCGGACTGGATCGCGCTGTTCCTCACCGACGACCGGGGGCAGAGCCAGGGCGCCGCCGCGATCGGCTTCACCGTGTTCGCCCTCGCGATGGCGCTGAGCCGCTTCGCCGGCACCCCCGTGATCGCGCGCCTCGGCCGCGGGCGCGCGATCCGCCTCGCCGGTGTACTCGCCGCGGTCGGGGTCACGGCCGCGCTCTCCTTCCCGGGCTACGTCGGCATCCTCGTCGGCATCGCGTTCTGGGGCGTGGGGACGGCGCTCGTGTTCCCGGCCGCGATGAGCGCGGGAGGCGAGCAGCCGGGTCGCGCCGCCGATGCCATCGCGGCCGTGTCGACCATCGGCTACGGCGGGTTCCTCATCGGCCCCCCGCTGATCGGCCTGCTCGCGCAGGAGGTCGGCATCGGCACCGCGCTGTGGATCCTGCCCGCGCTCGCGCTCGGCGTCGTCGCCCTCGCCCCCGTCGTCGCGCCGCCCCGGACCGCCGCGGCACGGACGTAGTGTGCCGGGGATCGTTGAGCCACGAGTCGTCGCATTCGCCGACCATCGGGATGACGACGTCGTCGACGCCGATGCGCGGCTGCTCGGCCATGAGCAGCCGACAGGCGGCGTCGTAGACCCGGCCGACCTGCATGGTCGAGGTGAGGAAGATGGGCGTCTCGAGCAGGCCCCACTCGTCGACCTGGCTGCGCGCGGTGAGCTCGCCGGCGCCGTTGAGGACGGAGACGCCCGCGACGACCGGGCGGGCCCGGATGTCGCCGCCGAGGTCGACGACCGTCACGCCGGTGCGGGCGACCCCGCGGCCGAACGGCGGCGGCGGGTCGTCGTAGACGATCGTCGCGTGGCCGAGGCCCACCCCGGGACGTCGATCACCGAGCTCGTCGGACCGGCGCGCACGGTGCCGATCCTGACTCCCAGATCAGCAAGCGAGGACATTCCCGCATCCTGCCCTGATCCCCGTGAATGTGCCCTGAACTGCGCTAGAAGCAGTCCACGCTCCCCAGCCCGCCCGCGCTCGGCGGCCGTCCGGAACGTGGAGGGAACCCCGGCTGCCTCTAGCGCAGTTCAGGGCACCTTGACGGCGAAAGGGGGGCGGGGGCTCGGTTGGGCGGGCGGCACGGACGGAGGGATACTGGACGGCGTGACCGGCAGCGAGAACGGCGAGAGGGCACGCGTGGTCGACGCGGCCTGCCCGCTGCGTCCGGGCCAGCCGTGCACGCTCTGCCACCCGGAGGCGTTCCTCGGCCCGCAGGACTGCCCCACGGTCGCGATCGTGATGGACGACCCGGAGCTGCGCGCCGAGGCCACCCGGCTACGCCGCCTGCACCGCGCGACGGCGCTGCCCGTCTGATTGCCTCCCGTCCGGAACGTGGAGGGAAGCACGGCTGCTTCTAGCGCAGTTCGGGGCACCTTCACGGCAAAGGTCGGGGCACCTTCACGGCGAAGGTCACCGGGTCAGCGCAGGGTGTCGAGCACCTCGATGACGCGCGCCGCCTCGGTGCGCGGGTTGACGAACGCGAGGCGCAGCGCGGTCTCGCCGTGCAGCCGCGTCGGCAGGCACAGGATCCGGCCGCTCGCGGCCAGCTCCTGGGACCAGGTCTGGTAGTCCGCGTCGGCCCAACCGGGCCGGTCGAAGATGACGACGCTGAGCATCGGCTCGAGCAGCAGCCGCAGGTGGTCGCTGCCCCTGATGTACGCCGCGACCTCGCGTGCCGTCGTGAGCGACTGCTCCACGGCCGCGGCGTACCGGTCGGTGCCGTGCGTGGCGAGGCTGAACCACAGCGGCAGGCCGCGCGCGCGGCGCGAGAGGTGGATCGCGAGGTCGCTCGGGTTCGTGGCCTCGCGGTCGATCACGTCGAGGTACGCCGCGCGCTGCGCATGCGCCGCCCGCGCGAGCTCGGGTTCGCGGTAGAGCAGCGCGCAGGAGTCGTACGGCGCGAACAGCCACTTGTGCGGGTCGACGATGAAGCTGTCCGCGTGCTCGACGCCACGGAAGAGGTGGCGCACGCTCGGCGCGGCCAGCGCGGCGCCGCCGTACGCGCCGTCGACGTGCAGCCACACGCCGTGCTCGCGGCACACGGCCGACACCGACTCGAGGTCGTCGACGATGCCGGCGTTCGTCGTGCCGGCGCTCGCCACGACCGCGAACACCTCGGGGTGCGCCGCGAGGACCGGGCCCAGCGTGGCGTCGGTGAGCCGCCCGCGCTCATCCGACGCCACGTCCACGACGTCGACGTCGAGCACCGAGGCCGCCGACCGGATGGACGAGTGCGCGGTGGCCGCGCACGCGACCGCCCAGCCGCGCTCGGGCCGTCCGCCCCGGCGGGTGCGAGCCGTGGCGCGGGCGGTGTGCAGGGCCGACAGGTTGCCCGTCGTGCCGCCGGACACGAACGTGCCGCCCGCGGTGACCGGCCAGCCGAGCAGCCCGCGGATCCACCCCAGCGCCTCGTTCTCGGCGAAGATCGCCCCGGCACCCGCCTCCCAGATGCCGCCGAACACGTTGGCGGCGCTCGTCGCGAGGTCGAACGCGACGGCGGCCCGCGTGGGCGCCGACGGGATGTAGGCCAGGTTCATCGGGTCGTCCTGCGCCCGGGTGGCCGGGACGAGCACCGTGTCGAAGACGTGCAGCGCGGCCTCGGCGCCGATGCCCTCGCGCGTGACCGTGACCCCCGCGTCGCGGTGCAGCTCGTCCGGCGTCCGCGCGGACGTCTTCGGGTCGGTGGGCCGTACGACGCGCTCCGCGGCCCAGTCGCCGACCAGGCGCGCGACGCCGGTCTCGTCGCCGAACGGTGACTCGGGCATGGCGTGTCTCCCCGGGGTGGCTGCGGGCGGCGGTGCCACCGGGCACCGTCGCCCGCGAGGTTCCCACGTCCCGCATCCGGATGCCGCGACGGCGTGCGGATCGCGCCCCGGAGCCGGGCGTCAGGGTCGGTTCCGGGGAGGTTCAGGGAGGTCACCCGGCGGTCCCGGTGGTGTGCGGCCGTACGGCGGGACAGGGTGGAGCCATGGCATCCCCGTCTCCCGGTCCCCTCGTGTCCGACGCTCCGGCCGGCGGTCCGCACGGCGCCCGGATCGAGGTGACCGGGCTCACCAAGACCTTCGGCTCCGTCCTCGCCGTGGACGACCTCTCGTTCGCGGTGGAGCCCGGCCGGGTCACCGGGTTCCTCGGCCCGAACGGCGCCGGCAAGACCACGACGCTGCGCTGCCTGCTGGGCCTCGTCGCGCCGACGTCGGGCGGCGCGACGATCGGCGGCCGGCACTACCACGACCTGCACGAGCCGATGCGGGTCGTCGGCTCCGCCCTGGAGGCGACCGGCTTCCACCCGGGCCGCAGCGCGACGGCCCACCTGCGGGTCCTCGCCCGCGCGGGCGGTCTCGACGAGGCGCGGGCGCCGGAGGTGCTCGAGCTCGTCGGCCTCGCCGAGTCCGCGTCGCGGAAGGTCGGCGGGTTCAGCCTCGGGATGCGCCAGCGCCTCCAGCTCGCCTCGGCGCTGCTCGGCGACCCCGGGGTCCTCGTCCTCGACGAGCCGGCGAACGGGCTCGACCCCGAGGGCATCGCCTGGCTGCGCGCGTTCCTGCGCTACCTCGCCGGCCAGGGCCGCACCGTGCTCGTGTCGAGCCACGTGCTCTCCGAGGTCGAGCAGACCGTCGACGACGTCGTGATCATCGCCCAGGGCCGCCTGGTCCGGGCCTGTCCGCTGACCGAGCTCACCGAGCACGGCCAGCGCCTCGTCGTCCGGACCCCCCAGGCCGCCGAGCTGGTGTCCGCGCTCGCGTCCGTCGCGCCACAGGCGCGCGTGACGGCCGTCGAGGACGGGTCGCTGCTCGTCGAGGACGTCGAGGCACCCGTCGTCGGCCGGGCCGCCCTCGACGCCCGCGTGGAGCTGCACGAGCTGCGGCCCGCGACCTCCGACCTCGAGCAGGTCTTCCTGTCCCTCACCGGTGGAGCCACCTCATGAGCACCGTCACCGCCCCGTCCCCCGCGACCGCGGGCCGCCGCAGCCGGCTCGTGTCCGCCGAGCTGCTCAAGGTGACGAGCACCAGGATGTGGCTCGGCCTGCTCGCCGCCCTCTGCGTCTACGTCGGCATCGGCATCGTGGCCACCGTGTTCGCCCCGGAGCAGCCGGGCGTCACCGTCCCCCGGCTCACGACGGCCGCGGGCATGCGCAACCTCTTCGCCCAGGGCGGCGGCGGCTACCTGTTCGCGATCGTCATCGGCACCCTCGGCATGACGCAGGAGCTGCGGCACCAGACGCTCACCTCGACGCTGCTCGCGGAGCCGCGGCGCAACCGCGTGATGGTCGCGAAGATGGCGGCGTACGCCGTGGTCGGGGCGGTCTACGGCGCGGTCGGTGTCCTGTTCGGCTACGCCCTCGCCCTCGGTCTGCTCCCGTTCAAGGACCACGGCGACCTGCCGGCCACCGCGATGTGGCAGATCGCCGGGGGCGCCGTGATCGGCTGCGCGCTGTTCGCCGTGCTCGGCGTCGCGATCGGCGCGCTGATCCGCAACCAGATCGCGGCCGTCCTCGGGGTGCTCGTCTGGGTCGTCCTCGTCGAGGCCCTGCTCGTCGCGCTGCTGCCCACGGTCGGCAAGTGGCTGCCCGGCGGGGCGCTCAACGGGATCCTGCAGGCGACCGGCTTCAACGACGCGCAGTACCTCCCGGTCTGGGCCGGAGCCCTCGTGCTCATCGGCTACACCGTCGTGTTCGGCGTCCTCGCCGCCGCGACCACCCAGCGCCGCGACGTGACCTGACCGGGCAGGTGGGCGAGCCGGCGGGCGCGGCCGTCGGGCGAGCGACATCATCGGCTCATGGACTTCCGCATCCCCGCCGAGCTGACCGCGCTGCGCCAGTCGTTCGCCTCGTTCCTGGACCGCGACGTGCGGCCGATCGAGGAGCGCCTGCAGCCGGAGCTGTGGTCCTACGCCCCGGACCGCGACCTCGTGCACGCCGCCGCGCGCGAGGTCGTCGCCCGCTCGGTGGAGGCCGGGTTCTACGCGGCGTACATGCCGGAGGAGGTCGGCGGGATGGACCTGTCGACCCTCGGCACGGCGCTGCTGGTGGAGGACGCCGCGGCGTCGGGGATGCGCTTCGCGATGGCCGCGATCGCGCCGCCGAGCCCGAGCGGCCCGACGCCGCTGCTGCTCGGCATGCCCCGGCACCTGTGGCCTCGGTACGTCGAACCCATCGTGCGCGGCGAGGCCACGATGTGCTTCGCCCTCACCGAGCCCGAGGCCGGCTCCGACGCCCAGTCGATCCGCACCCGCGCGACACGGCAGGACGACGGCAGCTGGGTGCTCGACGGCCACAAGCACTACATCACCAACGGCGACCGCGCCGACGTCGCGATCGTCTTCGCGGTCACCGACGCCGAGAAGCGCGCCGCCGGCGGCATCACCGCGTTCGTCGTCCCGGGCGAGGCGCTGACCCGCGGCAAGGTGCAGTGGACGATGGCCGACACCCACCCCGCCGAGATCCTCCTCGACGGCGCGCACGTGCCGGCCGACCACGTCATCGGCGAGGTCGGCCTGGGGTTCGCGGCGGCGATGTCGTTCCTCAACTCCGGGCGTGCCTTCATCGGCGCCCAGTCCCTCGGCCTCGCCGAGTACGCGCTGGGCGCGGCCGTCGAGCACGCGCGGT
>JAJXTD010000004.1 GCA_021784035.1 Actinomycetes bacterium | reverse complement strand
GAGCCCCGCCTGCACGTCAAGCTGATCGGGCGTCCAGCAGCCACATTCGTGAGGTGGGTGCCTCAGCCCGAGAGACCGCCAAGCTTCCGCGCCAGAAGGCGACGGGTGTGAAGTTCACCGGGCCGAGACACCGGCTGGATCTTGTCGGGGTGGCGGGAACCGTCGCAGTGGGGTCGCTGCGCGACGGTGGCTCCTCCCGAATCCCGGTGACCCGGGGAATCGATCAGGGACCGGCCCTGGGGCCGGTCCCTGATCGATGGTCGGGGTGGCGGGATTCGAACCCACGACCTCTTCGTCCCGAACGAAGCGCGCTACCAAGCTGCGCCACACCCCGTGGAGCGGGGGAAGTCTACGGGGCGGCGGGCGGGCCGACCAAAACGGGGCCGCGACGAGGTCGCCCGAGGACGGCCGGCCCTCGGCACGCCGCGCCCGGTGCCGGGCTCAGGTCACCGGCGTCAGGGTGAGCAGCGTGGCCTCGGGCGGGCAGGCGAACCGCACGGGGGCGTACGGCGACGTGCCCAGACCGGCGGAGACGTGGAGGACGGCGCCGCGGCCGTCCGCGCCGCCCAGGCCCGGGTCCGTCGGGTCGCCGGGCGTCCAGGGGCGGCCGTGCCGCGACAGGCCCTTGGCCTGTGCCGGGGGCAGGTCGCAGTTCGTGATGAGGGCGCCGTAGCCGGGGACGCAGAGCTGCCCGCCGTGCGTGTGCCCGGCGAGCACGAGGCCGGCGCCGTCGGCGACCATGTCGTCGAGGATGCGCCGGTAGGGCGCGTGGGTGACGCCGAGCGCGAGGTCGGCCGTGGGGTCGAAGGGTCCCGCGACCTCGGCGTACCTGTCCCGGTCGATGTGCGGGTCGTCCACCCCGCGCACGTCGACCTGCCGGCCGTCGGCGACCACCCGGGCGCGGGCGTTCGACAGGTCCTGCCAGCCCGCCTCGCCGAGCCGCTTCACCAGGTCGCCCCACGGCAGCGTGGGCCGGCTCCCGTCGACGTCGGACGGCGCGGTGAGGTAGCGCCAGGGCTTCACCGGCGCCGGGGCGTAGTAGTCGTTGGAGCCGAGGACGAAGACGCCGGGCCGCTCGAGCAGCGGCCCCAGGGCGCTCAGCACCGAGGGGACGGCGTCGCGGTGGGCCAGGAAGTCGCCGGTGACGACGACGAGATCCGGCTCGAGCGCGTCGAGCGACGAGATCCAGGCCATGCGACCGGTGTGCCGGGGTGTCAGGTGCAGGTCGGACAGGTGGAGCAGCCGCAGCGTCGGCTGCCCCGCGGGGAGCACGGGCGCCTCGGCCCGGCGGAGCGTGTAGCGGTGGGCCTCGGCGACCGAGTAGGCGAGACCGGCGACGCCGAGCCCGGCGACGGTGAACAGGGTCCTGGAGAGGCGGGGCACGAGGCCCACGATCCCATGGCCCGCGGTGCTCCGGCCAACCTCGACCCGTCGCCATGGGGGAGGATCGGGGCATGGACGCCCTGGAGAACCGACTGCACGAGGACCTGACGGCCGCGATCCGGTCCCGCGACGAGGTGGCCGCCGCCACGCTGCGGATGGCCCTGACGGCGGTGAAGAACGAGGCCGTGTCCGGCAAGGAGGCCCGGGAGCTGACCGATGCCGACGTCCTCGCCGTGCTGGGTCGCGAGGCCAAGAAGCGCCGCGAGTCGGCCGCGGCGTACGACGACGCGAACCGGCCGGAGCTCGCCGACCGCGAGCGCGCGGAGCTGGTCGTCCTCGAGGGCTACCTGCCCGCCCAGCTGTCCGACGACGAGCTCGCGGCGCTGGTCGCCGCCGCCGTGGCCGAGTCCGGTGCGGACTCGCCGCGGGCGATGGGCACGGTCATGAAGGTGCTCACCCCGCGGGTCGCGGGTCGGGCCGAGGGAGGTCGCGTCGCGGCAGCGGTGCGGACGGCGCTCGGCGCCTAGCGCGGACGGTCGGCAGCCGCGCCCGCGCGCCGCGCCCGACGCCGCTATGTCTTGCTGGGTTTCGGTTTCGGCGTCGCCGCCGGTGTGGACGATGCGGTCGGCTTCGGGGCCGTCGACGGCGAGGGGTTCGGAGCCGGGGAGCCGGAGACCGACGGTGCGGGCGAGCCGGAGACCGACGGCGACGGCGACGCCGTCGGCGTGGGCGGCGGCGGGACGTATGTCCCGAGGCCGTCGAGGGTCTGCAGGTCGAACGGCGTCTTCGGCGTGCCGGCCAGCGCGGCGAGCATGGCCTGCTTCCAGATGGGTCCGGGCAGCGATGAGCCGAACACCTGGGGGAAGTAGCGCCCGCCGATGGTGATGTTCTTCATCGGGTGGCCGTAGCCGCCGCGCGGGTCGTACGTCGCGACGGCGGCGGCGAGATCGGGGGTGAAGCCGACGAACCACACGGCGGCGGAGTCGTTGATGGTTCCGGTCTTGCCGGCGGCGTCGCGGCCGAGCGACATCGCCTTGCCGGTGCGCCCGGGGAGGGGACCGTCGATGACTTGGCTGAGGACGCTCGTCACCGAGTCCGCGACCTGCCGGTCGAGGACCCGGTTGCACGCCGCCTTGGGAACCGGGAGGTTCTTCCCGTCGCGGTCGGTCACCTGCAGGATCGCCACGGGGTCGCAGTGCACGCCGTGGTTCGCGAAGGTGGAGTAGGCGGAGGCCATCGCGAGCGGCGTGACCTCGTCGGTCCCGAGGGTGAACGACGGGTTGGCCTGCACCGGCGACCCGTTGCCGCGCGTCATCCCCAGCGACGTGGCGACGTTGGCCGCGGCGCACTGCGTGGTCTTCTGCTCGAGCGCCATGAAGTAGGTGTTGATCGAGTACGCCGCGCCCGAGAGCATGTCGAACGTTCCGGCACCCGTGGAGTTGTTCACGGTGTAGGGCGCGAACGGCGCTCCGGTCGTGCAGTTCTTGAACCCGGTGAACGTGGCGGTCTGGGGTGCGGCGAGGTTCTCGTACGGCGAGAGCCCCTGCATGAACGCGGCCGCCATGGTGAACGCCTTGAACGTGGACCCGGCCTGGGCGCCCATGCTGCCGCCGTCCTTGGTGCCGACGTTGAAGTTGTACGTCGTGTTGCCGATGCCGCTGACCCCCCAGGACCGGTTCTGCGCCATCGCCACGATCTGGCCTGTCGTCGGCGCGATCATCGTGATGGCGGCGAGCTTGAGGCTCTTGTCCTTGCGCGGGATGTACTTGTCGACGGAGGCCTGCGCGGCCTTCTGCGTCGCGGGTACGAGCGTCGTGCGGATCGTGAGGCCGCCGCGGCGAAGCAGCTGCTCGCGGTCCGCGAGGGTCGCGCCGAACGCCGGGTTGCTGCGCAGCTGACGGTAGACGTAGTCGCAGAAGAACGGCGCGTACGACGTCGTGCACCCGTTGGCGGTCTTCGACGGCTTGAGGAACTTCTTCGTGGGGATCTTGCCGGTCGCGGCCGCGAGCGCGGGGGTGATGTAGCCGACGTCGGCCATCGCGTTGAGCACCTGGACGCGGCGGCGCTGCGAGGAGTTCGGGTTGCGGGTGGGGTCGTAGGCGACCGGCTGCTGCACGGCGCCGGCCAGCGTCGCAGCCTCGGCGAGCGTCAGCTTGCTCGCGTGCTTGGAGAAGTAGCGCAGGGACGCCGCCTCGACGCCGTAGGCCCCGGCACCGAAGTACGCGATGTTGAGATAGCGCTCGAGGATCTGGTCCTTGGTGAGCACGCGCTCGAGGGCCACGGCGTAACGCAGCTCCTTGAGCTTGCGCGTGATGGTGCGGGCGCGGGCCGCGGCGGCCTCCTGGGGGGTCGCGGCGCTCTCGACGAAGACGTTCTTCACATACTGCTGCGTGAGCGTCGAACCGCCCTGCGTGCTGCCGCTGCCGGAGGTGTTGCCGACGAGTGCGCGCAGCATGCCGCGCGGGTCCACGCCGCCGTGGTCGTAGAACCGCCGGTCCTCGATGGCGACCATCGCCTGGCGCATCACCGGCGCCACGGCCGACAGCGGCACCTCGATGCGGTTCTGCTCGTAGATCGTGGCGATCACGGAGCCGTCCGAGGCGAGGATGCGCGAGCGCTGCGGGAGCGGCGGTGCGATGAGCTGGGAGGGCAGGGCCTCGTAGTCCTCCACGGCCGTGCGGGTCGCGACGCCGACGCCGCCGACGAACGGCAGCGCCGCACCGGCGACGAGCATGCCGGCGACGACGCTCACGAGGACGAAGAGCCCCAGACGGGCGAACGAGGCCAGCAGCCGGGGCTGTCGGCGGGCCGCGCCGGCGACGGGCGACGAGTACGGGGACGACATGGTCCTCCGAGCGTACGTCGAGGTGATGCACGACACCTCATCCGGAGCGGTGCGCCGGGCCGCTCCGGCGCCCGTGATGGCGCCGCTGAGCGCGGAGGTGGTCGCTCAGGCCCATGTCTATGGCACGAAAGAACCATAAGATATGGTTCGTTATGACCTGACTGAACGATCTTCATCTGCGTAGCGTCAGGCCCGTCGGAGCAGCGCCGCTCCGACCCGGTCACGGCATCGCCGGACGGGACGACCCGGGACATTTCGGGTCCGGCCCGCCGCGATCGCCCCGGAGAGCACATGTCAGTGGGGGTGCCTGCTCGATGACCTGGACGTCGGACTGGACCACGTCGGCCGCCTGTCGCACCAGCGACCCGGACGCGCTGTTCGTCCAGGGCGCGGCGCAGAACCGCGCCAAGGCGATCTGCCTGTCGTGCTCCGTGCGCACGGAGTGCCTCGCCGACGCCCTGGACAACCGGATCGAGTTCGGCGTCTGGGGCGGTATGACCGAGCGCGAACGCCGTGCCCTGCTCCGGCGCCGGCCGCAGGTCACCTCCTGGCGTCGCCTGCTGGAGACCGCGCGCGAGGAGTACGACGTGACGATCGACCTCACGCAGATCGTCTCCGCCAGCGCCTGACCTCGCGCACCCCGCGAGTTGCACGTCGAACCGACCTGTTCGAGGGCATCGACCGGTGGGTTCGAGGTGTAACTCGCGGCGGGCCGTGGTGGTCAGGGGTGCCGAGCCATCGACGCGCCGACCTCGCGCAGCCCGTCGAGGTCGACCACGTCGCCGGCGAGCGACGGGACCGCGGCGACCCGCACGTCCCGGTGCGCTGCCGTGAAGCGCTCGGCGAGCCGCTTCTGCCGGTCGAGCGTCGCCACCCGGTCGGCGTGGATCCGCAGCAGCGCCGCGGTGACCGACGTGCGCGACCCCCCCTCGAGCCGGGTCGCGGCCGACGTCGCCGTGGCCGCGTCGAGATCGGGCACGGACGTCGTCTGCACCCGGTTGAGTACGAGCCCGGCGAGCGGCATCGAGTCGGCCTCGAGCCGGTCGACGAAGTACGACGCCTCGCGCAGCGCGTCCCGCTCGGGTGCCGCGACGACGACGAACGCGGTATCGGCGGCCTGGAGCATCGCGAACGTGTCGTCGGCCCGCTGGCGGAAGCCGCCGAACAGGGTGTCCACGGACGCGACGAACGTCTGCACGTCGACGAGCACCTGCCCGCCGATCACCTTCGACAGCACCGAGGTGAACATGCCGAACCCGGCGGAGAGCACCTTGAGGTAGGCGCGCCCGCCGGCCTTCGCCGGCGCGGCCAGGATGCGGATGAACCGGCCGTCGAGGAACGACCCGAGCCGACGGGGCGCGTCGAGGAAGTCCAGCGCCGACCGCGACGGAGGGGTGTCCACGACGATGAGGTCCCAGGTCCGCTCGGCCGCGGCACGGGCGCGCAGCTGGCCGAGCTTCTCCATGGCCATGTACTCCTGCGTGCCCGCGAAGGAGCTCGACAGCGAGAGGTAGAAGGGGTTCGCGAGGATCGCGGCGGCCCGCTCGGGATCGGCGTTGGACTCGACGAACTCGTCGAACGTCCGCTTCATGTCCAGCATCATCGCCGACAGGGACCCGGTGCCGGAGACGCCCGCGACCGGCCGCGGGTCGTTGTCGAGCTCGGTCAGACCGAGCGACTGCGCCAGCCGCCGGGCCGGGTCGATGGTGAGGACGACGACGTCGCGACCGCGGTCGGCGGCCCGAAGTCCCAGTGCCGCGGCCGTGGTGGTCTTGCCGACGCCGCCCGAGCCGCAGCAGACGATGACCTTGACCGAGCGGTCGTCCAGCAGGGCGTCGATGTCGAGGTGCGGGCTGCGAGGCGCGATCCCGCTCGGGGGCGTCACGCGATCCCCTGGCCGCGGAGCTGCTCGGCGATGTCGTAGAGCGCGCCGACGTCGACACCGTCCGGAAGGAACGGGATCTCGTACGTCGGTCGCTCGAGCGCCTGGATGTCGTCGCGCTCGCGCTGCTCGAGCGCGACGCGCTCGGCGTGGTCGGCGCCCTCGGCCGCGAGGGCCGCCACGACGTCGGCGGTGAGGACCATGCCGTGGGAGCCCTCGAGCGCGCCCGACGGAGTCACGACCCCGGCCGCCTCGAGGTCGGCGGCGATGGCGGCCAGGTCGAGCTTCCCCTTGCGCGCCTTGGCCTGCGCGGTGGCGGACAGCAGGGGGCGGCGTACCTGGTTCACGATGATCCCGCCCACCGGCAGGCCCGCCTCGCGCAGGTGGGCGACGCCGTCGGCCGTCTCCTGGACGGGCATCTCCTCGAGCAGCGTGACGAGGTGCACCGCCGTCAGCCGCGAGGCGATGACCTCCATGACGGCGTCCGCCTGCGAGCGGATCGGACCGGTCCGGGCGAGACCGGCGACCTCGGTGTTGACGTTGAGGAAGCGCGCGATGCGGCCCGTCGGCGGCGCGTCCATGACCACGGCGTCGTAGACCGGGACGCCGTCCTTCTTCCGCCGCACCGCCTCCTTGGCCTTGCCGGTGAGCAGGACGTCGCGGACGCCGGGGGCGACGGTCGTCGCGAAGTCGATCGCGCCCATCTTGCGCAGCGCGGTGCCGGCGCGGCGCAGGTTGTAGAACATCTCGAGGTACTCGACGAGCGCCTCCTCGGGGTCGATCGCCAGCGCGAAGACCTCGCCGCCGCCGGGGGCGACGGCCACCCGGCGCTCGGCGTAGGGCAGCGGCGGTACGTCGAAGATCTGCGCGAGCCCCTGCCGCCCCTCGACCTCGACGACGAGCACCTTGCGACCGCCGGTGGCCAGCGCCAGCGCGAGCGCGGCCGCCACGGTGGTCTTCCCCGTCCCGCCCTTGCCCGACACGACGTGCAGGCGCACCGCGGGCCAGTCCGGGCTCCGACGACCGGGCGCGACGTCGGATGTCGTGGGCACGGGCTGAGCGTACGGCGCGGGGTGGCCCGGGGGCGTGTCGAGCCGCAGGTCGGCGAGCCCGGGCGTGCCCAGCGGCACGTCGCCGGGCGCACGGCAGCAGGGGCGGGCGACGCGGGCGCGGGGCAGGCTCTAGGGTCGGCCCATGACGCAATGGGAGTACGCGACCGCGCCCCTGCTCGTGCACGCGACCCAGCAGATCCTCAACAACTGGGGCCAGGACGGCTGGGAGCTCGTGCAGGTGGTGCCGGGTCCGAACGCCGAGAGCCTCGTGGCCTACTTCAAGCGACCGAAGGGCTGAGCAGATGTCCGCAGTGGAGAACCGCCTCGCCGCCCTCGGGCTGACCGTCCCCGACGTCGTGCCCCCGGTCGCGGCCTACGTGCCGGCCGTGCGCTCCGGCTCGTACGTCTTCACGTCCGGGCAGCTGCCGATGGTCGCCGGCGCCCTGCCGGCGACCGGCAAGGTGGGCGGCGGGGTCACGCCCGAGCAGGGCAAGGAGCTCGCGGCCACCTGCGCGCTCAACGCGATCGCCGCCGTCAAGTCGGTCGTCGGCGATCTCGACAAGGTCGTCCGCGTGGTCAAGGTCGTGGGCTTCGTGGCCAGCGTCCCGGAGTTCACCGGTCAGCCGGGCGTCGTCAACGGCGCGAGCGAGCTGCTCGGCACGGCCTTCGGCGACGCCGGCGTGCACGCCCGCTCGGCGGTCGGCGTCGCCGCGCTGCCGCTCGACGCCCCGGTCGAGGTCGAGATCGTGGTGGAGGTCGCCGACTGACCGGCGGAGGGTTGGACGAGTCCCGCCTGCCGTCCCGGATGCGCGAGCGGGCCGAGTCGATCGCGCGCGGCGAGACCGTCTGGACCCCGCCGGCCGTCCGCGACGCCGCGACTGTCTGCCTGCTGCGCGACGGCGACTCCGGCCTCGAGGTCTTCCTCATGCGTCGTACGACGTCGATGGCGTTCGCCGCCGGCATGCACGTGTACCCCGGCGGCGCCGTCGAGGGGTCGGACTCGCTCGTGCCGGTCGCCGGGCGGGCCGACCTCGCGGTGGTCGCCGCGCGCACGTCGGCCGTCGACCCCCGGGCGCTGGTCGTCGCGGCGGCGCGCGAGACGTTCGAGGAGTGCGGCGTCCTGCTCGCCCTCGACGAGCACGGCGCGACCGCGTCGGTCGACGCCGGGCTGGAGGCCGACCGCGTGGCGCTCGTCGCGGGCGAGGTCACGTTCGTCGAGCTGCTCCTACGCCGTGGACTGCGGGTCGACGACGCCGCGATCGTGCCGTTCGCCCACTGGGTCACGCCCGAGGTCGAGGACCGGCGCTACGACACGCGGTTCTTCATGACGGCGCAGCCGACCGGACAGGAGGCCCGCCACGTCGACGGCGAGGCCGACCGCTCCGCGTGGTGGCGGCCGTCCGACGCGCTCGCCGCGTCGGACGAGGGCCGGCTGGCGATGCTGCCGCCGACCGCCGCGACGCTCGCGTTCCTCGCGCAGCACGCCGACGCCGCGTCCGCGCTCGCCGCGGCCGCCGAGGTCGAGGTCGCGCCGATCCTCCCCGCGCCCTACCTCGACCGCGACGGCACGGTGTCCTGGCACCTCCTGCACGACCGGACCCGCGAGGTCCTGCGGCCGGGCGGCGAGCCGGCGGCGAGCGAGACCGACGGCGTCGCGCCGCGGCGGCCCGACTCGTGAGCGGGGCCGTCGTACCCCTCGGCGACGGCGGGCCCTGGACTGGCGGCACCGTCACCGGGCGTGCCGTGTGCGTGCTTGCCGCCAACCCGGGCCCGATGACCCTCGACGGCACGAACACCTGGGTGCTGCGGGAGCCGGGCTCGGCGCTCGCGATCGTGGTCGACCCTGGTCCCGACGACCCGGTGCACCTCGCCGCGGTCGTCGCCGCCGTGGGCGACGCGCGCGTGCCGCGGATCCTGCTGACCCACGGCCATCCCGACCACTCCGCGGGTGCGCGCGCGCTGGCCGGTCGGCTGGGCGCGTCCGTCGCCGCGCTCGACCCGGCGCAGCGGCTCGGCGACGAGGGCCTGGCCGACGGCGACGTCGTGGCCGTGGGCGGTCTCGACGTCGCCGTCGTCGCGACCCCGGGCCACACCGGCGACTCGCTGTCGTTCCACCTGCCGGCCGACGGCGCGCTGCTCACCGGCGACACCGTGCTCGGCCGGGGCTCGACCGTCGTCGCGCACCCGGACGGCCGGCTGGGCGACTACCTCGCGTCGCTGCTGCGGCTGCGCCGCCTGGCGGAGGAGACGTCGGCGTCGTACGTCCTGCCCGGCCACGGGCCGGCGCTGACGGCCCCCGCCGACGCGGTCACGGCGTACCTCGCGCACCGCGAGGAACGGCTCGAGCAGGTGCGCGCCTCGCTCCGCCGGGTCGGCGGCTCGGACCCCGACGTCGCTGCGGCCCTCGGCGTCCCGCTCGGGGACGACTGGTGGCACTCGCGCCCGCACGGCGAGCCCGACATCGCCGACCGCGTCGTGGCCGACGTCTACGCCGACGTCCCGCGCGAGGTGTGGCCCGCGGCGCGGCTCTCGGTGCTCGCCCAGCTGGCCTACCTGCGCGACGGGTGACCGGCGCGCGTCGGGGGCGTTCCACATGAGGGTGGCCTTGGTCGCGCTAGAAGCAACCAGGGCCACCCTCAGTGACAACCCCGCGGTTAGCGGGCGCGACGCTGCAGGCGCTCGACGTCGAGCAGCACGACCGAGCGGGACTCGAGGCGCAGCCAGCCGCGTGAGGCGAAGTCGGCGAGGGCCTTGTTGACCGTCTCGCGCGAGGCGCCGACCAGCTGGGCGAGCTCCTCCTGCGTCATGTCGTGGGTGACGTGCAGGCCGTCGGGCCTGGACTGGCCGAAGCGCTCGCCGAGGTCGAGCAGCGCCTTGGCGACGCGGCCGGGGACGTCGGAGAACACGAGGTCGGCCAGGGTGTCGTTGGTACGCCGGAGCCGCTGGGCCAGCGCCTGCAGCAGCGACTCGGCGACCTCGGGGCGGCCGGTCAGCCACGGACGGAGCGCGGCGTGGCCGAGGCCCAGCACGGTGGCGTCGGTGAGCGCGGTGGCCGTGGCGGTGCGGGGACCGGGGTCGAACAGCGAGAGCTCGCCGAACATCTCGCCCTCGCCCATCACGGCGAGCAGCGACTCGCGGCCGTCGCCGGAGGCGTGCCCGAGCTTGATCTTGCCCTCGGTCACGACGTAGAGGCGGTCACCCGGGTCGCCCTCGGAGAACAGGATGTCGCCCTTGAGCAGGCGGCGCTCGTCCATCGACGTCTTGAGGGCCGCGGCGGCCTCGACGTCGAGAGCGGCGAAGAGTGGCGCGCTCATGAGCACGTCGTCCACGGGGGTCCTCCCTGAGGGCAGCCGCATCGTCGCGGCGGAATCAGCCGAGGGACAGTGTGTCCTATCCCACGCCCGGCGCGTACCGAAGTCCCCGCTCAGGCGGCTCTGCGTGCCGCCCGAGGCGGCTCAGCGCCCCCGGTGCCGGCGCCGTGGGTCGCTCGGGAGGATCTGCAGGGCCAGCTGCGGCTGCTCGCGGTAGCGCGCGATGAGCTCGACGGTGAACAGGTCGGCCCGGCGGTGCACCTCCTGGCGGTACGCCGCCAGCGCCCGCTCCGCGGCACCGAGGTCCCGCTCCAGCCGCGCGAGCGCCGTCGCGTCCGTCCGGTCCACCCGCCGAGCCCAGATCTCGGCCAGGTCGGGCAACGGCGCGACGTCGTCGACCGGCCGGGCGTCGAGGGCCGCCAGCCGGCGGATCGAGCCGTGGGCGTCGCGCAGCGCCCTGGCGAGGTCGACGCGGACGACGTCCGGTTGCTCCGCGCGCAGGCCGTCGAGCCGCTCCTGGATGATCCGGAGCCAGTAGGAGACGCGCGTCTCCTCCGCCCCGAGCCCGGCGCGGGCGTCCCGCAGGTCGGCGAGCGAGAGTCCGTCGTAGACCGGGTCGCGCTCCGGCGGTGGGGCGGCGGCCCGGGCCGCCTTACGCGCCGCGCGCCGCTCCCGGGCGGCGGCGGCGCGGCGCTCCGCCGCGAGGTCCTGAACGTGCGAGGCGTACCCGATCCGTCGTGACACTGCTCCAGCCGCTCCTCGGTGCTCCCCGCGATCCGCCTCGGGCGCAACGCTAGAGGAGGACGCTGCGCCATGGCCGGTCGAACGCGGCGTCCGTCGGCCGACGTAGGCTGCCGTGGTGCCCGGTACCCAGACGACCACGCCGACGGGGGAGACCCGCACCGCGCTGGTCCGGCGGGCCCGGCGCATGCACCGGATCCTGGCGGAGACCTACCCGGACGCCCGGTGCGAGCTGGACTTCGCCACGCCGCTCGAGCTCGTGGTGGCGACGATCCTGTCGGCGCAGTGCACCGATCGCCGGGTCAACCTCGTGACGCCGGGCCTGTTCGCCCGCTTCCCCACGGCCGCCGACTACGCCGCGGCCGACCGGGACGAGCTCGAGGACGCCATCCGCTCGACCGGCTTCTTCCGCAACAAGGCGACGTCGATCATCGGTCTGGGGCAGGCCCTCTGCGACCGCTTCGACGGCGAGGTGCCGGGGCGGCTCGACGACCTCGTCACCCTGCCGGGTGTCGGGCGGAAGACGGCCAACGTCGTGCTGGGCAACGCCTTCGGCGTCCCGGGCATCACTGTCGACACGCACGTCGGCCGCCTCGTGCGCCGGTTCGGCTGGACCGCGGAGACCGACCCGGACAAGGTCGAGGCCGAGATCGGCGGCCTCATCGAGCGCCGCGACTGGACGATGCTGTCCCACCGCGTGATCTGGCACGGACGGCGCTGCTGCCACGCCAAGAAGCCGGCCTGCGGCGCCTGCCCGCTCGCCCGCCTGTGCCCGTCGTTCGGCACCGGCCCGACCGACCCGGTCGAGGCGGCGAGGCTGATCACGACCGAGGGCCCGAGGTGAGCCGCCGTACGCCGTACGCCGCGCGGCTCGCCCCGCTCGTCGCCGCGACCGCCGTGCTGGCCGGCTGCGGCTCGGCCGGCGACGCCGGGACCCGGGTCACGCCCGCGTCGTCGGGCTCCTCGGGCGTTGCGTCGCCCGGGCTGCCGGCGCCCGCGGACCTCGTCGCCGCGGCCGACCTCGCCGACTGCCCGGCGTCCGACCCCTCTGCCGCCGCGCGCACCGACGGCCTGCCCGACGTCACGCTCCCCTGCCTCGGCGACGGGCCGGCCGTCCGCCTCGCGGGCCTGCGCGGCACGCCGACGGTCGTCAACGTCTGGGCGTCGTGGTGCGGGCCGTGCCGGGAGGAGCTCACCCGGTTCGCCGACCTCGCCGCGTCGGCGCAGGGCACGGTGCGCGTCGTCGGGCTCGACGCCATCGACGACCCGGCGTCGGCGCTCTCGCTGCTCTCCGACGCCGGCGTCCACTACCCCTCCGCGCGTGACGATCGCGGCGTCTCCAAGGCACCGATGAGGTGGGGCTCGGGCCTGCCGGTGACCTACTTCGTCGACGCCGACGGCGCGATCACCTTCGAACAGCACGGCGCGATCACGAGCGGCGTGGAGCTGCGTCGACTCGTCACCGAGCACCTCGGCGTGACGGTCCCGTCGTGACGCCGTACGACACGCTCCCGGAGTGGCTGCGTCCCGTCGCCGACACCGCACGCACCGTGCGGCCCGAGCAGCTCTCCCGCTTCCTGCCGCCCGAGGCGGGCGGCCGCGAGTCGGCCGTGCTCGTGCTCTTCGGCGAGGGTCCGGACGGTCCCGACCTGCTGCTCATCCAGCGCGCCGCCACGGTGTCGAGCCATCCGGGGCAGCCGGCGTTCCCCGGCGGCGCCGTCGACGACACCGACGCCGACGTCGTGGCCGCCGCGTTGCGCGAGGCCGAGGAGGAGACCGGGCTCGACCCGTCGGGCGTGCACGTGTTCGCCACCCTCCCGGCGCTGTGGCTGCCGCCGAGCGGCTTCGTCGTCACCCCGGTGCTCGGCTGGTGGCGCGCCCCGTCCCCCATCGGCGTCGTCGACCCCGGCGAGGTCGAGTCCGTGGTGCGGGTGCCCGTCGCCGAGCTGCTCGACCCGGCCAACCGCGTGTCGGTGAGCCACCCGTCGGGGTTCGTCGGCCCGGCGTTCGAGGTGCGCGGGCTGCTGGTCTGGGGGTTCACCGCCGGGCTGCTCTCCCGCCTGTTCGCGCTCTGCGGCTGGGAGCGTCCCTGGGACGCCTCGGTCCTGCGCCCGGTGCCGGACGTCCGATGAACCTCGTCGACTACGTCCTCATCGTGCTCGCGGTGCTCGCCGCGCTCACCGGCTGGCGCAACGGTCTCGTCGGGGGTGTCCTGTCCTTCGCCGGGTTCATCGGCGGAGCGCTCGTGGGAGCGCTCGTCGCGCCGCACCTGGTCGGGTCGCTGACCGGCGTCGTCGCGGTCGTCCTGGGCATCGGCATCGTCGTGGTCGCCGCCGGCATCGGCAACGCGCTCGCCGGCCTGCTCGGCAGCTGGATCCGCGGGGTCGTCACGTGGCGGCCCGCACGGTTCGTCGACTCGGTCGGCGGCTCGGTGTTCGGGGTCCTGTCGCTGGCCCTCGTCGCCTGGGTGGTGGCCTCGGCGCTGCTCCTGGTGCCGCTCGGTGCGCTCTCGACCGAGGTGCGCGGCTCCACCGTGCTCGGCAGGATCGACGAGCTCATGCCTCGGGCCCCGCGCGACTGGGTGAGCGGCCTGCGCTCGGCGCTCGACTCCACCGGGTTCCCGCAGGCGTTCGGTGGGTTCACCCTCGACCCGGTCATCCCGGTCGAGCCGCCCGACGCAACGCTGGTGACCGACCCCGCGGTCCGGGCCGCCCTGGGCTCCGTGGTCAAGATCGAGGGCATCGCCCCCGACTGCGGCACCCAGGTCGACGGCTCCGGCTTCGTCTACGCGCGCGACCGCGTCATGACCAACGCGCACGTCGTCGCCGGGGTCCAGAACCCGGGCGTGATCGTGCGCGGCTCGATCCGCCCCCTGCGGGCTCGCGTCGTCTACTTCGACCCGCGCGTCGACGTCGCCGTCCTGGAGGTGCCAGGGCTGAGCCTGTCGGCGCTGAGGTTCTCGACGTCGGCCCGCAGCGGGGACCCCGCGGTGGTCGCCGGCTACCCGGGCGGTGGCGTGCTCACCGCGACGGCCGCGCGCGTACGCGGCCGCATCACCGCGCGCGGCACGGACATCTACGGGTACGGCGAGGTCGTGCGCGACATCTACGCCGTGCGCGGGACGATCCGTCCCGGCAACTCCGGCGGCCCGCTGCTCTCCGCGGAGGGACGCGTGTACGGCGTGGTGTTCGCGTCGGCGGTCGACGACCCCGACACGGGCTATGCCCTCACGGCCGACCAGGTGGCGACGGCGGCGCGGGCGGGCTCCACCGCGGACACGCCCGTCGACACGGGCTCGTGCGCCACGAAGTGAGCCCCGGTCAGGTCTGGCCGACGTCGGAGGAGGCCAGCGCCTCCTGCCACACGCGGGAGGCGGCCTCCGGGCCGTGGTCGGCCACGAGGTCGTCCCACAGGCGCCGCATCGCGGCGGTCCCGTGCACGGACGTCGCGGTGACGACGGCGACGAGCCGGGCGTGCTCCGCGTCGTCGAGGTCGCGGACGCCGTGCTCCGGCGGGCCGTACGTCGCGTGCTCGTCGCTCATCGCCCCTCCCGGTGCTCCGGGCCCACTGTAGGTCGGGCCCCTGGCGCCGGACGTGCCTTCGGGCGCACCGCCACGGGCCGCCGCCGCACCGGCGCCCGCGCGCCGCGGGCCCGGATCAGGACGTCGTGGTCGCCAGGGCGGCGGTCTGCTGGGCGACGAAGCGGTCGATGACCGCCTCGTCGGCCGCGGTGATCGGCGTCCCCTGGTTCGTCCACACGATGGTGAGGTACTGGCCCTTCTGCTGCACGGTCGAGGTGGAGTTCAGCGAGAACGCGGCGCCCGTGGTCGGCGTGGCGTCGACCGTGATGGTGCCGCGGTACCCCGAGATGCCCGCGGGCAGGCCGGACAGCGCCGTGGAGGAGACCAGGTTCTGGACCAGCTTCGTGCCGTCCGACGTGAGGCTCACGTCGCGGCACGCCTTGGTCCGCGCGGTGAACTCCGCGAGGGCCGCGGCGGCCTGCTCCGGCGTCCCGTAGGCCACCGACTCGATGGACAGCCCGACGTCCTGGCCGCCCTGGGTCAGGGCCCACTGCCGGCGGGCAATGCGGTCCTTCTCGGTGGCGTAGGAGTCCGAGCACCAGCCGTCGAGGGTCTTCTGGCCCTGGGCGACGTCGCCCTGCGGGATCAGCGTGGCCTCGACGCCGGCGGGCAGGGTCGGCGCCGTCGGCCTGAACGTCTCGAGCACCGCGGCCGCCTCGGCGGCCGTCGCGGGCGCGGCGCCGCCGCCGGACGCCGAGGCGGAGGGCGGGGCGGCGGTGGGCGTCCCCGACGAGGCGGTCGAGCCGTTCCCGCCGGAGCCCGAGGTCAGGCCGCTGACCACGAGCACGCCGGCGGCGACGAGGACGACCGCCAGGACCCCGATGAGCGCGATGACGCCCCAGCCGACCGAGCGGCGCACCGGGGGTGCGGCGGCGGACGGCGCGGGCGCGTAGGCCGCCGGGTACACCGCGGTGTCGGCGTAGTCCGGGCCTTGGTCGGGGGCGGGGACGAGCGGGGGGACGACGTCGGCGGACGGCGCCGGCAGGACGAGGGTCGAGCCGTCCGGGACGGAGAACGGCGCCGGCTGCGGCGCAGGGGGCAGCTGGTCGAGCGGCAGGGTGTGCTCGGTCCAGCCCGTGCCGTCCCACCAGCGCGCCGACGTCGGCGAGGCCGGGTCGGGGTACCAGCCCGCGGGCACGTCCATGGGTCCTCCTGCGTCGCGTCGTCCCTGTCCCCGAGCATGCCAGGGACCTCGGCGTCAGGCTCGGGGCAGCGTCTCGATCCACGGCAGGAGGACCGCGTCGAACGCGAGCGGGTCCTCCTCGTGCGGGAAGTGACCGACGCCCTCGATGTCTGCTCGGGCGTAGCCGGCGCCGGCGTAGGCCGCGGAGCCGTCGACGCTCGACGGCAGGATCGCGCCGTCGGAGACGCCGTGGACCTGCAGGACCGGAGCGGTGACGGGTGCGGCGACCGCCTCCTGGAAGCGGCGTCCGTCGCGGCGGGGGATCGAGCGGATCGCCCAGCGGTGGAACTCGATCGAGCAGTGCGCCGTGTTCGGCACCAGCATCGCCGCTCGGTACACGTCGGCCGTCTCCCGGTCGGGCCAGGAGGACCCGGACCAGCGGCGCAGGTAGGTCTCGACGAGCGCGGCGTCGTCCCGCACGAGCTGCCGCTCCGGGACGAAGGGGCGCTGGAACCCGAGGGCGTAGCCGCCGAGCCGGCGCTGGCGCGGGTCGGCGAGGTAGGCGTGGCGCAGCGCTACGGGGTGCGGCATCCCGACGGCGACGAGCCCGCGGACGACGTCCGGGTGCTGCGCCGCCACGGTCCAGCCGACCAGGCCGCCCCAGCCGTGACCGACGAGGACGGCGGACGGCTCGCCGAGCGTGCGCACGATTCCGGCGACGTCCGCGGCCAGGGTCAGCGGGTCGTAGCCGTGCGGCGTGTGGTCGCTGCCGCCGTAGCCGCGCATGTCGACCGCGACGGCCCGGTAGCCGGCCCGGGACAGGCTCTGCAGCTGGTGGCGCCAGGTCCACCAGAACGTGGGGAAGCCGTGCAGCAGGACGACGAGGGGCCCGCCACCGGCCTCGACGACGTGGAACCGGCAGGCGTTGGCCACGACGTCGCGGTGGGCCCAGGGGCCCTCGGCGCGGACGACGTCGAGCGGGTCGGGCAGCACGGTGCGCGGACCTACCCGAGGTCGTCGGCGGGCCGGCGCGCGAGGACCGCCTTGGTCTTGGCGATCGACGCCGCGGAGCGCTCCGGGCCCTTGACCGACGCCAGCCGCTTGCGGCCCACGACGAACAGGACGACCGCGACGAGGACGAGCAGCAGCGTCACGATGCCGAAGCCGGCCCAGATCGGGAGGCCGAGCTGCACGAGCACCCAGGCGAGCGTGAGCAGCAGGAAGATGACGCCGAGGAAGGCGGTCACGCCGGCCACGGCCAGCAGCGCGCCGCCGCTCGCGGCCGTCTTCGCGCTCTCGCGGATCTCGGTCTTGGCCAGCTCGATCTCGCCGCGCACGAGGGTGGAGACGTCCTCGGCGACGCCCTTCACCAGGGAGCCGAGGGACTGCTGCTCGCTCACGACGACGGACCTCCCTGCCGTCCCACCCTGGGACCGTTCGTAGAGGCTATCGACTGCCGGGCGAGTTGGCGTCGGAGCCGTACACGTCGGGCACCCCGTCGCCGTCGTCGTCGCGCTCCTCCACCTCCGCCAGGGCGGCGTAGGCCCGCCGGCGGATGGTGAGCGCCACCGAGGCGAGCAGGGCCGCGAGGACCGAGGCGAGCAGGACGCCGATCTTCGCCGCCGTCGTGCGCCCGGGGTCGTCGGTGAACGCCAGCTCGTCGATGAGCAGCGACACGGTGAAGCCGATGCCACCGAGGATCCCGACGGCGAGGACGTCGGCCCAGCGCAATGAGCTCGACAGCGAGGCCCGGGTGAACCGGGCGACGATCCGGGCGCCGCCGTAGACGCCGAGGGGCTTGCCGACGACGAGCCCCACGACGACGGCCACCGCGACCGGCTCGGTGACCGCGGACCCGCCGAGCCCGATGAACGTGACTCCGGCGGAGAAGAACGCGAAGAGCGGGACGCACACGCCGGCCGACAGCGGGCGCACGGCGTGCTCGAAGCGGTCCACCGGGGCGTGTGCCTCGCCCGGGTCGGGACGAACGCGGGTGAGCAGCCCGAGCGCGACGCCGGCGACGGTGGCGTGGACTCCGCTCGCGTGCATGAGCCCCCACACGACGAGGGCCAGCGGGACGAGCACGAGCCACGAGTCGACGCGGAGCCGCTGGAGGACCCAGTACGCCGCGAGACCCGCGATCGCGAGGGCGAACGGCACCGGCGAGAACCCGTGGCCGTAGAACACGGCGATGACGAGGATCGCGCCGAGGTCGTCGACGACGGCAAGGGTGAGCAGGAACGCGCGCAGCGCCACCGGCAGCTTCGCGCCCATGACGGCGAGGACGGCGAGGGCGAAGGCGATGTCCGTCGCCATCGGGATGCCCCACCCGACGGCGGCGTCGGCGTCGCCGAGGGCGTGCACGGTGCCGACGTACAGCAGCGCCGGGACCACCATGCCCGACAGCGCGGCGACGATGGGGACGACGGCCTGCGAGGCCCTGCTCAGCGTCCCGACGACGAGCTCGTGCTTGAGCTCGAGACCGGCCACGAAGAAGAACACCGCCAGCAGGCCGTCCGCCGCCCAGGTCGCGAGGGACAGGTGCAGGTGCAGCGACTCCGGGCCGACCTCGAGGGCCGCGAGCGAGTGGTAGGACCCGCGCCACGGGGAGTTGGCCCACGCGAGCGCGAGGACCGCGGCGCCCAGCAGCAGCGCGCCGCCGACGGTCTCCTCGCGCAGTGCCTCGAGCAGCCGTGAGCGCTCGGCCAGCGGGAGCCGCTCGAACACCAGCCTCGGCTCGTCCCCGCCCGACCGACTCACCCCAGCCAACCTACCGACATCCGCAGGAATGTGCCCCAGGACGTCCTGCGACACATCCCTGCGGAGAGGGGAGGGTCAGTCCTCGGCGTTGGCGCTGTCGAGGCCCTGGCCGATGAGGGTCATGACGTTGGCGTCGGCGAGGGTGGTGACGTCGCCGATCTCGCGGTGCTCGGCGATGTCGCGGAGCAGCCGGCGCATGATCTTGCCCGAGCGGGTCTTGGGCAGCTCGGCGACGAGCAGGATCTGCCGCGGCTTGGCGATCGGGCCGATCTCGTGCGCGACGTGGTTGCGCAGATCGGCCACGACGTTCTCGCCCGGGTCGACGCCCTCGCGGAGGATGACGAAGGCGACGATGCCCTGACCGGTCATGTCGTCGCTCGCCCCGACGACGGCCGACTCGGCCACGGACGGGTGCGACACGAGGGCGGACTCGACCTCGGTGGTGGAGATGCGGTGGCCGGAGACGTTCATGACGTCGTCGACGCGGCCGAGCAGCCAGATCGCGCCGTCCTCGTCGAGCTTCGCGCCGTCGCCGGCGAAGTAGAGGCCGTTCCAGCGCGACCAGTACGTGTCGACGTAGCGCTGGTTGTCGCCCCAGATCCCGCGCAGCATGGCAGGCCACGGCTCGGTGAGCACGAGGTAGCCGCCGCCGCCGTTGCCGACCGGACGAGCCTCGTCGTCGACGACCTGCGCGCCGATGCCGGGCAGCGCCGTCATCGCCGAGCCCGGCTTGGTCTCGGTGACGCCGGGCAGCGGGCTGATCATGATCCCGCCGGTCTCGGTCTGCCACCACGTGTCGACGATGGGGCAGCGCTCCCCGCCGATGACACGGCGGTACCACATCCACGCCTCGGGGTTGATCGGCTCGCCGACCGAGCCCAGGACGCGCAGCGAGGACATGTCGAAGCGCGCGGGGATGTCCTCGCCCCACTTCATGAACGTGCGGATCGCGGTGGGTGCGGTGTAGAGGATCGAGACGCGGTACTTCTCGACCAGCTCCCACCAGCGGCCGTTGTGCGGGGTGTCCGGGGTGCCCTCGTACATCAGCGACGTGGCACGGTTCGCGAGCGGGCCGTACACGACGTAGGAGTGGCCCGTGACCCAGCCGATGTCGGCGGTACACCAGAAGACGTCGGTGTCGGGCTTGAGGTCGAAGACGGTGCGGTGCGTGTACGTGACCTGGGTCAGGTAGCCGCCGGTGGTGTGCAGGATGCCCTTGGGCTTACCCGTCGTGCCCGACGTGTAGAGGATGAACAGCGGGTGCTCGGCGTCGAACGACGCCGCCTCGTGCGTGTCCGGCTGGGCGTCCACGACGTCGTGCCACCACAGGTCCTTGTCGGTCCACTCGACGTCCTGGCCGGTGCGCTTGACCACGAGGACGTTGCGGACCGACGGCGACGCCGCGACGGCCTCGTCGACCGCGGGCTTGAGCGCCATCGGCTTGCCCTTGCGGTGCCCGCCGTCGCTGGTGATGACGAGCACGGCCTGGGCGTCCTCGATGCGCGAGCGCAGGGCCTCGGCCGAGAACCCGCCGAACACCACGGAGTGCACCGCGCCGATGCGCGCGCACGCCAGCATGGCGACGGCGGCCTCCGGGATCATCGGCAGGTAGATCGCGACGCGGTCGCCGGCGCGCACGCCCAGGGACTCGAGCGCGTTCGCCGCGCGGCACACCTCGGTGAGCAGCTCGGCGTAGGTGATGTCGCGGGAGTCGCCGGGCTCGCCCTCGAAGTGGTACGCCACCTGCGCGCCGTGCCCCGCGGCCACGTGCCGGTCGACGCAGTTGACTGCGACGTTGAGCTTCCCGCCGTCGAACCACTTGGCGAACGGCGCCCCCGACCAGTCCAGCGCCGTGTGCCACGGCTTCTCCCACTGCAGCCCCCGGGCCTGCTCCTCCCAGAACGCGATCCGGTCTGCCGCGGCCGCGTCGTAGAGCGCCGCCGTGGCGTTCGCCTGCGCGGCGAACTCCGCGGACGGCGGGAAGGCGCGGTCCTCGCGCGAGAGGTTCTCGATGGCGTCGTGGCTCACGTCGCTCCTCGTGGGTGACTCGTTCGGGGTGGCGGGGGTCGTGGTCGTCACTGTCTACCTCACCAGGGGTGGTCGGGACAGGGCAAGAGCGGAGCGGACCGCCCCGGACCCGCGTGAGGTCGGGTCCGGGGCGTGGGGCGTCCGTCTGGGATCAGCGCGCCCAGGTGGGGAGGACCGGGCGCCCGAAGGTCGAGGCCGTGACGCCCGCGGCCGAGGCGTACCACGCCTCGAGTGCGGTGAGCAGGCCGAGGTAGCCACCGAGCGTGCTGATCGAGGAGTTGCCGGCGAAGGCGCCGACGGTGAGGGCGATGAACGTGATGGACAGGGTCACGAACACCGCGATGAGGATCCCGCTGGTGCGCAGCGAGGCGAGCGTCATGTACAGCGTGAAGATGGTCCAGGCGAGGAGGAAGACTCCGATGCCCTTCTCCGCGTCGGCGGCCGGGAGGTCGCCCGCGACGAACTTGACGAGCGCGGCGAACGACAGCCAGAAGGCGCCGTACGACGTGAACGCGAGCGCACCGAACGTGTTGCCCTTCTTGAACTCCCACATGCCGGCGAGCACCTGCGCGAACCCGCCGTAGAAGAGCGCGAGCGGCAGGACGACGGCCTCGACCGTCTTGGGCAGGATGCCGGCGTTGAAGGTGCTCAGGACGAAGGTGGTGAGGGCGAACGCCGCGAGGCCCAGCGGGCCCGGGTCGGCGATGGGGGCCGCGTCGGCCGCAGGTGCGGGCGCGGAGTTCCTGGTGGGGGCTTGGTCGACGGCGGTTGCCATGGTCGGTCCTCCGTGCTCGGGGCCGGGTGGGGTGACGCGCGTCACGTTAGGGGCGCGTCAGCGGCGGCGGCAGCGGGTGACGCCGGGCATGCGCCGCACGGACGGGGACCGGCGACGGACGGCCCTCGTCGGTCGGTCGTGCTGCGCCGAACGGTCGGCCGCGGGCGCCGGGCGGTCGGCCACCCGTTCCTGCGTGACGGCGGTGTGACGACGAGGTGACGGCGAGGACCGGAGGTCAGCGCCGGAGGTCGAGCTCGTCGGGCGCGTGCAGGCGCACCATCGCCGCCGAGGTGGCACGCGGCACGCGGTCCCGGGTCCGCAGCGAGACGACGACGGCCGTGCCGAAGGCGAGTGGCACGGTCCACGCAGCGGGCTGGTCGAGCAGGGCGCCGACGAACCCGGTGAAGGGCCCTGCGGCCAGGACCAGGGCGACGGCGCCGAGGGCGGATCCGCCGCCGACGACCAGAGCGGCGCTCGCGCCCCGGACCGTGAGACGCGGCCACCAGATGCCCAGGACGAGCAGCGGGCAGAACGTCGACGCCGCGACGGCGAACGCCAGCGTGACGGTCTGCGCGAGGTCGAGCTGTCCGGCGACCAGGGCGAGCAGGAAGGGCACCACCACCGCCACGAGCGTGCCGATCCGGAACCGGCGCACCCCGTCGCCGAAGCGCCGCGTCCGTCCGAGCAGGTCGTGCGACAGCACTCCCGCGATGGACACCGAGAGACCGCTCGCCGTGGACAGGAACGCCGCGAACGCGCCGGCGGCCACGAGCGACGACAGCGCCTCGCCCCACCACCCGCCGAACACCCGCCCGGGCAGGAGGAGCACGACCGTGTCCGCGGCCGGCGTACCGGCGAGCTCGGGCGTGTAGACGCGACCCAGCGCCCCGAAGACGGGCGGGAAGACGTAGAACGCGCTGAGCAGCCCCAGGACCACGAGCGTCGTGCGCCGCGTCGCCCGGCCGTCGGGGTTGGTGTAGAAGCGCACCAGGACGTGCGGCAGGCCCATCGTCCCGAGGAACGTCGCCAGCACGATCGAGTACGTCTTGTAGACCGGGTAGTCGCGACCGCCGTAGCCGGACAGCGGCGTGCCCCAGTCGCCCGCGGCGAAGACCGGTGCGCCGTGGCGGAACCACGCGCCGACGAGGAGCACCGCCGGGATCGAGATGGCTGCGAGCTTGAGCCAGTACTGGAACGCCTGCACGCTCGTGATCGAGCGCATCCCGCCCGTCGCCACGGTGACGCCCACGACCACGGCCACGACGACGGCGCCGACCCACGACGGTGCCCCGGTGAGCGCGTGCAGGGTGATCCCCGCACCCTGGAACTGAGGGAGCAGATAGAGCCAGCCGATGAGGACGACGAGGACCGACGCGATGAGCCGGAGCCGCTGGGAGCCGAGCCGCATCTCGGCGAAGTCCGGCAGCGTGTACGCGCCGGAGCGACGCAGCGGTGCGGCGACGAGGACGAGCAGGACGAGGTACCCGACGGTGTAGCCGACGGGGAACCACAGCATGTCGACGCCGTAGGTCAGCACGAGACCCGCGATGCCGAGGAACGAGGCGGCCGAGAGGTACTCCCCGCTGATCGCGGACGCGTTGACGAGAGGGGTCACCGACCTCGACGCGACGAGGAAGTCCGACGTCGTGCGCGAGACGCGCACCCCGAACGTGCCGATCACGAACGTGACGACCACGACGGCGATGACGGCCAGGACGGGCCACCAGGACTCGGTCACGTCAGGACCGCTCGACGAGGTCGACGAACGCGGACTCGTTCCGCTCCGCGTGGCGGACGTAGGCCAAGGCCGCCCCGCAGATCGCCGGGAAGACGAGCACGCCGAGGATGATCCAGCCGACCGCCAGGCCGCCGACCCGCGCATGGCTGACGGCGGGGAACTCCAGGAACACCAGCGGGATGCCGACGACCACCACCCCCACGCCGAGCACGACGAGGACGGCGAGGCGGAGCTGCGTACGGCGCAGCGACGTGAGCATCGTGACGCCGAGCTCCGTCTGGTCGCGGACGTCGCGGCGTACGCCCCGGCGCGAGGCCGTGCGCGCCGCGGCGGTGCGCGGGTGCACCACGGCCTCCCGCCGGGCCGGACGCTCGGGTGTGCTCACGGCTCCGGCTCACCGTCCCGGGCGGGCGCTGCGCACGAGCCGGTCGCGCAGCTCGCGGGTGTGCCGTCGGGAGACCGGCAGGACGGCGTCGCCGACGCGCAGGCTCATCCGGCCGCCGTCGGTGCGGACCTCGTCGATCGCGGGGAGCGCGACGAGCCAGCGGCGGTGGATGCGGACGAACCCCGCGGCGGCCCACTCCGCCTCGAGGTGCGCGAGCGACACGCGCACGAGATGTCGGCCGTCGGCGGTGACGAGCCGCGCGTAGTCGCCGTGCGCCTCGACGTACCGGACGTCGGACCGTTTGACGAAGCGCGTCACGCCGCCGAGCTCCACCGCGATCGTCTCGTCGTCGACCTCGGGTGCCGGCGCCGTGGGGGCAGACGGGACGCGCCCGCGCGACTCGACCACGCGGCGCACCGCCTCGGTGATGCGTTCCTCGCGCACCGGCTTCATCACGTAGTCGACGGCGCGCAGGTCGAACGCCTCCACCGCGTGCGAGTCGTACGCCGACACGAACACGACCACGGGCGGCGTCGCGAACCGGCGCAGGATGCGCGCCAGGTCGAGGCCGTCGAGGCCAGGCATGCGGATGTCGACGAAGAGGGCGTCGACCTGCGTCGTCTCGAGCGTGCGCAGCGCCTCGGCGCCGTCGGCAGCGGTGAGGACCGTCGTCACGCGCGGGTCGCGGGCGAGGAGGTAGGCGAGCTCGGCCCGGGCCGGCGCCTCGTCGTCGACGGCGAGCACGCGCAGCCCGGTCTCCTGCGTCGCCCCCTCGCTCACGCGTGCACCCCCGGCGCGTACTTGGGGACGCGCATGGAGACCTTGGTCCCGAGCCCGGGCCCGGTCTCGACCACGAGGCCGTACTCGTCCCCGAAGGCGAGGCGCAGCCGCTCGTCGACGTTACCGACGCCGATCGAGTCGCCGTCGCCCTCACCCACCAGGGCGCGCCGGACCTGCTCGGGGTCGGCGCCGATGCCGTCGTCCTCGACCGAGATCGTGCAGTCCGCGCCGGCATCCTCGGCGAGGATCGTGACGCGGCCCGGTCCCGCCCGGCCCTCGAGCCCGTGGCGCACCGCGTTCTCCACCAGCGGCTGGAGGCACAGGTAGGGCACGGCGACCGGGAGCACCTCGGGTGCGACGCGGACGGTCAGCTGCAGTCGGTCGCCGAAGCGGGCGCGTTCGAGCGTCAGGTAGCGGTCGATCGAGCGGAGCTCCTCCGCGAGCGTCGTGAAGTCCCCGTGGCGCCGGAAGGAGTAGCGGGTGAAGTCGGCGAACTCCAGCAGCAGCTCGCGGGCGTGCTCCGGGTCGGTCCGCACGTACGACGCGATGGCGGTGAGCGCGTTGTAGATGAAGTGCGGCGAGATCTGCGCACGCAGCGCGCGCACCTCGGCCTCGGCCAGCCGGGCCCGCGACGCGTCGAGCTCGGCGAGCTCGATCTGCGCCGAGACCCACCGGGCGACCTCCGTCGTCGTGCGGGCGAGCACCGCGGTGGCGTCGTCGGTCACGGCGACGAGCGTCCCGAGGACGCGGTCGTCGATGACGAGCGGCGCCACGACGAACCGCAGCCCGGGTCCGGCGGTGCCGGGCGGCCGGGTCATGGCCGAGCGGCCGGTGCGCAGCACCGGCGCGACCAGGGTCATGTCCAGCAGGTCGGCTCCCGGCCCCTCGGCGGTGAGGACGCGCTCGGTGTCGGTGAGAGCGACGCCGCGCGAGCCGAGCAGCGTCCGCAGGTGGCGCGCGGCCGCCGTCGCGGCGTCGGGGGTGAGCCCCTCGCGCAGGGCCGGTGCCGCGAGCGACGCCGTGTGCAGCGTCGCGAACGTCGCCCGGTCGGCCTCGCTGCCGAGGTCGCGTCGGTGCAGCAGCCACCGGGCGAGGGCCGCGACGAACGTCCCCGCGGCGGCCGCCGCGACGACCGCGAACGGGTTCATGCCGCGACCGTAGCGCCGCGGGCGCGTCCCCGGTCCCGGGACTCGAGGGTGATCGTCCGCCCGGGCCCCAGAGCGGTATGCCGTACCGAGGGCTCGTAGCGTGGCAGCGTGCCCGCCGACGCGCTCGCCGCCCTTGCCCACCTGCCCGGCGTCGCCGAGGCCGTCGACCGTGCCCGGTCCGGCGTCGACGGCGTGCTGTGGGACCGCTCCGTCCGGGCCCGCGTCGCCGACGTCGTGACCGCGTCGCGGCTGCGCGGCGGTTGGGCCTCGGCCGCGATCGACGGGGCGGAGGTGCGGCCCGACGCGCTGGTGTCCGGCGACGCGCTGGACGACTCGCCGATCGGACGGGTCGTCGCGGCGTCGCTCGCGCTGCAGACCGAGATCCCGCGCCAGGTCGACGTCCTCGGCCGCGCCCCGCTCCAGGTGGTCTCGCGGCTGCACGCGATCGCGGCCGCCGGGTTCGTGCCGGACGACGAGCGTGGGCGGCTGCGCTCCGGGGCGACGGCGGACGACCCGCTGCGCCTGGGCGCGCTGCCCGGCGCGGACGAGGCGTCGCGGCGGATGACTGCCCTCGCCGGCGTCCTGACCCGCCCCACGGCCGCGCCCGCGCTCGTGGTCGCCGCGGTCGCGCACGCGGAGGTGGCGGTGGCGCGCCCGTTCGTGTGGGGCTCGGGGCTCGTCGCGCGGGCGATGACCCGCCTCGTGCTGGCGGCGCGAGGGCTGGACCCGGACGGCGTCACCGTGCCGGAAGCGGGCCTGTTCGCCGCCGGGCGGACGGCGTACGCCGACGCGCTGCGCGCCTACGCGAGCGGGACGCCCGACGGGGTCGCCCGATGGCTCGTCCTGCACGCCGAGACCGTACGGGTCGGCGCGGACGAGTCGCGGCGCATCCTCGCCGACCTCCGCTGACGTCGGCACGCCCGGTGGGGTCCGCCGGGTCGACGACCACGGGGTGGCAACGGCGGGCCGGGACACAGAAGGAGCCCCGCTCAGGGGGCTCCTTCCGCCGGCACGGGGCTCCGGGTGATCAGAGCGCTGACGAGATACGTCCGGTCGGGTGCGCTGCCGCATGCCCGGCTCGAGACGCCCGTTACGTGGGCTTGTCGCCGCGTGGGTGCCCGGGTTCCCGTGCTGTCGTTCGGGTGCTCTCTCGGTGCCCTTCCCGTGAGTGCCACCTCCCCTCCGGGGAGCTTGTGCTTCCAGGTCTACTCCGGTGCGTGCTCAGGTGGAAGTGCCCGGTGCCCTTGACTTTCCGGTGATCAAGGAATCGCCCGGCTACGCCGGCGGCGGCCAGCCGTGGGACTGCAGGTCGTCCGACGTGAGCGCAGGGCACGTCTCCGCGTGGGCCCTCGCCAGCACCGGCTGCGCGAGGAGCACACGGACGGGGTACGACGTCCGGTGCGCGGTCACCGCGAGCTGCGCCGTCGGGGGAGGGGTCCCGCCGTCGCAGGACGCGATCCAGTCGAAGGGGAGCCGCGCACCGGCCGTCGCGAAGGATCAGCCGGTCGCGGCGGGGCCGGAGACCGTGCCCGAACGGGGGTCCGGGTCGACGACGACCGGCGCGCATGCGGCGTCGACCGCACGCTCCAGCGCGGCGGGATCCAGCGGCAGCTCGAAGGGGTAGACGGAGCGGTCCGCCGTCGTCACCCGCACCGGCATCGACGTCGGCACGCCGCGGTCGCGGTCCCGGCAGTCCGGGCCGCTGAACGTGACCGGCAGCCGCCCGGCCCCGCCGTCGAGCCGCGCGGGCGTCAGCACCCACAGCACCCCCGGCACGAGCGAGTCCGTGGTGGTGACCGCCGCGCCCGCGCCGTCCGGCGGCCCGGAGAACCGGTCGCGGCCGAGGGAGATGCCGACGCCGGTGGTCCGCACGTCGTAGGTCCCCGTCACGACCCAGCTGCCGCCGGCCGCGCGGGAACCCTGCAGGTCGACCAGACGCGCCGACACCGTCGGGCGACCGGTGCAGGCGATCGCGGCCAGCCGGTCGGTCAGCTCCGCGACCGTCCAGGGCAACGGGTACGAGGCGAGCGTCGACTCGGCGCCGAGCCCGATGCGCACGGTGATGCCGGCCTGCCCCCTCGGCATCGGGTACCCGGGACCGACCACCGGTCCCGGGAGGTCGGTGAGCGCCGAGGCCTGCGCCGGACCCGCGCAGTCGTGCTCCAGCAGGCGGGTGCGCACCGTGCCGCTGCTGTGCGGCGCGAGCAGGACGGTCGCGGACAGGTCCGTCTCGACGGACGTGCTCGAGGTGCGCGGCGTCGTGACCGTCAGGGGCACGTCGGCCTCGTTCCGCACCGCGAGGGTGAGGTCGGCGACCGACGACCCGGTCGGGCCGGAGACCGACGCGGACGTGATCGACACCCGCGCGGGCAGCTCGGTCGCCAGGCACGCGTCGCGGACGGCGATGTCCAGCGCCGTCGTCGAGCCGTCGAAGGGCAGGAGCGTGTCCCCGGCGACCGTCCCGTCCGCGTCGGTGGCGCGCACGAGCAGCGCGTACGACGACGGGACGGCCGGGACGATCGCCGGGTCGGAGCAGACGACGTGCGCCCCGAGCTGCACGAGCGCGACCCCGCTGCCGGTCACCGTCTCGGCACCCGCCTCGAGCCCGCGCGGCACCAGTCCGGGTCCGCGCAGGCCGAGTACCTCGACCGAGGCGAGACCGGGCGCCGCACGGGCGGCGTAGGCGACGGACAGGTGGCCGGTCCCGTCGATGCGCGGGCCGCCGAGGTCGGCCCCGGCGATCGGTGCGTCCTCCAGGGCGAGCGCACGCGGCGGCGCCGGGGGCCCGGGGCGGGCGGACCACCAGGTGCCGGCGAGCGAGACGGCCAGCAGACCGACCACCAGCAGGGCGACCGGCCGGCGGTGCGCCCGGACCCACGGCGTCGCGGTGGCCGACACCCACGGGGCGAGGGCGGCGGGGGTGAACGCCTCGGTGGCATCGGGGTCGGAGAGGTCGACGAGGGTCGCGCGGGCGCCGCCGCGCTCGACGACGCCCCCCGCGTCGTCGAGCTCGAGCCTGCCGTCGTCCGTCATCCGCTCCCCCGTCCCGCGCGTCGTACGACGGTAGCCGGGGCGGCCCGGTCCGGCACCCGGCGCCCGCGGGCTCACGGCACGAGCCCCCGCGCGGCCTCCCCGCAGAGTCGGACCAGCGCGACGCGCAACGCCTCGCCTCGGACGGGCATGAGGTACGGGCGGCGCTCGCCCCCGTTCGCGTCGAAGCTCACGAGCGCGATGCCGAACCGCGGGACGCCGGCGGCGAGCAGGTCGGCGCAGACCGGGAGCGTCCACGTGGCGTGCAGGACGCCGGTGCCGTGGTCGAGGTGCACGGGGGCGTCGAGCGGGGTGAGCTCGCCACCGGCGGTGGGGCCTCCGGCGTCGACCTCCATGAGCGCGGCCCCCTCCGCGTGCACGGTGAGCGTCAGGTCGACCGTCCCCGCGGTGGTGCCCGTCGCGCCGCCGTGGACGTCGGCGACGGTCACCGTCGCGGCCGGCACCGCGCTGGAGCAGACGCCGGCGAACGCGTCGGTCACCTGCTTCCGCGCCGCGGCGTCGACCGGCAGGCGGAACGTGTTGCCCGCGTTGTCGGTGGAGTAGGGGACGGTGTCGACCGCGGCGAACGACGTGCGCACCTGCAGCCCGCCGGCGAGCGCCGCGGACGGGTCGGCGCAGTCCTGCAGCCACAGCCGGGCCCGCAGCGTGGTCGTGCCGCCGGGGGCCAGGTCCGTCGCGCGGCCGATGTTGACGACCCACGGCTGGCCGAGCATCGAGACGCGCAGCTCGGGCCACGGCCCCGTCCCGGCGTCGTGCACGGTGACAGCGAGGTCGGCCGCCGCCACGCCGGCGAGCGGGGTCGCGGTCAGCGAGGTCGTCCTCAGCTCGCGGTCGGCCACGGCCTGCAGGCAGGTCTGCCGCACCACGAGGGCGAGCCGTTGCGCGCCCACGAGCGGGACCGTGTCGACGCGCACCTCGCCGGCGGGCGCGGTACGACGCACCTCGACGCCGAACCCGGACGGGTCGGCCCGCAGGGCGTCGGCGCTGCCCGACGGCGACGCGCAGTCCAGCACCGCCGAGACCCTGGTCTCGGTGTCGCCGTTGGCGGTGCCGACGGGGGAGGCGGCGCCGCCAGCGACTCGCGACAGCCCGGGCCCGGTGAGCGAGACGAGTACGACGGTGACGCCCGGGCGCTCCGCGGACGCGACGGCGACGTCGAGCGTCAGGTCCGCGAGGCCGCGCCCCGTCGGGCGGACCCGGACCTGCGTGCTGTCCGGCCCGCTCGTCTTGACGAGCAGGAGTGGCGCCGCCGAGAGGGGAACGGGGCGCGCGAACCACCACGAGCCGAGCAGGCCGAGGGCGAGCACGGTGGTGACCGATCCCACGACGAGGGTGCGGCGGTGCCGGCGTACGAACGGGGCGACGCCGGACCGCTCGAGGATCCGGGCGATCCGCTCGCCGAGCAGCGGGCCGGCCGGGTCGGTGCCGATCACGTCGAGGTCGACCGGCGCGTCGAGCGCGTCGAGGTCGAGGCGTCCGTCGTACGGGTCGGGGCCGGGCGGCCCGGCGCGTGCCGGGACGGTCCCGCCTCGCTCGGGCTCCGGCACGGCTCCTCCTACGCGGTGCCCCGGCGCCGGCTCGCGTACCAGGCGATGCCGAGGGCCACGGTCGCGGCGCCGACGCGTAGCGCGGTGCGGCGGTTGCCGCGGGTGTTGATGTCGGCCAGGCGCTGCCGCACGGACGGCATCGCCACGGGACGGGCGAAGTCGACGACCGGCCAGCCGCGCTCGGCCGCGGCCCGGCGCAGCGGCACGTCGGGGTTGACGCACACGGGGTGACCCACGATCTCGAGCATCGGCAGGTCGGTCATCGAGTCGGTGTACGCGTAGCACTCCGCCAGGTCGTAGGAGTTCTCCTCGGCGAGCGCACGCATCGCCTCGGCCTTCCCCTCGCCGTAGGCGTAGAAGAGGATCTCGCCGGTGTACCGGCCGTCCTCGATCGCGACCTGCGTGCCGATGGCGCGGTCCGCGCCGAGCCGCTCGCCGATCGGCTCGACGACCTCGGTGCCCGACGAGCTGATGATGATGACGTCGCGGCCCGCCTCCTTGTGCTCCTCGATGAGGTCGACCGCCTCCTCGTAGACCATCGGGTCGACGATCTCGTCGAGGGTCTCCGCGACGATCTGGCGCACGGTCTCGACGTCCCAGCCCGTGACCAGCTCGGACATGTAGTGGCGCATCGTCTCCATCTGGTCGTGGTCGGCGCCCGAGGAGAGGTAGGTGAACTGCGCGTACGCGCTCTTGAGGACGTCGGCCCGGCCGATGAGGCCGCCCTTGTAGAACGGCCGGGCGAACGCCAGCGAGCTCGACTTGGCCAGGATCGTCTTGTCGAGGTCGAAGAATGCGGCCGCCCGGGTCATGCCTCGATGGTAGGCGCGTCCCGGAGTCACGCTCGTCGCCTTCGGCGTCGTCCACCTGGTGGCGACGCTCGCCCCGTTCGTGCTGCCGGTGTGGGACGCCGTCGGCACCGTCGCGGCCTGAGGCCGTGCACAGCTGCGACCGGGGGCGCGTCGTCCCCAGGGGTCCGGACGACGTCCTGAGCCGCGTCGGGCCGGCTGCGGATCGTCGCCGGCATGACCGCGACCGAGCGACCCCTGCTGCTGACTCGTGACCCTGATCTGCTCGACGACCTGCGCCGCCTCGCGGTGGCGGCGGGGGTCGAGCCCGACGTCGTCCCGACCGCGGCGGCCGGCCGGCGGCTGTGGGCGTCCGCCCCGATCGTCGTCGTGGGCGACGACCTGGCCGACGAGGCGGTGGCCGCCTCGCTCGGCCGCCGGACCGGCGTGCTCGTCGCCTCGCACGCCGGTGAGGAGGCCGTCCCCTGGCGGTCGGCGCTCGCCCTGGGTGCCGAGCACGTCGTCACGCTCCCGGCCGGGGAGCGCTTCCTCGTCGAGCGTCTCGCCGAGCGCCGCACGGCGCATCGCCGGGCGACCGTGCTGGGCGTGGTCGCCGGCGCCGGCGGTGCCGGCGCGAGCGTCTTCGCGACCGCCCTCGCCCTCGCCGCGCGGCGGGCGGGCCACGACGTGCTGCTCGCGGACGTGGACCCCGGCTCCGGGGGTCTCGACCTCGTCCTGGGCGCGGAGGACGAGCCGGGTGTGCGGTGGTGCGACCTCGCCTCGGTGTCGGGACTGCTCGTCCCGGAGGCACTCCGCGGCGCGCTGCCGTCGGCGCACGGCGTCGACGTGCTCTCCGTCGACCGGTCGGGCGTCGACGCGGTCCCGGTCGACTCCGTCCCCGCGGTCGTCGACTCCGCGGTCGCCGCCTACGACGTCGTCGTGCTCGACCTGCCGCGCTGCCGGCCGGACGTGCTCGACGCCGTCGTCCCGCGCTGCGACGTCGTGATGCTGGTGGCGACGCCGGACGTGCGCGGTGCGGCCGCGTCCCTGCGCCGGGTCACGACCCTGGGGGACCGGACCGACCTGCGCCTCGTGGTGCGGCACCGACCCCGCCATGGGCACGCGCTCGACCCCGACGAGCTCGCATCCTGGCTCGGCCTCGACGTCGCCGCCGAGCTCGCCTACGACCCACGGCTCGAGGACGCCCTCGACCGCGGTGACCCGCCGGGCCTGTCGCCGCGCTCGCGGCTTGCGCGCACCTGCGGCGAGCTCATCGCGCGGCTGGTGCCGCGATGACGCTCCCGCCCGACGTCGTCGACCGGGTGCGCTCGGTGCTCGTCGCCGAGGGACAGACGCCCACGGCCGCCGACGTCGCACGGGCGCTGCGGTCCGACGGCGTGCTGCTCGGGGCCGACGTGCTGCTGGCTGAGGCCGAGCGCCTGCACGGCGAGATGTCCGGCGCCGGGCCGCTCACCCGGCTGCTGCGCGACCCGCTGGTCACCGACGTCCTCGTCACCGGTCCCGACGAGGTGTGGATCGACCGCGGCAGCGGCGCAGAGCCCGTCGACGTCCGGTTCGGCAGCGACGACGCCGTGCGTCGTCTGGCGCAGCGCCTCGCGTCGGCGTGCGGTCGCCGCCTCGACGACGCGTCGCCCTACGTCGACGCCCGGCTGCCCGACGGCACCCGCGTCCACGCGGTGCTCGCCCCCGTGGCGGTGTCGGGCACCTGCCTGTCGCTGCGCGTGCCGCGGCGCCGCGCCTTCGTCCTCGCCGACCTCGTCGCGGCCGGCTCCCTGCCCGTCGGCGTCGTGCCGTGGATCCGCGCGGTCATGGCGGCCCGCCTCGCCGTCCTCGTCACGGGTGGCACCGGCACCGGCAAGACGACCTGGTTGTCGATGCTGCTCGGCATGTGCGAGCCGCGCGAGCGCATCGTCGTGGTCGAGGACTCCGCCGAGCTGGCGCCGGACCACCCGCACGTCGTCCGGCTCGAGGCCCGACCGCCCAACATCGAGGGCAGCGGCGAGATCACGCTGCGCGACCTCGTGCGGCAGTCGCTGCGGATGCGTCCGGACCGCATCGTCGTCGGCGAGGTGCGGGGAGCGGAGATCGTCGACCTGCTCGCCGCCCTCAACACCGGACACGAGGGCGGGTGCGCGACCGTCCACGCCAACGCGGCCGTCGACGTGCCGGCCCGGCTCGAGGCGCTCGCGCTCGCGGCCGGCCTCGACCGAGCGGCCGTCCACGCGCAGATCGCCGCCGGGCTCGACGTCGTGGTGCACCTCGTGCGCGACCGCGACGGCCGCCGTCGCTGGTCGTCGCTGTCGGTGGCCGAGCGCCGCGACGGGTTCACCGTCCTCGTCGACGCGTTGAGCTGGCCCACGGCGACCGCGGGGGTCGAGCCCGGCCCGGGGCTCGACCGGCTGCGGCGCCGGCTGGGCGAGTGGGCGCCGGTCGGTGAGGTGGCGTCGTGACGGCGTACCTCCCGCTGCTGGCCTTCGTGGCCACCCTGCTCGCCGTGTCGCCACCGGCGTGGTTCCGTGTCCCGCAGGAGTTTCCGCGGCTCCTGGTGCCCACGCACCCGGTCCGCCGATCGCGCCACCCGGACGAGCTCGCCTGGGTGGAGGCGCTCGTCGCCGAGCTCGGTGGCGGTCGCGACCCGGCGTCGGCGCTCGTCGCGGCGTCGGCCTCCTACGACGTGTGCCCGGCCGCGGTGGCCGCCGCCCGCGGGGGAGGCGACGTCGCGACCGCGCTAGCGTCCGCCGACGCGTCGGCACTCGTTCGCGGTGTCGCGGCGTGCTGGGAGGTGGCGCACGGATCGGGCGCCGGGCTGGCCTCATCCCTCGCGACCCTCGCCGACGCTGCGCGGGAGACGGAGCGCATCCGCGGCGAGCTGCGGGCCGGGCTCGCCGAGCCGCGCGCGACCGCTCTCGTCCTCGCGGCGCTCCCCGGGCTCGGCCTGCTGCTCGGCTCGGCGCTCGGGGCCGACCCGTGGCACTGGCTGCTCGGCTCGACCCCCGGCCTCGTCGTGCTGACCGCAGGCATCGCGCTCGAGGGCCTGGGCACGTGGTGGGCCTGGCGCATCACGGTGTCGCTCGAGGCCGGGCTGTGAGCCCGGCGCTCGTGGCGGTGATCGCGGCGCTCGCCGCGGCGAGCGCTTTCGCACCGGTGCGCCGGTCGCCGAGGCGCAGCGGTCGTCGGCGGCGTCGGCCGGCCACCCGGACCGCGGCGCGGTCCCGCCCGATCGCCGTACCGCTCGTCGCCGGCATCGCGGTCGCGGTCGTCGCCGGTGGCCCGGCGGGCGTGGCGCTCGGTGCCGTCGCCGCCGTGGTGGTCTCCGTCGTCCTGGCCCGGCTCGAGCCCGGGGCGCGGCGTCGGCACCGCGAGGCGCTCGAGCGGCAGGCCCCCCTGGTCGTCGACCTCGTGGCGGCGTGCCTCGCGTCCGGTGCTCCGCTCGAGCGGTCGCTCGAGGTCGCGGCCGCGGCGGTCGGGGAGCCGACCTCGGCAGTTCTCGAGCGCGCCACCGCCTCGCTCCGCCTGGGCGCCGACCCCGGCGTGGTGTGGGCCCGGGTGGCCGAGGACGAGGCGCTGTCCGGGCTCGCGCGGGCCGCGGCCCGCTCGCAGCAGACCGGTGCTCCGCTCTCGTCGCTGCTGCCCCGCGTCGCGGAGCAGGCCCGCGCCGCGCAGCGCGCCCGGGTCGAGGCGCGGATCCGGACGGCCGCCGTCCGGCTCACCGCACCGCTGGGTGTGGCGTTCCTGCCCGCCTTCGTGCTGCTCGGCGTCGTCCCGGTCGTCGCGTCCTGGGCCGGCTCGCTGTTCTGACGGCGTTGTCCCCAGGCACCGGGCCCGGCCCTTCGTCCCCAGATGGTGGCCGAGCCCGGCGTCCCGCCGTCGCGCGGGGGCGCACCGTTCGCAGGCCGGCGACCGTCGCCGGCGACCAACCGCGAGGAGGGGTCCTGTGACCCGTCGTCTGTCCGCCCGCTTCGTCACCCCGCTGCGCCTGCGCGTCCGCGGCCGCCGCTCCGACCTCGGTGCCGCGACCGCCGAGTACGCCGTCGTCACCGTTGCCGCCGCCGGCCTCGGCGGCATCCTCATCAAGCTGCTCACCAGCGACTGGTTCCTGGACATCCTCAAGAAGATCTTCGAGCTGATCATCCGCACCGTGCTGTCCTTCTTCGGCATCGGGTGATGGAGCGGACCACCGCGACCCCGGCCGGCGTGAGCCGGCCGGGGTCGCACCGCGCCCGGGTCCGAACGAACGACGGGGCCGTCACGGTCGAGGCCGCTTTCGGCATCCTCGCGCTGACGATCGTCACCGGTGCTCTGGCCTGGTGCCTCGCCCTGCTGCCGGCGCAACTGGCGGTCGGGGAAGCCGCGCGCGCGGCCGCCCGGGTGGCGGCGCGCGGCGACGACGCGGCCGTGGTGCGCGAGGAGGCACGTCGCCTCGTCCCCGACGCCCGGGTCGAGGTGCACCTCGACGTCGACCACGTCGTCGTCGACGTGACGCGCACGGTCTCCCCGCCGGGTGTCCTCGCCCGGTGGGGATCGGTGCACCTGCACGCGGCGTCGGTCGCGCTCGTGGAGCGGGCCCCGTGACCCGCCGCCGGAAGGACGACCGCGGTGCGGCGCTCGTCGGTGCGGCCGCCCTGGTCGGCCTGCTCGTCGTCCTCGCGCTCGTCGGCGGTGCGGTGGCCGACCTCGTCGCGGCCGGTCAGCGCGCGGCGGCCGCCGCCGACCTCGGCGCGCTGGCCGGGGCTCCCGCGGCGCAGAGCTCCGAGACCCGTGCGTGCACCGCCGCGGCCTGGGTCGTGCGCCAGAACGGCGCCACGCTGCGCACGTGCGCCGTCGTCGACGGGGACGTCCGGCTGACGGCGTCGGCCCGTCCCCGGTCCCCGTGGTCGGGCTGGCTGTCCCGCGTCGTGGGTGGTCCGGTCGAGCCGGTCGCCACGGCGCACGCCGGGCTGCGTTAGCCCGCGGCGCCGCTCACGGTGACCGACGGCGTACGGATGACCTCGGCCAGGCTCTCGTCCACCTCGACCCGGGCGCCTGACCATACGACGCACCGCCTGATCGAGCCCGCCACGACCGCGTCGTCGGCCACGACGTTCGCTCCGTGCGACACGTGCAGGTTCGCGCGCAGGTAGTCCGCCGGGGTGCCGCAGTCGATCGACGTCCCGCGTGCCTCGACGAGCTCGAGGGTCCCGTCGGCGTACGCCGGGGCCCACACGAGCCGGTGGAGGCCCGCGGGCGCGTCGGGCAGCTGCCGGGCCAGGCGCGCGGGCAGCAGGCTGACCCCGACGAACCGCCGGGCGCCGAAGTCGCTCGGGCCGTCCTCGGTGCGGACGAGGAGCCGGGGGTGCTCGCCGCCCCACCCGTCGAGCAGCTCCGCGAGGTCGCTGTCGAGGAACGCGTCCGCGTTGTGCACGAGCACGTGCCGCTCGCCGATCCAGGACCGCAGGTGGCCCAGCGCGCCCGCCGTGCCGAGCCGCTGGCCGTGCTCCACCGACGTGTGGACCCTGCCCGCGAGGTGGGCGAGCAGCATCGGCGCGGACTCGTGCACGTTCACGGCGACCGCGGCCGAGTGCGGTGCCACGCGCGCGATCGCCCGGTCGACCAGCGGCACGTTGCCCACCGGGCACATCGCCTTCGGCCGCTCGAACGTGAGCGGCCGGAGCCGGGTGCCCTCCCCGGCCGCGAGGACCACGCCCGCGATGTCGTCCCGGAGCACGGTCATGGCGCGACCTCGGGCGGCGCACCCGCGAGCAGGACGTCGAGGAGGCGGACGGCGCCTGCCTTGTCGAGGGGGTTGTTGCCGTTCCCGCACTTGGGCGACTGGACGCAGGACGGGCAGCCGTCCGGGCACTCGCAGGCGGCGATGGCGTCGCGCGTCGCGGTGAGCCACGTGCGGGCGGCGGCGTAGCCGCGCTCGGCGAAACCGGCGCCGCCCGGGTGACCGTCGTAGACGAAGACCGTGGCGCGCCCGGTGTCCTCGTGCGCGGCGGTGGAGACGCCGCCGATGTCCCAGCGGTCGCACGTCGCGACGAGCGGGAGCAGCCCGATCGACGCGTGCTCGGCGGCGTGCGCGGCGCCCGGGACGTCGACGTCGCGCAGCGCGGCAGCCTCGAGCTGCGCGGCCGACACGGTCCACCACACGGCCTGGGTGCGCAGGTGGCGTGGCGGCAGGTCCAGCGGCTCCTCGCCGAGCACGGCGCCGGTGAGGTAGCGGCGCTTGAGGTAGGCCACGACCTGGTTCGTCACCTCGACCTGGCCGTGCACGAGCTCGGCCTCGCCCCAGCACTCGCGCGCGATCTCCTCGACGATCCGGATGTCCGTCGTGTCGCGGGCCGACGTCGTCCAGTCGACGTCCTCGCGGTGGGCGACGGCGACGGAGTCCTCGAGGTCGAGCAGGTCGACGACGTACGTCGCGCCCTGGTGCACGTACACCGCGCCGGTGTGCACGGTCGTGTGCGCGGCGCCCGGGTCGACCGTGCCGAGCATCCGGCCGGTGCCGTCCTCGACGACCTTCACCAGGCCGCCGCCGATGCCGCGCAGGTCGGCGAGGTCGCTGGCCCGCTCGCGGCGCGTCCAGAACCAGCCGCCCGGCCGGGCGCGCAGCAGCCCGCGCTCCACCAGCGCGTCGACGACCTCGCGCGTCGCCGGGCCGAACATCGGCAGGTCGTCCCCGGTGAGGGGCAGCTCGGCCGCGGCCGCGCACAGGTGCGGTCCGAGGACGTAGGGGTTCGTCGGGTCGCACACGGTGGCCTCGACGCCTTCGCCGAACACGGCCTCGGGGTGGTGCACGAGGTACGTGTCGAGCGGGTCGTCGCGCGCGACGAGCACCGCGAGCGCGTCCCCGCCGGAGCGCCCGGCCCGTCCGGCCTGCTGCCACAGGGAGGCGCGGGTGCCGGGCCAGCCGCAGAGCAGGACGGCATCGAGCCCGGTGACGTCGACGCCGAGCTCGAGCGCGTTCGTGGCCGCGACACCGAGCAGCTCGCCGTCGCGCAGCGCCGCCTCGAGCGCGCGCCGCTCCTCGGGCAGGTAGCCGGCGCGGTAGGCGGCCACCCGGTCGGCGAGCTCCGGGTCGACCTCGGCGAGCGTGTCCCGCGTCGTCATCGCGACCGCCTCGGCGCCGCGCCGCGAGCGCACGAACGCCAGCGTCCGCACGCCCTCGACGACGAGGTCGGTGAGCAGCGCCGCGGTCTCGGCCGTCGCCGTACGCCGGGTGGGCGCGTCGTTCTCACCGCCGTGCTCGGTGAGCGGCGGCTCCCACAGCGCGAACGACGTGGCGCCGCGCGGCGACGCGTCGTCGCTCACCGCCTCGACCGGTCGGCCGACGAGCCGTGCCGCCGAGCCCGCGGGGTCGCCGGAGGTCGCGGACGCGAGGACGAACGTCGGCGAGGAGCCGTACCGCGCGGCGACGCGGTGCAGGCGGCGCAGCACGTTGGCGACGTGCGAGCCGAAGACGCCGCGGTAGACGTGGCACTCGTCGACGACGACGTACTGCAGGGCTCGCAGGAACGACGCCCACCGCTCGTGCCCCGGGAGCATCGAGTGGTGCAGCAGGTCGGGGTTGGTGAGGACGTAGCCGGCGTGCGCACGGATCCACGCGCGCTCCTCGTCCGGGGTGTCGCCGTCGTACGCCGAGACACGGAGCCCGTCGACGCCGAGCTCCTCGACGGCGCGCCACTGGTCGTGCGCGAGGGCCTTCGTCGGCGCGAGGTAGAGCGCCGTCGCCCCGCGGCCGTTCGGCGCGCGCGAGCCCTCGAGCACCGTCGTCAGCGCCGGCATGAGGTACGCCAGCGACTTGCCCGACGCGGTGCCGGTCGCGACGACGACGTCCCGGCCGGCGCGGGCGAGGTCGGCCGCCTCGACCTGGTGCGCCCAGGGGAACTCGATGCCACGCCGGGTCCACGCGTCGCGCAGGCCGGCGTCGACCCAGTCCGGCCAGCCGACGGCGGTGCCGGTGCGGGCGGGCACCCGCTCGACGTGCAGCAGCCGGTCCGCGCGCCCCGCGGCGAGGCGGGCGAGCAGCTGCTGGGCATCGGGCGCGGGCACGGGCTGATCCTCCCCCCTCCGCGAGTTACACCCCGAACCCACCGGTTCACCGCGGCGAACCGGTCGGTACCACGTGTAACTCGGAGCGCGGGCGACCTGACGAGATCCCGCGTGCTGTGCGAGAGTGCCGACGTGGATCTCGATGTCAGCACCCGTGAGGAAGCCGGCCGCGTCGTCGTCGTCGCCATCGGCGAGGTGGACGTCTTCACCGCCCCGCAGCTCGACCACGAGCTGAGCCGGCTCACCGCCGACGGGCGCACGGACCTCGTCGTGGACCTGTCCCGGGTGGACTTCCTCGACTCGACGGGTCTCTCGGTGCTCGTGAAGGCCCTCAAGCGGGTCCGCGAGGCCGAGGGCCGCCTCGACGTCGTCGTCGCCGTCGAGCGGGTCGCGAAGGTCTTCCGGATCACCGGTCTCGACCAGCTCATCCCGCTGCACGCGTCCGTCGCCGACGCCCTCGGCGAGTAGCGCCGCCGTGCCGGCCGCCACGCTGTCGATCCCGCCGTCGGTGGAGCACGTGCGCACCGCGCGGCTCGTCGCGGTCGCCGCGGCCCGGCGCGCCGGGCTCGACGAGGAGACGGTCGACGACGTCCGGCTCGCCGTCGGCGAGGCCGTCGCACGCGCCGTCCTGCGCCATGGCGCCGCGGAGGTCGCCGCGCCCGTCGACGTCGTCGTGCGTGACGACGGCCATGCTTTCGAGGTCGAGGTGCACGACCGCACCGACCCCTCGGTCCCCGACGACGACGACGGCGTCGCCCTCGCCCTGGTGCGGGCCGTCGTGCCGGAGACCCGGGCCGACACCGGGAGCGTCACGCTCGTCTGGCCGAGCGACCGTACGACGTAGCCGGTTCCGGGCCGTCGGGCATGACAACGGTTGCAGGCCCGGTGTGACCCATGCCGCACCGCGAACCCGGGTCCTGGCCGTGGTACAGGTCACAGTCGTGCGTAGACTCCGGCGCATTCGAGGGTTCGGGCTCCCTGTGCGGCTGTCACCGGACCCCTTTCATACGCAAGGAGCCTGAATGTCCGGGTCGTTGACCGCTGCCATGGGCGCCGTGACCGTCGCCGGCGGGAACCTCACCCTGGTCCTCATCGTGGCGCTGGTCGCACTGGCCGCCCTCGTTGTCGCCTGGGTTCTCGCCCGCGAGGTGCTGGCCGCCAGCCAGGGCACCGCGAAGATGCAGGAGATCGCCGCGGCGGTCCAGGAGGGTGCCGCGGCCTACCTGTCGCGCCAGTTCCGCACCCTGTCCGTCTTCGC
>JAJXTD010000110.1 GCA_021784035.1 Actinomycetes bacterium | reverse complement strand
GAGATCGACGTGACCCCCGGGACGCGGAAGTCCCACAGGGGTACGTCGTAGCCGAGGCGCTCCACCCATGGGAGGAGCCAGCCGCCGAGGCAGCCGTCGACGTGCATGCCGATGCCGTGCTGCTGCGCGAGCGCCGCGATCTCCTCGATCGGGTCGATGAGGCCGTGCGCGTAGTTCGCCGCGCTGCCGACGAGCACGATCGTCTGGTCGTCCACGAGCGCGGCCATGGCTGCCACGTCGGCGACGTAGCCGTCGGTGAGCGGCGCGTGGCGTACCTCGATGCCCATCCAGTGCGCGCCCTTGTCGAGCGCCACGTGCGCGGTCTTCGGCATGACGACGTTGGGTCGCGTGACGCCGCGCTTCTCCCGGGCGTGCTCGCGGTAGGAGTACAGCGCGGTGATGAGGCTCTCCGAACCGCCGCTCGTGACGACGCCGACCCCGGTGCCGTGCAGCAGGTCGGAGGTCATCGCGATGATCTCGGCCTCGAACTTCGTCGCGCTCGGGTACATGTCGCGCTGGAGCACGTTCGCGTGCGAGAACAGCGAGAAGACCTCGCCGAGGAAGGCGTAGTGGTCGTGGTCGCCGCAGTAGAGGCTGCCGCTGACCGTGCCCTTGTCGCCCTGCGCGTCCTCGGTGTGCGCCATGTCGGCGATCTCGGCGAGGATCGCCGCCCGGTCGACCGGCTCGGCGGGCACCGCGCGATACGCCTGCGTCGTCCTCCGGTAGGGCCAGAACCCGTCGAGGATCTCCTCGAAGCCGCCGTCGTCGCTCATCGTCGAACCTCTCCCCTGTCGGACCTCGGGACACCGTACGGCGGGGCGGCGCGGGAGTCCGTCCGGCCCGCCGCGCGGCGACGTGATCCGTGCCGAGCGACCGGTCAGTCCGTGCGGCCCTTGATGCGCCGGCCCATCTCGCGGGCGATGTCGCGCTTGGAGTCGCGCTCGGCGAGGGACTGCCGCTTGTCGTAGCTCTTCTTGCCGGTGGCCAGTGCGAGCTCCACCTTGGCGTAGCCGTTCTTGAAGTACAGCGAGAGCGGCACGAGCGTGCGGCCGCCCTCCTTCGTCTTGCCGATCAGCTTGGCGATCTCGTCCTTGCGCAGCAGCAGCTTGCGGACCCGGCGCGGCGCGTGGTTCGTCCACGTGCCCTGCGAGTACTCCGGGATGTGGACGTTGTGCAGCCACACCTCGCCGTCCTTCACCTGGGCGAAGCCGTCGACGAGCGACGCCCGCCCGGCGCGCAGCGCCTTGACCTCGGTGCCGGTGAGGACGATGCCGGCCTCGTACGTCGACTCGATGTGGTAGTCGTGGCGCGCCTTCTTGTTCTGGGCGACGTACTTCGTGCCCTTCTCCCGAACCACCGTCGTCAGCCCCGCGCCGCGCCGTCGCTCGCGGCCACGAGGCCGCGGAGCACCTCGAGCGCCCGCTGCTCGGCCGTGGCCGACCCGGCCTTGCCGGACACCAGGACGTCGGGGTCGATGCCGACGCCGTCGAGCGAGCGCCCCGACGGCGTGAGGTAGCGGCCGACGGTGAGCTCGAGCGCCGACCCGTCGGAGAGCTGCGCGGGCTCCTGGATGCTGCCCTTGCCATACGTCCGCGAGCCGACGATCACCGCGCGGTTGCGGTCCTGCAGCGCGCCCGCGACGACCTCGGCCGCGCTCGCCGTGCCGTCGTCGACGAGGACGACGAGGGGCACCGAGGTGTTGCCACCGGCGACCGCGTCGAGGTGGTGGACCGGCTCGCCGCGCTTCTCGTAGGACACGACAGCACCGCCGTCGAGGAACGCGCTCGCGACCTCGACCGCCTCGGTGAGCAGGCCGCCCGGGTTCGCACGGAGGTCGAGCACGACCCCGGTGGTCGGGCCCTGGTCGCTGCTGGCGATCGCCTTGCGCACGGCCGAGCCGACGCCCCGGGTGAACGCCGCGATGCGCACGACCTCGACGCCGCCCTTGAGCCGGGTCACGACCACGTCGTCGCTCGCGAGGGCGCCGCGGGTGACGACGACGCGCAGCGTCTCGCCGTCGCGCATGACCTCGATCGGCACCGTGGAGCCGACCTTGCCGCGCAGCGCCGCGGCGACGCTCGCCAGCGACTGCGACGCGACGACGGAGCCGTCGACCGCGACGACGCGGTCACCGGCCAGCAGGCCGGCGTCGGCCGCGGGCGAGCCGGGCTGCACGCTGCCGACGTACACCTGGCCGTCCTGCGCCGAGCGCAGCCACACCCCGACGCCGGAGTAGCGGCCGTCGAGACCCGCCTGGAACGAGGTGAAGTCGGCCTGCGTGTAGTACGCGCTCCACCGGTCGCCGAGCGCCTTGAGCATGCCCTCGACCGCTGCTTGGTCGAGCTGCTGGCGCGAGACCGGTCGGGCGGCGTCGGCCATGATCCGGGACGCCGCCTCGTCGAGGACGCCGGTTGTCGCCACCGCGGGCTCCGGGCTGCGCGAGCCCACGACCCCGGTGAGGACTCCCCCGGCGTACGCCGCCGCCACGAGACCGACGACGAGCGCAGCTCGCCGGGCCCGGTGGATCGGGGGCGTGGGGGTGGACACGAGAAGGAAGTCTAGGTCGTGCCGGGACCACGAGCCGCGTCGTGCGCCGCGGGGCGCCGCAGGGGGCTCCGCGCGGCCGCCGGGGAAGCCGCACCAGGTACGTACCTCGACCCGAGGTCGAGGTACGCCGAACCCTCAGGCGGTCCAGCAGGGAACGGGGACGCGCGGCGAGCCGAACCAGCCCAGCGGGTCGTAGGGCACGCCGTTCACGTGTACCTCGAAGTGCAGGTGCGGCCCGGTCGCCCAGCCCGTGGCCCCGGCGTAGCCGATGACCTGGCCCTGGCGGACGATCTGCCCGACCCGCACGGCGGTCCGCGACTGGTGGGCGTACATCGTCGTGATCCCGCCGCCGTGGCTGACGAGCGTGTGCAGCCCGTACGCACCGCCGCTGATCACCGCGATGACCCGGCCGTTGGCGGCCGAGTGGATCGGCGTCCCGTAGCCGGCGTGGATGTCGACGCCGGTGTGGCAGGACTTGTAGCCGTAGACCGGGTGCACCCGCCAGCCGACGCCGCCGACGAGGCCGGACCCGGGGACCGGCCAGATCAGGTTGCCGGAGGGGACACCGGTGAAGCCGCCCGGGCCGCGGTCGAGCGCCGCGAGGCGGCGCTGCTCGGCCCGCAGCGCGTCGTACTGCTTCTTCACCGCGGCCCGCTCGCGCGCGGCGACCTTGAGCGCCGCCGCGCGCGAGGCGACGATCGCGGCGACCCGCGCCTTCGCGGCCTGGGCGCTCCGGGCCGAGTCCGCGGCGACGGCGAGCGCGGCGGTCGCAGCCTGCTGCGCGTCGGCCGCCTTGGCGCGGGACTGCTCGGCCTGCAGGCTCGCCAGCGCGAGGTCGGCCTTGGCCGCCTGCAGCTCGAGCAAGGTGCGGTTCTGCGACCGGGACACCGCGCGGATCGCCTCGAGCCGGTCGGCGAACTCCGACGGCGTCGACGACGACAGGATCGCGGCGAGCTCGGTGTAGGGCCCCTGGGTGTACACCGCGCGGACCAGCGCGCCGATCTGCAGGTTCATGTCGGCGATCCGGGCCTGGGCGTCCTCGAGCCGCTGCTGCGCGGCCTCCGCCGCGGCGGTTGCCGCGACCTGGACGCGCGTCGCCCTCGTCGCCGCCTGCTGCGCCGCCGTGAGCCGCGCGTTCGCGGCGGCGAGCGCCTGCTCCGCCGCGGGCAGCTGGACGCGGGCGAGGTCGAGCGCGGCCGCGGCCCGGGTGACGGCCTTGGACGCCGCGGCCAGGTCGTCGGACGCCGCGGCCACCTTGCGGTTGATGTCGGGACGCGCGGCGGCGGGGGCGACGGCGGTCACGCCGAGCGCGACGGTCGCGAGCGTGACGACCCACACCACCAGGCGGGTGCGTGGGCGGACGGGTCGGGCGGTCGTCGGACGCAACCGTGCCTCCCTCGTCAGCCGGCGGCCGGGCGCCGCGGGACCGGTCCGTCGCGCGTCCGCCGGGGACGGGCCTGTGACAGATGTGACGGACGTGACGCCTGTGATCGGCGCCCTGCCAGGCTACCCCGCGAGCCGGGAGGGTCAACCACCCCGCGCGAGGTCTGCGCGGCGCCGTGTCCGCCGGCGCCGGGATCAGACGCGCAGGTAGCGGCGCAGCGTGAAGAACGCGGTGATCGCGGCCAGCCCGATGCCGATGACGAACAGCGTGATGGAGGCCTGCAGCACGGCATCCCAGCCGAAGAACGGCGTGATCGTGAACTGCGGCGTCAGCACGCGGTCGACCAGGATGATCTTCACCCCGACGAGCGAGAGCGAGGCGACGGCGGCCCCGGCGGCGGCGCCGATGGCCGCCTCGAGGAGGAACGGCATCTGGATGTAGAAGTCGCTCGCGCCGACGAGCCGCATGATGCCGGTCTCGCGCCGCCGGTTGAACGCCGCGACGCGCATCGCGTTCGCGATGAGCAGGATGGTCACGAGGATCATCGACGCGGCGATGAGCAGCGCGAGCTTCTGCAGGCCGCCGAGCACCTGGAAGAACTTGTCGAGCAGGCTGCGCTGGTCGACCACGTTGTCGATGCCGGGACGACCGGCGAACGCGCTCGCGATGACGTCGTACTTCGTCGGGTCGGACAGCTTCACGCGGAAGGACTCGGGCAGGGCGTCCGGGCTGGCGTTCTGCGCGATGGGCGAGTTCTTGAACTGCTCCTTGAACCGCGCGTAGGCCTCGGCGCTCGACTCGTAGTAGACCTCCTCGACGAGCGGCTTGAGCGAGTCGAGGTCGGCCTTGATCTGGTCCTTCTGCGCCTGCGTCACGGCGCCGGCCGAGCAGCTCGCGGCGTCGGAGTTCTGCGTGCAGAGGAAGATCGAGACCTGGACCTTGTCGTACCAGTAGTCCTTCATGACGTCGACCTGGTCGCGCACGAGCAGCGCGCCGCCGAGCAGGCCGAGCGACACCGCGAACGTGATGACCAGGGCGATCGTCATCGTGAGGTTGCGGCGCAGGCCGATGCCGACCTCGTTGAGGATGAGACGGGCGCGCATCGTCGGTGCTGGTCCTAACGTCGGGGAGCGGTCGGGTGCCGGGCGGTCAGCGGACGGGCGTCATCGGGCGTACCCGTAGACGCCACGGCTCTGGTCGCGCACGAGGTGTCCGCCCTCGAGCTCGATGACCCGCTTGCGCATCTGGTCGACGATGGCGGCGTCGTGCGTCGCCATCACGACCGTGGTGCCGGTGCGGTTGATCCGGTCGAGCAGCTTCATGATCCCGACGCTCGTCGACGGGTCGAGGTTCCCTGTGGGCTCGTCGGCGATGAGGATCATCGGCCGGTTCACGAACGCGCGGGCGACGGCGACGCGCTGCTGCTCGCCGCCGGAGAGCTCGTCGGGCATGCGCTCGTACTTGCCCTCGAGGCCGACGAGGTCGAGGACCTCGGGGACGACCTTGCGGACCTGGCTGGTCGGACGGCCGATGACCTCGAGCGCGAACGCGACGTTCTGGAACACGGTCTTGTTCGGCAGCAGGCGGAAGTCCTGGAACACCGTGCCCACCTGGCGGCGCAGCGCCGGCACCTTCCACCGGGAGAGGTGGTTGAGGTCCTTGCCGGCCACGTGGATGGCGCCGCTCGTGGGGCGCTCCTCCTTGAGGCAGAGCTTGAGGAACGTCGACTTGCCCGAGCCCGAGGCGCCGACGAGGAAGACGAACTCGCCCTTCTCGATCTCGACCGAGATGTCGTCCAAGGCCGGCCGCGCCTGGTTGGCGTACAGCTTCGTGACGTTGTCGAACCGGATCACGGGGGCTGACTCCTCGGGGGGAAGGGGTCGGACGCGGGCACGTCCTGGGCGAGCCGCAGCCGAGTCTACGTTCCGTCCCGAGCACCTCCGGCCACCGCGTCCGCCACGCGTGGCGAGCCGCGGCGGGCGCGCGCGAGCCCGTCCGGGCCGGTCAGCGCCCGGTCGCGCCGCGGGGGCGGCGTGCGGCGAGCACGAGCACCGAGCCGCCGAGGAGCAGCGCCGTCCCGGCGTAGCCCCAGCCCTGGGCGGCCCCGCCGCCGGTGTGCGCGAGCGTGGGCTGCCCCCCGGTGACCGGCAGGGTGGTGACGGCGACGGCCGTGGGCGAGGCGCTCGTCGGCGTGGGGGTGGGGGTCGCCGAGGGAGTCGGTGTGGGCGTCGGGGTGGGTGTGGCCGTGGGCGTGGGGCTGACGCCCTGGTCCTGGCCGCAGGTGGCCTCGGTGCCGGGCAGGCAGGTGGCGCCGCCGGGCGGCTCGGACGCGATCGGCGTCGGCGTCGTGGTGTCGGCGTACGCCGGGCCCGCGAGGAGCACCGGGCCCAGGGCGAGGGCGCCCGCGACCAGCGCGACGCGCATCCCACGGCTCACGACAGCGCTCATGGCGGCGATCCCTCTCGTCACATCAGTCACACGGGCCCCGTGCGTGACTGCTCGAGCCGAGAGTAGCGGGTGACGGTCACTCTGGGGAGTCGTGCGTCACCCGTCCGGTCCCGGGCCGGATGGACCGGTGACGCTGCGTGACCGACGTTCAGGCGGAGGTACGTCGCCAGCGGATGCCGGACTCGATGAACTCGTCGATCTCGCCGTCGAGCACCGCCGCCGTGTTGCCGGTCTCCACCTCGGTGCGCAGGTCCTTGACCATCTGGTACGGGTGCAGGACGTAGGAGCGCATCTGGTTGCCCCAGGAGCCCGACGAGTCGCCCTTGAGGGCGTTCATCTTCGCCTGCTCCTCCTGGCGCGCGCGCTCGAGCAGCTTGGACTGCAGGACGATCATCGCGCTCGCCCGGTTCTGGATCTGCGAGCGCTCGTTCTGGCAGGACACGACGATCCCGGTGGGCAGGTGGGTGAGCCGCACGGCGGAGTCCGTCGTGTTGACGCCCTGGCCGCCGGGGCCGCTCGAGCGGTAGACGTCCACGCGCAGCTCGTCGTCGGGGATGTCGATGTGGTCGGTCTGCTCGACGACGGGGAGCACCTCGACGCCGGCGAACGACGTCTGCCGGCGGCCCTGGTTGTCGAACGGCGAGATGCGCACGAGCCGGTGCGTGCCCTGCTCGACCGAGAGCGTGCCGTAGGCGTAGGGCACCTTCACCTGGAACGTCGCGGACTTGATGCCCGCCTCCTCGGCGTAGGACGTGTCGAGGACCTCGTACGGGTAGTTGTGCCGCTCGCAGTACCGCGTGTACATCCGCAGCAGCATCTCGGCGAAGTCCGCGGCGTCGACGCCGCCGGCCTCGGCGCGGATCGTGACGAGCGCCTCGCGCTGGTCGTACTCGCCGGACAGCAGCGTGCGCACCTCGAGCTCGCCGATCGCCTTGATCAGCTTGTCCAGCTCCGCCTCGGCCTCGGCACGGGCGTCCTCGTCGTCCATCTCCGTGGCGAGCTCGAACATCACCGCGAGGTCGTCGACGCGGGAGCGCAGCGCGGTCACCTTCGCGATCTCGCCCTGGACGAACGACAGACGGGACGTGACGGACTGCGCCTTGGCCTGGTCGTCCCAGAGGTCGGGGGCGCTCGCCTCGGTCTCGAGGCGCGTCACCTCCTCGCGCATCGAGGGGATGTCGAGCACCTTCTCGACGCTGGTCAGCGTCGCGTCGAGCTCCTTGAGCGCCTCGCCCGGGTCCTGGATCGCCACGGGGTAGAGGGTAGTCGGCCCGCGACGCCCCCCACGCCGCGCCGCCGGCCGGGCCGGCAGTCGTGCGGCGACGGTCGCCGCGGTGCCGTCCTGACCCGCCCTCGGAAGGGGGCACCGTGGCGGACGGGCGCGCCGTTCGCCCTCCGCCGCGCCGACGCTCGGCGTCAGGAGGTGGGGGGACCGATCCAGCATACCCCTGGGGGTATGCTGGATCGTCCGTCATACCCACCTCGAGGACCCACGACCCCCATGCCCCCTGTCGCAGCCCCGCTGGTCGCAGCGGAGGGACCGGCCACGCCATGACGCCCGTCGACCTGACCCTCTTCGGGGCCTTCCTCGGCGGCCTCGTGTCGTTCCTCTCGCCGTGCGTCCTGCCGGTCATCCCGGCCTACGTCTCCATCGTGACCGGGCTCAGCGTCACGTCCGTCCAGGAGGGTGGACGCTCCCAGCTGGGCCGGGTGCTCGTGACCTCTCTCGGGTTCGTGCTCGGATTCGGTTCCGTGTTCGTCCTGCTCGGGCTGTCGGTGACCGCCGTGGGATCGTCACTCCTGGGACATCGGGTGCTGCTCACCCGGCTCTCGGGACTCGTCGTGCTCGCCATGGCGCTGTTCCTCCTCGCCTCGCTCGTGCTCAAGGCGCCGTGGCTGTACCAGGAGAAGCGCTGGCACCCCTCCCTCGACCGGTTCGGACCGTTCGCGGCGCCGGTGGCCGGTGTCGCCTTCGGGTTCGGGTGGACCCCCTGCATCGGACCCGTCCTGACCAGTGTCCTGGCCGTCGCCGCCGGCAGCGGCGACGTGGGACGTGGTGCAGCGATGCTCATCGCCTACTCCGTCGGTCTGGCGGTCCCGTTCCTCGCGGCCGCACTCGCGCTGGACCGGTTCGCCGGGGCCTTCACTGCCGTCAAGCGCCACTTCTTCGGCATCACCGTGACGTCGGCGGTCGTGCTCGGGGCGTTCGGCGTCCTCCTCGCCTTCAATCGCATGTCCCTCGTCACCACTCTCACCCAGTCGCTCCTGTCCAGCATCGGCCTCGGTGGCCTGCTCGGGATCGGCTGAGTCGAAAGGCAGCGCCATGGCAACGAACAGACGCATGACCCGCGCCGAGCAGCGAGAGGTGGGGAAGGCCCAGCAGGCGGTCGCCGAGGCGCGAGAGGAACGACGGCGCAAGGCGAGGATCGGCCTCGTGAGTGCGCTGGTGATCGTCGTCCTCGGGGTCGTCGCTGCGCTGGCGTTCACGAGCGGGGGAGGCGGCCCGAAGGCGGACGCCGGCGGCACGGAGTACAGCGCCACCAAGGACGCCTTCCGGCTCCCCGGCCTGCTCGACGGCAGGACGGTCAGTCTCGGCGACTTCGCCGGCACGCCCGTCGTGGTCAACTTCTTCGCGTCGTGGTGCGTCTACTGCAACGAGGAGCTGCCGGGCTTCGTCCAGGTCGCCAAGGCCACGGCCGGCAAGGTCGACTTCATCGGTGTCGACACGGCCGATCCGGGCGACGGGGCGGCGATGGCACGGAGGTTCGACCTCGCCGGCGCCGGCTTCGCCCTGGCCAAGGACATCGGTGGCGACCCGCCCTCGCAGCTGTGGTCGTCGTTCGCCTCCCAAGGGCTGCCCGTCACGGCCTTCTACGACGGCACCGGCACGCTCGTCGACTTCTCCGGAGGCATGCTGACCCAGACCGAGCTGGAGCAGCGCCTCCAGACGAACTTCGGTGTCGCCGTCACGGCGCCGGACGCCAGTCAGCTCGTCGCGCCGGTCATCCCGCTCATCCCCCGGGGCGCCTTCGAGCTGCTCCGCACCCACGCGAACGACCCCTCGTTCGTGCCCGTCGACCTACGCTCCGCTGCGGACTTCGCGCAGGGCCACCTGCCCGGTGCCGTCAACGTCGAGGCCTCACGCGGCGGCGTCGCGGCGGCCGTCGCCACCCTCGACAAGTCGGCCAGCTACTTCCTCTACGACGCCACCGGTGCCGGCTCGACCACGGTGGCCGACGCGATGCACGCCGCGGGCTTCAAGCACGTCTACGACATCCAGGGCGGCTACGCCGCGTGGATTCAGCAGGGCTTGCCCAACGCGACGTGACGGTCGAGTCCGTGCCCGGGCCGGGCGCACCTGCCGATCGTGTGGGTGCTCACGGCCGCAGGTACGCCCATCCTTGACGTTGTCGTTGCACGAGGCGCACGACTCCGGAGGGGGCAATACCCACGCCGTCACTGAGCCGGTCGGCGGGCAGGCCCAGCGAACGGATGGTGTTGGCGCACGCCGTCACTGCCACGCCGCGATGCAGCAGGTCGCGGAGAGCGTCGGCGTGCGGGGAGTCGACCAGCGCCACCGCTAGTCCCGGTCCGTGCACGACCAGCTCGATCGGCGTGCCCGCTTCGACGCCGGCGAGCAGGTTGGCGACGTTGGTCAGCACGCTGGCGTGCTTCGCGGGATCCATCTCGTCGAGGTGCACGACGATGCCGTTCGAGAGATTGTCGAGGTCGAGGCTCACCACCGGCTGCATACCGGACAGGGTATCCGCAGTCCGCGGGGTCGATGACGCCCTGCAAGCTCGCGGCGATGGACCGCTCCGGTCTCCGCGGAACCGCGAAGCAGCTCCACGCCTATGCGGGCCGCGTGCTCCACGATCGCGGCATGGGCGTCCTCGCGGCATTCCCGGCGGCCTCGAGCCGGCCCGTCGACGAGGGTGTCATCTGCGCGCTCACGACAGACGGCGCGCCACTCCCGGCCGGCTCGCCCAAGGGCACGATCCCCTCCTGACGGCCGGTCAGCCCGCTGTGGTGCGCGCGCTCGCCTCGGCGACGACGGTGACGCCGCTCCCGGTCAGCCACGAGAGGAACGGCGGGCGAGCGAGCGCCTGCGCGCAGACGGTGACGGTCGCGG
>JAJXTD010000109.1 GCA_021784035.1 Actinomycetes bacterium | reverse complement strand
CACCGCTCAGGGCCTCAGCAACCGACAGACACGACGGACGCGAGGTGGGGACTTTCACCGGCCACACGTGGGGACTTCTCGTGGCCACCAGCGGGGACCTTCGCATGGCCACGGACACGGGTTCGCCTCGAGAGCTAGCGGAGCACATCGATGTCGCACCGCGGGCCGTTGGCCCGGGCCAGGCGACGGTCGCCGGTGATCAGCGTCGCCTCGAGGGCCTCGGCGAGGGCGACGTAGGCGGCGTCGTACACCGTGAGGTTCTCGCGCAGTTCCCAACAGCGGGGCAGCAGCGGTAGGTGCGGCGCACGTTGCAGGGGTAGGGCCGCCAGGTCGGCCAGCGCCAGGTCGGCACGGCGCGCGTCGATGGCTCCGGCCAGGTTCTGACGGCGCAGGACCGAGGCGACCTCGACGTCGACGAGCTCGGGCGCGGCCAGGACGCCGCCGCGCAGCCGGGCGCGGGCGAGGTCGCCGTCGGGGCCGTCGTCCGCCAACGCGACGGCCAGAATGCTGGCGTCAACGACGAGCACGGTCGGACCGGACGGTCTTCACGGCGTCCGTCAGCGGCACCGAGCCACCGGACCTGCCACCGGCCCGGTCGAGCACCTCCTCCAGGGTCGGCCGGCCGGCCTCCTCGATCAACCGGGTCCGCAGGTACTCCTGCAGCGACTGGTGGGCCGCCGCGGCGCGGCGACGCAGAACCGCGTGGGTCTGCTCCGGGACGTCCTTGATCTGCACGCTGGGCATGGCGCCATAGTGGCGCTACTGGCGCCATTGTGCAACCAGATCTGGTCGGCGCCACCAAGCCGACCGGTCCTGCGTCGCGTCGGTTCGGCCGCGCCGGACCCCGTGGTCGAGTGGGGGCCGGGCCGACGGGCTCGTGCTCGGGCTCGCAGCGGGCGGGCGTGGACGGGGCGCGGCAGGACTGGTGGGATGTCCGGATGACGCTGCCGGGCGCGGACGAGCTCGGGACCGCCACGTCCCGCCGCGGGTCCGCACGCCCATACGTCGCGGCCGCCCTCGCGATGGTGGCCTTCGCGTCGAACTCGCTGCTGACCCGCGCGGCCCTCGACGGCGCGAGCATCGACGCGGCCACGTTCAGCTCGATCCGCATCGCGTCCGGCGCCGCGATGCTGGTGCTGCTCATGGCGTTGCGGCGTAGGCCTGCAACGGACCGGCCGACCCGTGGGAGCGCCCTCCCGTCGGCCGCGCTGCTCTTCCTGTACGCCGCGGCGTTCTCGTTCGCCTACACGCGCATCGGCGCCGGCACCGGCGCCCTGCTCCTGTTCGGCGTGGTGCAGACCGTCATGTACTCCTCGGCGATCGCACGTGGCGAGCGGCCGGGCGCGATGGGGTGGTCGGGCCTCGCGCTCGCCGCGGTCGGCCTCGTCGTCCTCGTCGCACCCGGCGTGCACGCCCCGGACCTCGGCGGGGCGCTGCTCATGGCCGTCGCCGGCGTCGCCTGGGCCGGCTACACGTTGCGCGGGCGGTCCGCCCAGGATGCGCTCGGGTCCACGGCCCGCAACTTCGTCTGGGCGCTGCCGTTCGCCGGCGTGCTCGAGGCCGGGGCGATCCTCGGCGACAGGGGCGCCGTGCACGTGACGCCGACCGGCGTCCTGCTCGCCGTCCTGTCCGGCGCCGTCGCCTCCGGCCTCGGCTACGCGCTGTGGTACGCCGTGCTCCCGCGGCTGTCCGGCATCCAGGCCGGGATCATCCAGCTGTCGCCGGCGCCGCTGGCCGTCCTCGGCGGGCTGGTCCTGCTCGGTGAGGGGCTCACCTGGCGCGTCGTGCTCGCCTCGGCCCTCGTGCTGTCCGGCGTGGCCATCGGCCTGGTCGCGCCGCGGTACGGCGTCCCGCGGACCCCGTACCGCCGCTCGTAGTCCGCCCGCCCGTCCTCCCCGTGCGCCGGGTCCCGTGGCGCTCCTGCACGGGCGGGATCCACCCGGGGTCGATCGACACGCCGATCCTCGACTCGCCGCGCGGCACCGAGTTCGAGGCGCTCACGGCCAGCGTGACCCCGCTCGGGCGTCCGGAGGAGATCGCGGCCGCGGTGGCCTACCTCGCCAGCGACGACGCGTCCTTCGTCACCGGCTCCGAGCGCTACGTCGACGGCGGCTGCATGGCGCGCTGATCACGCGCCGAGCAGCAGCGCCGACGCCGCGTTGCGCGCCTCCGCCGCGGTCGGGGCGCTCCGCGCGAGCCGCGCGGCCTCGGCGCACGTGGCGAGGTCGACGTCGCGCAGGGTCGCGCGGACCGCAGCCAGCGCTGGCGCGGCCATCGACAGGCTGCTGACGCCGAGCCCGACGAGGACGGCGCCGAGCAGCGGGTCGGCGGCAGCCTCGCCGCAGACGCCGACCGGCCTGCCGTGCGCCTTGCCCGCGGCGCAGGTCATCGCGACGAGGTCGAGCAGCGCCGGCTGCCACGGGTCGAGCAGCGTCCCGAGGTCGCCGCACTGGCGGTCCGCCGCCATCGTGTACTGGCCGAGGTCGTTCGTGCCCAGGCTCGCGAAGTCGACCTCGGGCAGCAGGTCGCCGGCGCGCAGCGCCGCTGCCGGGACCTCGATCATGACGCCGGCGGTCGGCAGGCCGCGGCCGCGCACCATCGAGGCGAACCAGCGCGCCTCGGTCGTCGTGCTCACCATGGGCGCCATGACCCAGGCGTCGCACCCGGTGCGCACGACGGCCGCGGACAGCGCGGTGAGCTGCCGCTCGAGGACGCCGGGGCGCACGGTCTCGGTGCGCAGGCCGCGCACACCGAGCGCGGGGTTCTCCTCCGCGCCGAGCTCGAGGAAGGGCAACGGCTTGTCCGAGCCGCCATCGAGGGTGCGGACGACGACGCGCCGGCCGACGAAGTGGGCGAGGACGTCGGCGTAGGCCTCGACCTGCTCGTCGAGCGACGGCTCGTCGGTGCGGCCGAGGAAGAGGAACTCGGTGCGGAACAGGCCGATGCCCTCGGCCCCGCTCTCGGCCGCCGCGGCGGCGTCGCGCGCACCGCCCACGTTGGCGAGCAGCGCGACGGGGACCGAGTCCTTGGTCATACCGGGGCCGGTCACCGCGGTGGTACGCCGGCGCTGCCGCTCCGCGCGCGCGGTGAGGGCCTCGACGACCGCCGTCGGCGGGTCGATGTGCACCTCGCCGAGGTCGCCGTCGACGACGAGCGCGTGCCCGTCGGCAGCGTCGCGCGCGCCCGCGCAGGCGACGACCGCGGGCAGCCCGAGGCTGCGGGCCAGGATCGCGGTGTGGCTCGTGGGTCCGCCCTGCTCGGTCACCAGGGCGACGACGACGGTGGGGTCGAGCAGCGCGGTGTCGGCCGGGGCGAGGTCCCGCGCGACGAGCACGTAGGGGTGCCCCGGGTTGGGGATCTCGGCCACGTGCCGGCCCTCGAGCGCCGCGACGATCCGCGCGCCGACGTCGAGCACGTCCTCGGCCCGCTCGGCCAGGTAGCCGCCGAGGGCGCGCAGCTGCTCGGCGTAGTGGCCCGACGCCGCGCGCACCGCGTCGGGGAGCGAGACGCCCTGGCGGGCCGCGGCCTCGGCGGAGGCCAGCAGCTCGGGGTCGCCGGCGAAGAGCGACAGCGCCTCGAGGACCGTGCGGCCCTCGGAGGTCGGCGCCTCCGTCGCCCGCCGGCGCAGGTCGTCCTGCACCCGGCGGGCCGCGGTCTGGATGTCGGGCGCCGGCTCGACGGCGACGCCCTCGCCGGCGTCCCACCGCACCCCGGGAGCCGCGGCCAGCCCAGGGCTGGCCGCGACCCCCGTCAGCGTGCGGCTCATACCTCGTCCACCGCGTCGAGGTCGGTCGACAGCAGGGCGACGAGACCGTCGAGCGCGGCGTCGGCGCCGTCGCCGTCGGCGGAGAGCACGACCTCCTCCCCGCTGCCGACCCCGAGCCCGAGCACCGAGAGGATGCTCGCTGCGTTGACGGCGGCGCCGCCGGACTTGGCGATGGTGACGGGGACGCCGGTCGCCGCGGCCGCCTGGGTGAACAGGGCGGCGGGCCGGGCGTGCAGCCCGACGCGGCTGGCGACGGTGACGGTGCGAGAAGGCATGACGGTCACTCCCTGGTCAGATCGCGGCTGCGTCGTTGTCGATGAGCTCGACGGCGAGCTCCTCCTTGGTCCGGCCGGCCTGCTTGAGCAGGATGACCAGGGCGGCGGTGATCGCGGTGCCGACGGCGATCGCGAGCAGGTACGTGAACGGGTTGCCGATGAGCGGGAGCACCCAGATGCCACCGTGCGGCGCCCGCAGCGTGTTGCCGAAGGCCATCACGAGGCCGCCGGTCACGGCCGAGCCGGCCATGAGCGCGGGGATGACGCGGAACGGGTCGCCCGCGGCGAACGGGATCGCGCCCTCGGTGATGAAGGAGGCGCCGAGCACCCACGCGGCCTTGCCGTTCTCCTGCTCGGCCTCGCTGAACAGGCTCTTGCGCAGGTTCGTCGCGAGCGCCAGGCCCAGCGGCGGCGTCATGCCCGCGGCCATGACGGCGGCCATGATGACGAGCTGGGTCGCGTCGGTGGAGGTGCCGACGCTCGCGAGGCCTGCGACCGCGAAGCCGTACGCGACCTTGTTGACGGGCCCGCCCATGTCGAACGCCATCATGAGGCCGAGGATGACGCCGAGCAGGATCGCGCTGGAACCGGACATCCCGTTGAGCCAGCTGGTGAGGCTGTCGAACAGCCACTTCAGCGGCCGGCCCAGGACGACGATCATGAGCGCACCGGTGATCAGCGTCGCGACGAGCGGGATCACGACGACGGGCATCACGCTGCGGATGGCGCTCGGCACCTTCCACCGGCTGATCCACAGGGCCAGGAAGCCGGCGAGCAGACCGGCGACGATGCCGCCGAGGAAGCCCGACCCGATCTGCACGGCGAGGTAGCCGCCGACGATGCCGGGGGCGATGCCGGGACGGTCGGCGATGCCGAAGGCGATGAAGCCCGCGAGGACGGGGACGAGGAAGCCGAAGGCCCCTGCGCCGACGAGGAAGATCAGGGCCGCCCAGTCCTGCAGCGACCCGACGCTGAAGTTCGCGACGAGGTCGGCCAGCGGGACCTTGGTGACTGCGACGACACCGGTCTCGCCCCACGCGATCTGCGCGAGCATGAACGAGATCGCGATGAGGATGCCGCCCGCTGCGACGAACGGGATCATGTAGGAGACGCCGGTCATCAGCCAGCCGCGGATCTTCGCGCCCGTGCTGCTGCCGTAGTCCTTCGACGCGAGCGCCGGGCCGACGGCGGCCGTGGGCTCCTCGGGGGGACCGCCCGCCGCCGCTGCAACCGGAGCGGCGGCGGCAGCGACCGCCTCGATGATGAGCGCGGGCGCCTCGTGGATGGCCGACTTCACGCTCGTGGTGATGGTCGGCTTGCCGGCGAAGCGGGCCTTCTCGCGGACCTCGACGTCGGCGGCGAAGATCACCGCGCCGGCGGCGGCGATGACGTCGGCACCGAGCGGGGAGAACCCGCCCGCGCCCTGCGTCTCGACCGCGATCTCGTGACCGGCGGCCTCGGCCGCCTTCTCCAGGGCCTCCGCGGCCATGTACGTGTGCGCGATCCCCGTGGGGCACGAGGTCACTGCGACCAGCTTCACTTGACTACCACCTCTCGACGGAAGAGCTCGACGACCTGGTCAGGTGCGTCGGCGTTGAGCAGGGCCTCGCGGAAGGACTCGTGGACGAGGCGACGGGCGAGTGCAGCGAGGACCGCCAGGTGGTCCCCATCCCCTTCGGCCGGAGCGGCGATGAGGAAGACGAGTCGGGCCGGACCGTCCGAGGCGCCGAAGTCGACGCCGTCGGTGGAGCGGCCGAAGGCCACGGTCGGCTCGGTGACGGCCGAGGACCGGGCGTGCGGGATCCCGATGCCGCCCTCGAGGCCGGTCGGCATGAGCTGCTCGCGGGCGCGCACGTCGGCGAGGAAGGTCTCGCGGTCGGTGACGCGGCCCGCGGCCACGAGCAGGTCGGCAAGGTGCGCGGTGACCGCGGCCTTGTCCCCTGCCGGCAGGTCGAGGTCGACCATGGTCGCGGTGATGAGGTCGGACATCAGTTCTCCTCGATGAGGGGGTGGGCCGGGTCGAAGTCGGCGGTGACCTCGACGGCGTCGAGGTGGACGGCGTCCCGGACGGGTACGCCGGTGCCGGTGGTCGCGACGGCCGCGGTGGCCCACGCGACGCCGGTGCGCAGCGCGTCGGGCCCGGTGCCGCCGGCGTACAGGGCGCCCGCGAGCATCGCGTCGCCCGCGCCCACGGTGTTCACCACGGTGACCCGTGGACCCCTTGCGTGCCAAGCGTTCTCGGCGTCGACGAGGACCGCTCCGTCGCCGCCGAGGCTGCACAGCACCGTGCGGGCGCCGAGCGCCTGCAGCTCGCCGCAGGCCTTGACGACGTCGCCGAGGGTGCGCAGCTCGTGGCCGACGGCCTCGGCGAGCTCGTCCGCGTTCGGCTTGATGAGGTCGGGGCGGTAGGCGAGGGACTCGCGCAGCGCGGGCCCGCTCGTGTCGACCGCGAGCCGGGCGCCGCGCCCGGCAGCGGTGTCGGCCAGCCGGGCGTAGACCTCCGGGCCGAGGCCGGGTGTGAGGCTCCCGCCGGCGACGATCCAGCCGGCCGTGCCCACGCGGGCGGCGACCGCGGCGAGGACGGCATCGAGCTCGCGGTCGCTCAGCGTCGGGCCGGGCTCGTTGAGCTTGGTCGTCGTGCCGTCCGCCTCGATGACGGTGACGTTCGCGCGGGTCATGCCCCCGATGCGCACGACCTCCGCGGCGACACCCTGTCCGACGAGCAGGCTGACGAGAGCATCGCCGATGAGGCCGCCCGCGGGCAGGACCGCGACGGCCGGCACACCGTTCGTGGTGAGCGCCCGGGCGACGTTGACGCCCTTGCCGCCCGGGTCCCGCCGCGGGTGCTCGGTCTTGTTGATGCCGCCGCGGACGAGGGTGTCGACCTCGAGGGTCTGGTCGAGGCTGGGGTTGAGGGTGACGGTGACGATCACGCGATCACGACCTCGGGTCCGGCTTCCTCCAGGTCGGCGACCAGTCGACGGTCGATGCCCGAGTCGGTGATGATCGCGTCGACGTCGGCGAGCGACCCGAACGAGCTGAAGTGGTTGGTGCCGAACTTCGTGTGGTCGGCCACCACGACCGTGCGCCGCGCGGCCCGGATGAAGGCCCGCTTGACCGCCGCCTCCGAGCGGTCCGGCGTGGTCAGGCCGCGCTGCGCCGAGATGCCGTTGGCGCCGATGAAGGCGACGTCGCCGAAGACGTCCTCGAGGAAGTGCTGCGCGGCCTCGTCGACCGCCGCCAGCGTGCGCGGCCGGATGCGCCCGCCCACGAAGTGCAGCGTGACGTTCGGCATCGCGGCGAGGAGGGTCGCGTGGGGGAGCGAGTTCGTGACCACGGTGAGCTCGCGGTCGACCGGGAGCAGCTGGGCGATCCGCAGCGTCGTCGTGCCGGCGTCGAGCAGGATGCTGCCCTCGTCCGGGATCTCCTCGAGCGCCCGCTTGGCGATCGCCTCCTTCTCCGTGGTCAGCACGGAGTCGCGGACGGCGACGGCCGGCTCGTAGCCGAGCCGGTCGACCGGGATCGCGCCGCCGTGCACACGCACCAGCAGCCCGCGGCGCTCCAGCGCGATGAGGTCGCGGCGGATGGTCTCGGTGGTGACGTCGAGGGTCTCGGCGAGCGCGGTGACCTCGACCCGGCCGTCCTGCCGCGCCAGCGCCGCGATGGCCTGCTGCCGCTCCGCTGCGTACACCGGGAGCCTCCTGGAGACGATGTGGGAATTCCAACGACATGCAGAGGAAACCACACGTTCCCACATCGTGTCTATGGATTTTCCAAGTATGGTCCGCGGGTGTGGTAGCGCGGTCCGGGAGCCCCTTGGCCCGCGGCCGGTCCGGAGCGATCATGACGACGAGGTGCCCGGGCGTGGGCGCGGCCGGGCGGAGACCTGTGCGGAGGGTGTGCCATGTCCGTCTCGGAGCGCGGGTCGGGTCGGCCCGCTGCCGGCCCGGCCGCCGTGGGCGGCCCCGACCGTCCCGTCGTCACCGGTGCGGCCGACGACGTCGCGCGGATCCTGCACGCGGCCGTCGGCGCGGAGCTGCCGCTGGGCATCCGGTGCTGGGACGGCTCGACGGCGGGCGACCCGGGCGCGCCGGCGACGATCGTGTTCCGCGACCCGCGGGCGCTGCGCCGGCTGCTCTGGGCGCCGAACGAGCTGGGCCTGGTGCGGGCCTACGTGTCGGGCGACCTCGACGTCGAGGGCGACGTGTTCGCCGTGCTCGACCTGCCGGACGTCATCGAGCGGGTCGCCCGCCACGACGGCATCGGCCTGACCGCGCGGGAGCGGCTGTCCGCGGCGCGCACGGCGTACCGCCTCGGTGCGGTCGGGCTCCCGCCGGCACCGCCGTCGGAGGAGGTACGCCGCCGGCGCGGCCCGCTGCACAGCAAGGAGCGCGACGCCGCGTCCGTGTCGCACCACTACGACGTCGGCAACGACTTCTACCGGCTCGTCCTGGGTCCGAGCATGGTCTACTCCTGCGCCTACTGGACCCAGCCGCCGGGTGGGTCCTACTCGCTCGACGACGCGCAGCGCGACAAGCTCGACCTGGTCTGCACGAAGCTCGGCCTGCGGCCGGGGATGCGGCTGCTCGACGTCGGGTGCGGTTGGGGGTCGCTCGCGATCCACGCGGCGTCCCGTTACGGCGTGCGGGTGGTCGGCGTGACGGTCAGCCAGGAGCAGGCCGCCCTCGCCCGGCAGCGGGTCCGCGACGCCGGGCTCGACGACCGGGTCGAGATCCGGCTGCAGGACTACCGCGACGTGGTGGACGGGCCCTACGACGCGATCTCGAGCGTCGGCATGTCCGAGCACGTCGGCCGGTCACGGCTCGTCACGTACGCGCAGACCCTGTTCGACCAGCTCGCACCCGGCGGTCGCCTGCTCAACCACGCGATCGCGTCGGTGCGCACCCTGCCCCCGCCGGCGAGGGGCGAGCGCGGCTTCATCGACAGCTACATCTTCCCCGACGGCGAGCTCACCACGCTGTCCACGACGCTCGACGCCCTCGAGCAGGTCGGCTTCGAGGTCCGCGACAGCGAGGCGCTGCGCGAGCACTACGGCCGAACGCTCCGCGCCTGGGTCGACAACCTGCTGCCGAACTGGTCGGAGGCGGTCGCACTCGTCGGGGAGGCCCGCGCCCGCACCTGGCTGCTCTACCTCGCCGCGTGCGCGCTCGCCTTCGAGCACGGCAACATCACGGTCCACCAGGTGCTCGCCGTGCGTCAGGGCGAGCGCGGCGCGAGCGGGCTCCCGCCGACGCGCGCGGAGTGGCTCGCGTCGGCGGACTGACCCGCGCACCGAGCTCGCGGCGGCCGGAGGTCAGACGACGCGGGTGAGACGCACGCGCCAGGCCTCCGGCCCGCGCTCGTCGTAGCTGACGCCGAACGCGCCCGGCTCCCGGTCCTCGATCTGGCCGAGCAGGGGGATCGGGTCGTGCGGCGCCACGAGGACGAGCGAGCCGCCGCGCGGCACGGCACCGAGCGCACCGAAGACGGTGGCGTGCCGGATCGCGTGCGGTACCGCGCGCACGTCGAGGACCGGGTCTGCCTCGTCGTGCCCGCCGCAGCCGCACCCGCCGGCGGCGTCGGGTCCGTGGTCCTGCTCGTCGTGGGCGTCGGGTCCGAGCAGCTCGTGCATGCCGGCGAGGGCGGCGGACAGCGATCGGGACGGGTCGCCCGCGACCAGCGGCAGGATCAGGTCGTTCTCCTTGGCCAGGTGGGTCTCGAACAGCACGCGCAGCCCGGTGCCGATCGCGGCCGCGAGCACCGGGCCGGCGGTCGTCCGCAGGTCGCGGACGAGGCCCTCGAGCACCCGGTGCTCGGCGATCATGGCCTCGACGAGGAGTCGGGCGCGGCCATCCTCCGCGGCGACGGGGTAGAGCGCCCCCTCCTCGGCGGCCGCGTGCGGCAGGAGCTCGGTCGCGCAGAAGGCGACCAGGTCGTCCCGCGCCGCCGTCGTCGTCGCGTCGTCGGACCCGCCGCCGGCGAGGCGGACCAGGCGGTCGACGCGTACGCCGAGCGCTCCCGCCAGCTGCGCGTGGTGGGACTTCACCGCCTCGACCGCGTTCGCGTCCTCGGTGGTGGATGCCACCACTACCGGCGCCGCCGTCGTACCGTTCGCGTACGAGCTGGTCGTGCTCATGCCTGCCTCCAACCGCGGGGCGGCTGGCCGCCCCTCCACTTATTTACTACACTGTAGTACATGGAAAATCTCGGGCCAACTCCCGCGCGGTACGACGGGACTGATCCGGTGCTGTCCGGGCAGCGGGCCCGCGTCCTCGAGCACCTCCAGCGCACGGGGGCCCCGGTGACGGTCGAGGACATCGCCGCCGCGCTCGACCTGCACCCGAACACGGCCCGCAAGCACCTCGAGGGACTGCTCGCCCGCGGGCTCGCCGTGAGCTCGACGGCGCCGGCCGAGGGCCGCGGCCGCCCGGCGCGGGTGTACGCCCCGGCCGAGCGCACCGAGCCGGACAGCCGGGTCCGCGACTACGCCGGCCTCGCCTCGGCCCTCGCCGGCCACA
>JAJXTD010000108.1 GCA_021784035.1 Actinomycetes bacterium | reverse complement strand
GAGCGCCTCGCCCTGCGTGTCGTGCCGGCGTCCGGTGCGCACGTCGTACTGCCACAGGTGCGCGGGGCACGTGACGATGCCGTCGCGCAGCAGGCCACCGGACAGGGCCGTGCCGCGATGTCGGCAGGCGTCGTCCACGGCGTGCACGTCGCCGTCGACGAGCGCGAGCAGCACGGCGCAGCCGTCGGCCTCGAGGCGCAGCCGTCCCTGCGCGCGCAGCCGCTCGAGGTCGGCCGTGAGGGTGCGGGTCATGGCAGCACGGCGCAGCCGTCGGCCTCGAGCCGAAGCCGTCCCTCCGCGCGCAGCTCCTCGAGATCCGCAGTGGGCGTGCGGGTCACGACGGGAGCTGGATGACGACGGCCTTGGACTCGGTGAAGAACTCCTCGGAGTAGGCGCCGCCCTCGCGGCCGATGCCGGAGTCCTTCATGCCGCCGAACGGTGCGCGCAGGTCCCGCACGAAGAAGCAGTTGACCCACATCGTGCCGGTGCGCACCTCCTGGGCCACCCGGTGCGCGGTGTTGAGGTTCGTCGTCCACACCATGCCGGCAAGCCCGTAGCGGTTCGCGTTGGCGAGCGCGATCGCCTCGTCGACCGTGTCGAACGGGACGACGACCTGCACGGGTCCGAAGATCTCCTCCTGCGCGATGCGCCACGAGTTGTCGACGTCGGCGAAGACGGTCGGCGCCACGTAGTTGCCCTTGGCCAGCTCGCCGTCGGTGACGCGGTGCCCGCCGGTCATGAGCTTGCCGCCCTCGCGCTGGCCGATCTCGACGTACGACATCACCTTGTCCAGGTGCTCGGTCGAGACGAGCGGCCCGATCTGCGTCGACGGGTCGCGCGGGTCGCCGACGACGAGCTCCTCCGCGGCCGCGACGTAGCGGGCCAGGAACTCGTCGTAGACCGAGCGCTGCACGAGCAGGCGCGAGCCGGCCAGGCAGACCTCGCCCTGGTTGCGGAAGATGCCGTCGATCGTGCCCTTGACCGCGAGGTCCATGTCGGCGTCCGCCATGACGATCGACGCGCTCTTGCCGCCGAGCTCGAACGAGACGCGCTTCAGCGTCTTCGCCGCGTTGGCCATGATGATGCGGCCGGTCGCGCTCTCGCCGGTGAAGGTCACGAGGTCGACGCCGGGGTGCGTGGTGAGCCGCTCCCCGGCCGCGTCCGGGCCGAAGCCCTGGACGACGTTGAGCACGCCCTCGGGCAACCCTGCCTCAGCGAAGCACTCGGCGAGCAGCGACGCGGTCACGGGCGACTGCTCGGCGGGCTTCAGCACCACGGTGTTGCCGAACGCCAGCGCCGGAGCAACCTTCCAGGATTCGAGCATCATCGGGAAGTTCCACGGCGAGATGCACGCGGACACCCCGACCGGGTCGCGCAGGGTGTACGTCAGCACGCGGTCCCACGGCTTCGGGAAGGCCTCGGTGTGGGCCTGCTCGGCGTAGTCGGCGAAGAAGCGGAAGTTGTACGCCGTGCGCGGGACGTCCTTCGCGAGGCACTCCGCGATGGGCTTGCCCATGTCGCGGGTCTCCCACGCGGCGAGCTCGTCGCGGCGCGACTCGATGACGTCGGCGGCGCGGTGGATGATCGCGCGGCGCTGCGCCGGGCTCATCCGCGGCCACGGTCCCTCGTCGAACGCGCGGCGCGCGGCCCCGACGGCCCGGTCGGCGTCGGCGGTCGAGCCCTCGGCCACCTGCGCGACCACGGCGTTGTCGATCGGCGAGACCGAGTCGAACGTCGCGCCGTCGAGGGAGTCGACGAAGGCGCCGTCGATGAAGTGCTGGACCTGCTTCGGCTGCTCGGTCATGAGCTGGTCTCCTCGGGCTTCGGGGCGCGGGCGGTGGAGAACGGCACGCCGCCGACACCCCACTCGTCCGCGCTGATCTCGTAGATGGCGACACGGATGCGCTCCCTCGGCGTGCCGAGGGTGCCGGCCATGGCGTCGGTGAGCGACGCGATGAGGGCGTGCTTCTGCTCGACGGTGCGGCCCTGCACCATCGTCACCTGGATGAGCGGCATCAGCTCTCCTACCGGAAGGGGATCTCGACCGAGCCGAGCCGGTCGAACGTCGCGACGACCGTGTCGCCCGGTGCCACGGCGACGGCCTCGGTCAGGCCGCCCGCCATGACGACCTGGCCCCCCGCGAGGCCCCGACCGCGGGCGGCCAGCGCCCGGACGAGCCACGCGACGGCCGCGGCCGGGTGACCCATCACCGCGGCCCCGGCGGCCGTGGAGACGAGCTCGCCGTTCTTCTCCAGCACGCAGCCGGTGAGCCGCAGGTCGACTCCGTACGGGTCCAGCGGCGTGCCGCCGAGCACGAACCCGGCCGACGACGCGTTGTCGGCCACGACGTCGTTGAAGGTGAACGCGTAGCCGGCGTAGCGGGAGTCGAGGATGTCGACCGCGCCGAACACCGCCTCGGTGGCGGCCAGCACGTGCGCCGCAGTGACCTGGGGCCCCTCGAGGTCGCGGCCGAGGAGGAAGGCGATCTCCGGCTCGACGCGCGGCTGGATGTAGCGCTCGCAGAGCACGGCCGCACCGGTGTCGACCTGCATGTCGTCGGTGAGCCAGCCGTAGAGCGGGCGGTCCACCTTCATCTGCCGCTGCTTCGCCGCGCTCGTGAGGCCGAGCTTCGCGCCGACCAGCGTCGCCCCGGCATCGATCCGCGCCCGGACCACCGCGTCCTGCACCCGCAGCGCGGTCGGCTCGTCGAGCTCGCGCGAGTCGGTGAGCGGGCTCGTGGCCCGGCGGTCGCGCACCGCCGCGACCAGGGTGTCGACGAACGGGGTCAGGTCGTCGGTCACGACGCGGCCCCCTCGGCCTCGGCGTGCTTGCGGGCGAGCTCGACCGCGACGTCGATGATCATGTCCTCCTGGCCGCCGACGACCTTGCGCCGGCCGAGCTCGAGGAGGATCTCCGCCTGGGACACGCCGTAGCGCTCGGCGGCGCGCTGCGCGTGCAGCAGGAACGAGCCGTAGACACCGGCGTAGCCGAGCAGCAGCCCGGCCCGGTCGACGACCTGCTGGCGCGACATGAGCGGCCGGGTGACCTCCTCGGCGACGTCCATGAGGGCGAGCGGGTCCACGCCGCTGACGATCCCGTTCTTCTCGCACACGGCCGCGAGGATCTCGGTGGGACAGTTGCCCGCCCCCGCCCCGAGGCCGGCGCTGGTGCCGTCGAGGTTGCGCGCGCCCTCCTCGTAGGCGGCGATCGAGTTCGCCACCGCGAGCGACAGGTTCTGGTGCGCGTGCACCCCGAGTGGTACGTCGATGCCGCCGACGATCTCCGCGACGCGGGCGCGGACCTCGTTCGTGGTCAACGCGCCGGCCGAGTCGGCGATGTAGACGGTGTCCGCGCCGTACGACTGCAGGAGCCGCGCCTGGGCGAGCAGGCCCTCGGGGGTGTTCATGTGCGCCATCATGAGGAAGCCGATGGCCTCCATCCCGAGGTCCTTCGCGGCCTTGATGTGCTGCTCGGTGATGTCGGCCTCGGTGCAGTGCACCGCGATGCGGGCGACGCCGACGCCCAGGTCGCGCACCCGCTTGAGGTCGTCGACGACGCCGATGCCCGGCAGCATCAGGCAGGCGATCTGCGCGTTCGTGGTGGCCTGCACGGCCGCCGCGACCAGCTCCAGCTCGTCGACCGCGCTGAAGCCGTAGTTGAACGACGACCCGCCGAGCCCGTCGCCGTGCGCGACCTCGATGACCTGGACGCCCGCGGCGTCGAGCCCCTTCACGACCGCGACCACCTGGTCGACGGTGTACTGGTGCGAGATCGCGTGCGAGCCGTCCCGGAGCGTCGAGTCGATGAGCCGGAAGTCGCGCTGGACGGTCGGGGTGCCTTCGACCACGGCGGTCATGCCGGGACCTCCTGGTGGGCGGCGATGGCCTCGCCGACGCGGACTGCGGCGGCGGTCATGATGTCGAGGTTCCCGGCGAAGGGCGGCAGGTAGTCGCCCGCGCCCTCGACCTCGAGGAGCACCACGATGCGGTGCGGCACGACGCCGCCGGGGGTGTGGAACGGTCCCGCCTCGATCACGGGCGGCTGCTTGAGCCGGTAGCCGGGCACGTACTTCGCGACGTCGGCCGCCATCGCGCGGACCGAGTCGAGGACGGCCTCGTGGTCGGTGCCGTCGGGCAGGGCGCAGAACACCGTGTTGCGCATGAGGATCGGCGGCTCGGCCGGGTTGAGGATGATGATCGCCTTGCCGATCTCGGCCCCACCGATCTCCTCGAGCGCCTTCGCGGTGGTCTTGGTGAATTCGTCGATGTTCTGCCGGGTCCCTGGTCCGGCCGACAGGGAGGCCACGGTCGAGACCATCTCGGCATAGGGCACCCGGGTCACCCGGCTGACCGCCGCGACCATCGGCGTCGTCGCCTGACCGCCGCAGGTGACCATGTTGACGTTGGGGGCGTCGAGGTGGTCCATGAGGTTCACCGACGGGATCACCTTCGGCCCGCGGGCTGCCGGGGTGAGGTCGATGGCCCGGATGCCGAGCTCGGCGAGCACCTTGGCGTGGCGGACGTGGACGTAGGCGCTCGTCGCGTCGAAGACCATGCGCACGGCCTCGGGGTGCTCGCGCACCCAGTCGATGCCGTTCGACGCCGCCAGGTGACCGCGGTCGCGCGCCCGCGCGAGGCCGTCGCTCTCCGGGTCGATCCCGATGAGCGCGACGAGGTCGAGCGTCGGCGAGCGCTCGATCTTGAACATGAGGTCGGTCCCGATGTTCCCGGACCCGATGATGGCGACGGGCAGACCCACGACGGCAGTCCTCTCAGACGATCCGGACGGTGACGGCACCGAGCCGGTCGAACTCGGCCCGGTAGGTCTCTCCCGCGGCGACGGGGACGGCGGCGTGCAGCGCGCCGGTCATGACCACGGAGCCCGCCGGGAGGGCGGCGCCGAGCGGGTGGAGCGTACGTACGAGCCAGGCGACGGCCGCGGCCGGGTTGCCCAGGGCGGCGGCGCCCGCTCCGGTCGCGACGACCTCGCCGTCGCGGGTGAACACCATGCCGAGCAGGCGCAGGTCGACCTCCGCGACGGGTGTGGCGCGGCCGCCGATCACGATGGCTCCGCTGCTCGCCATGTCCGCGACCGTGTCGGGGAGCTTGATGCGCCAGTCCGCGACCCGGCTGTCGACGAGCTCCAGCGCGGCGACGACGCCCTGCGTGGCGCGCACGACGTCGAGCGGCGTGCAGTCGGGGCCGGCCAGCTCCTCGCCCAGCACGAGCGCGATCTCGGCCTCGAGGCGCGGCGCGATGTAGGCGGCCGCCTCGACGGCCGCGCCGTCGACGTGGACGTGCGACGCCATGACGGGTGCGAAGTCGGGGGAGTCGACGCCGAGCATCTGCTGCATCGGCTTGCTCGTGAGGCCGAGCTTGTAGCCGACGACGCGGTCTCCGTCCTCGAGGTAGCGGCGTACGACGCCCTGCTGGACGAGGTAGCCGTCGGCCATGGTGAGACCGGGGTCGTCGTCGGTGAGCGGGGGGATCGGGACGAGCGTCCGGCGCGCGTCGTAGAGCGCGGCGGCCAGCTCGTCGGCACGCCCGGGCGACAGGCTCATCGAGCTCCTTCCTGGCGGGCGGCGGGCTCGGACCACCCGAGCCGGCGGCTGATGGCGGCGGCGGCCTCCATGGCCGGCCGCGTGAAGCGGCGCAGGTTCGCGCCGTCGAGGCGCTGCACCGGGCCGGCGATCGACAGGGACGCGACCACGATGCCGCGCACGTCGCGGATCGGCGCGGCGACCGACGCGACGCCGACCTCGGACTCGTTGACGTTCTCGGCCCAGCCCTGCGCCCGGATCTGCGCGAGCTGGCGGCGCAGCGTGTCCTGGTCGGAGATCGTGTACGGCGTCTTGCGCGGGAGCCGCCAGCCCGCGAGGAGGGCGTCGAGCTCGTCCTGTGGGAGGAACGCGAGCAGGACCTTGCCGGTCGAGGTCGAGTGGGCGTCGTTGCGGTGGCCGACGCGGCCGAACAGCCGGATCGTCTGCGGGCTCTCGCGGCGCTCGACGTAGACCACGTGGCGACCGTCGAGCACCGCGATCTGGATGGTCTCCTTCGTCATGTTCCGCAGCTGCTCGATGACCGGACTCGCGGCGGTGTGCAGGTCCATCGACGCCTGCACGCTCGCGCCGAGCTCGTGCATCGCGAGGGCGAGGCGGTAGCTGCCGGTCTCCGGGTCCTGCTCGAGCAGGCGCTCGACCGTGAGGGTGTGCAGCAGCCGGTGCGTGGTGCTCTTGCCCAGGCCGAGACGGCGGGCGAGCTCGCTCACGCCGATCTCGCGGTCGCCCTTGCCGAACTCCTTGAGCAGGCGCGCGGCGTTGCTCACGCTCGCGAGGACCTGGGTGTCGCCGGCGGGGCGCAGGTCGCGGTCGGCCATCTCAGCCCACCCCCGCAGGAGACCGGAGCGCGGCCAGCAGCGCGTGGCGCACGGCGTCGTCGGGGGCGTCCGGGTCGGCGCAGGCGGCAGCCAGGGCGGGGTCCGACGGGGAGAGGCGCTGCGCGAGGAGCCGGGCGGCCTGGTGCAGGCCCAGGCGGTCGGCGACGGCGTACTCCTCGGCCAGCGCCACCCGCGTCCCGGCGTGGGCCCGGATCGCGTCGTGGTCGCGGAACTGCGCGGCGTGCTGGTTCGCGAGGCCGGTGCCGGCGTGCTGGGCGTGGTGGGGGGTGAGGCCGCCGCCGGGGGAGACCGACAGGTGGTAGACGACGTCGGGGACGCCGAGCACGCGGCGCACCTCGGCCGGCTGCGGGCCCGCCGTCTCGTCGACGAGCCCGAGGGCCGGGACGACGACCGGGTCGAAGAAGCGCAGCGTCCAGGACAGGCCGTCCAGCGAACCGGGGAGCTCCACCTCGGGCCCGCGCGGGGCGGGGACCGGGGAGGTGGTGGCGAGGACGTGCAGGTGGCGGACGCCGACGGCCAGGACGGTCAGCCGGTCGGCGCGCAGCAGGGGGAGCTCGCCCTGCTCCCCGACGGGCAGCAGCCGCGCCTGGTCGAGGTAGGCGCCGTGCAGGGCGGCGACGAACTGGCTCATCGCCTCCCGCAGCTGGCCGGGGTCTGCGCTCATGCGCGGGACGCTACGCCGTGGCCGTCCCGCATGGCGGCACATCGGTCCGGTGTGCGGGACACGAAGGCCTACCTTCCCGGCCATGGGCATCCTGCGCCTCGGCCACGTCGACGTGACGGTCACCGATCTCGACCTCGCGACGGCCTACTACACCGAAGTCCTGGGCATGATCGTCGTCGAGCGCGACGCCGACTCCGTCTATCTCAAGTGCTGGGACGAGGTCGACCACCACTCCCTGCGCCTGGTGTACGCCCCGCGCGTCGGCTTCGAGCTGATGAGCTTCAAGGTGGAGCGCGAGGACGACCTGTCCGAGCTGGAGAACGCGGTTACCCGCTACGGCTTCCCTGTGCAGCGGGTCTCGAAGGGCGAGTCGGTCGGTCAGGGCGAGTCGATCCGGTTCGCCACGCCGTCAGGTCACATGATGGAGCTCGTCCACGACGTGGCGAAGGTCGGCGGGCTGCTCCCGAAGGTGAACCCCGCACCGTTCGTGTCCGGCATCCCGGGCATCGCCCCGCCGCGCATGGACCACCTGCTCGTCACCGCCGAGGAGGTCGGCGAGGCCACCACCTTCTACACGACGGTCCTCGGCTTCCGGGTCACCGAGCAGCTGCTGGACGGGAACGGCCACCAGATCGGCACCTGGATGGAGCGGTCGTTCTCCCCGCACGACCTCGCGGTCGTGGCCGGCCCCAACGGCGGGCTGCACCACTTCGCGTTCTGGCTCGACGACTGGGACGCCGTCCGCCGGGCGGCCGACACGCTCGCGTACAACGGCATCCAGATCGACGTCGGGCCGACGCGGCACGGTGTCACCCGCGGGTCGACGATCTACTTCTTCGACCCGCTCGGCACCCGCAACGAGGTGTTCACCGGGGGCTACCGTCCCGACCCGGACTTCCCGACGATCACCTGGACCGAGGACAACATCGGGCGCGCCGTCTTCTACTACGAGGGCGAGCTCAACGACCGCTTCATGAAGGTGCACACCTGATGAGCATCCTGCGGCTGAGCCACGTCGAGGTCCGCGTCCCGGACCTCGAGCTGGCCACGGCGTACTACTGCGAGGTCGTCGGCATGGTGGAGACGGCGCGCGAGAGCGAGCGCGTCTTCCTCAAGTGCTGGGACGAGCACCAGCACCACTCGGTGGTGCTCACCTTCGAGCCGACCCACGGGCTCAACCATTTCGGCTTCAAGGTGACCGACGCGGAGGACCTCGACCGCTACGCGGCGCGGCTCAAGGAGGCCGGCGTCGAGGTCACGCGGCACGCCGCGGGGGAGTGGGCGCCGGGCCACGGGGACGCCCTCCGCTTCACCCTGCCGAGCGGCCACTCGATGGAGCTCGTGCACGGCATGGAGCAGGTCGGCAACCTGCTGCCGCTCACGAACCCGCCGCCCAAGCCCATGGGCCTCGTCGGCATCGCGCCGCCGCGCATCGACCACCTGTTCCTCACGGCGGAGGACGTCGGCGGCCTGACCGACTTCCTCCGCGACGTGCTGGACTTCCGGGTCACCGAGCAGGTCGTGGGCGACGACGGCTTCCGCATCGCGACGTGGCTCGAGGTCTCGCACTCCAGCCACGACATCGCGCTCATCACCGGACCCAACGGCGGCCTGCACCACTTCGCGTTCGCCGTCGAGGACTGGACCGCGCTGCGCGACGCCGCCGACATCTGCGCGTACCACGGCGTGCGGATGGACACGAACCCCACGCGCCACGGCGCGACCCGCGGGCACTGCATGTACTTCTTCGACCCGAGCGGCAACCGCAACGAGGTCTTCACCGGCGGCTACTGGGTCGACCCCGACTCCGAGCCCACGATCTGGACCGAGGCCGAGATGGGCCGTGCGATCTTCTGGTACGACGGCGTCGTCAACCAGCGATTCCTGACGGTGCACACATGACCGCCCTGCAGGACCCGACCGGGACCGCGCGAGCGGACCTGCCGCGCACCGAGCGGCCCGACGCGCCGGCGTACCTCTCCCGCTACCTCGAGCGGGCCGGCCGCGCCGCGCCCGCCCCCGGCGACGAGGACGAGGGCACGCCGCTCTACCTGCGCCGGTTCCGGGAGCGGCGCGAGTCCACCGACCCGTTCGAGCAGCCGGTCCCGTCGTACGAGGGCCAGGACCTCGGCACGACCCGAGGCTGGGCCGAGGTCACCCGCACGAAGGAGATCGTCCCGGAGCGCCGGGAGCAGGCGGTCGACGTCGTCACCGACGTCTACTTCGTGCGCCACGGCGAGACCCAGGGCTACAGCTCGGAGTCCGGCCTCACCCCGCTCGGGTCGTGGCAGGCGCACCGCCGGGGCCAGGAGCTGGCCCGACGCGTGATGAACGGCCACACGGTCCGGATGGCCTCCGCCGACACGAACCGCGCGCGCCAGACCGCGGAGCACATCCGTCGCGGCCTGCTCGACGGCATGGCGCTGTTCGGCCGCGAGGCGACGGTCGGCGAGATCGTCGCCTACCGCGAGTTCCAGAACTTCGCCGTCGCGACCCCGGAGGGCCTGCGCGACGTGACCTCGGCGTTCCGGATGTACGCCAAGGAGCTCGAGGCGTTCGAGCGCACGTCGCTCGGCGAGCGTCCGGGATGGCTCGTCGACGTCGACCGGTTCTGGAAGATCCAGCAGGGCGGCGGCGACCCGATCACCCACTGGCTCACGATGCCGATGCTGCACTTCGAGCCCCCGGTGTCGTGCGTGCGCCGGTTCTGGGCCGGGCTGCTGCGCATCCACCGCGAGACACCGGGGAACTCCGTCGTGGTCGCCACCCACTCCGGACCGATCCGGGCGTTCGCCACCGCCGCGATGGGCTACGACCCGGGCGAGCCGTTCAACACCGAGTTCGTCCGGGTGCGGCTCATCGAGGGCGGCGTCACGGCGCTCGTGCTCTACCGCAACCGGGTCCAGGAAGTCCATGTCCCCGACCTCGACGGCCTGCCGAACTGGTGGACCGGTGCGGCGACCGCCGCCGAGGTCGCCGAGGAGGTCCGATGACGACGATCTCGTGGTTCGAGAGCTACTGGGCCGGCATGAAGAGCGAGGTGGGCGGCAAGGCCGCCAGCCTGGGCGAGATGACCGGTGCCGGTCTCCCCGTCCCGCCCGGCTTCGCCATCACGACGTCGGCCTACCGGCGGGCCCGCGACGAGTCCGACCTCGACGCCCAGATCGCCCGCATCCTGCACGGCCTCGACATCAACGACACCGACAGCGTCACCGAGCGGTGCGCCCAGATCCGTCGGCTCATCTCGACGATGCCGATCCCCGAGGGGATCGAGCTGCAGATCAAGGGGGCCTACCTCGAGCTCGCCGCGCGTGCCGGGACCAAGGAGCTCCCTGTCGCCGTGCGGTCGTCGGCGACGTCGGAGGACTCCCCGGACGCGTCCTTCGCGGGGGAGCACGACACCTACCTCTGGGTCCGGGGCGCCGAGGACGTGATCGACGCCGTCCGCCGCTGCTGGGCGAGCCTGTTCACCGACCGGGCGACCTGCTACCGCGTCGAGATGGGCTACGACCACCGCTCGGTCGAGATGTCCGTCGTCGTCCAGAAGATGGTGCGGCCGAAGGCGGCCG
>JAJXTD010000107.1 GCA_021784035.1 Actinomycetes bacterium | reverse complement strand
GCCCATGTTGGCCGGGTGGGTGTTCAGGTCGAGGAAGCGCAGGTGGATCGCCGAGGTGATGGCCAGGGCCCACACCGAGACGTCGGCGAGGTACTGGCCGAGCATGCGGACGCGGTGGGACGCCGCTGCCCGCCTGATGCCCCTACGCACGTCGCCTCACCGTCGCCCCCCGTCGGAAGTCCGGATGCCGTCACGGACCAGGAGCGTCCAGGCTAGCGACCTCCGGGCACCGACGGGTAACCCTACGGGGGCGGTGCCGCGCCGTCCCGTGACGCGTGTCACACGGCGAGTCAAGATCGCGTCAAGTCCCGACGACGCTCAGGAGCACAGGTCGTCGGCGGCCGTGCGGGCCTCGACGACCGAGGGGCGGGCGCTCGGCGTCGACCCCGCGGAGACCGTGACCCTGCGGGCACCGGCGTACGACGTGCCCACGGTGACCTGGATCGTGCGGCCGAGCCCGGCCACGGCGGTCAGGGTGGAGCCGGGGATGGCGGCCGCCACCGTGCGGGCGGACTGGTCGTACCGCGGGTCGTAGCTCACGACCGTGGCCGCGCCCACCGGGGACGGCGCGTTCGTGGCCCGGCCCGAGATGGCGAAGCCGACCGCGGCCAGGTCGTTCGCCGCCTTCGTCCCGAGGCCGTTCGTGGACGTGCCGTTGAGCACCTTGACCGTCACCTTGCCCGGCGCGACGGTGACGGCCGGCACGGACGCCGACGCCGACGCCGAGGGTGAGGCCGACGCCGGGGGGACGATCGGGGTGTCGTCCTTGATCGCGGTGAACAGCTGCCGGGACCTGACCGGATCCCAGACCAGGACGTCGCCCAGGCCGGCGACGCGCTTGTCGCCCTCGAGCGGGACGGTCGTGAACGCGACGTTGCCGGGGTTCGTGCCCTTGAGCCGGTCGGCGAGGGCGAGGATCTGGTCCCGACCCAGGCCGGAGTCGGTCGTGATGCTGCCGGCGACCGCGGACAGGAAGCCGTTGAGCTTGATGGGGTTGAGGATCGTCCCCGCGCTCGTGGCCTTCTTGACGATGGACGCGACGAACCTCTGCTGGCGCTTCATGCGACCGAGGTCGGCGGTGGGGTCGACGTACCGGGCCCGGACGTAGGCGAGCGCCTGCGGACCGCTGATCGTCTGCCGCCCGGCGGGGAGGTCCAGCCCGGACTTCTGGTCCTTGAGCGGCTTCACGAGGCAGACCTCGACACCGCCGACTGCGTCGACCATCTGCAGGAAGCCGTTGAAGTTGACCTCGACGTAGTGGTTGATCGTCACGCCCGTCATGGACTCGACGGTGGCCACCATCGCCTTGGCGCCGCCCTCCTCGTAGGCGGCGTTGAGCTTGGCCTGGTGCGCCGGGTGCCGCCGGCCCTGGTCGTCGGTGAAGGCCGGGATCGTGGCGAGGGTGTCGCGCGGGAGCGACACGACCGTGACCGCGTTCGCGTCGGCGCCGATGTGGACGAGCATCATCGTGTCCGTCCGGGGCCGGCCGTAGTCCGCGGTGCCGAGGTGCAGCTTGTCGGCCTCGGCGCGGGTGAGGCCGGCCCGGCTGTCGCTCGCGACCAGCAGGATGGTCATCGGGGCGCTCGAGCCGGCGCCCTCGGGGGCGGCCAGCCCGGGGATGCTGATCTGGGTGACCTGCCCGACGTAGCGGGTGACCCCGGCCCAGGCGACGCCGCTGGTGAGCAGCACGCCGGCGGAGACCACGGCCGCGGCGAGCCGCAGGCGGCGGCGCGGGCGGGGAGCGGTGCTCGACACGACGGCACGCCCGGTCTGCGGTGCGCTCGCCACGAAAGCCCTCCCGGTCGGTCGACGGTCCGTCCACGGTACGACGCCCCCGCGCCGGCTCCGGTGCCGCAACGCCGCGTGAGGTGGGTCACCCGGCGCCGGTCGACTACCGTTCTCCCGCGATGCCGCCCCCCTCCATGCCAGCCCAGCCCGCCCCGGCCCCCGTGCCGGACGACGGGGCCCTGCCGGGCGTCTCGGTGGTCATGCCGGTGCTCGACGAGGAGCGTCACCTGCGGGCCGCGGTCGACCAGCTGCTCGGTCAGGACTACGCCGGCCCGCTCGAGGTGGTCCTCGCCCTGGGCCCCAGCCGCGACCGCACGGACGGGATCGCCGCGGAGATCGCCGCGGCCGACCCGCGCGTGCGCCTCGTCGCGAACCCCACCGGCCGGACACCCGCGGGCCTCAACGCCGCGGTCGCGGCGGCGTCGTACGACGTGATCGTGCGCGTCGACGGGCACGCGCTCGTCCCGCGCGACTACGTCGCCACGGCGGTCGAGGCCCTGCAGCGCACCGGCGCCGACAACGTCGGCGGGATCATGGCCGCGGAGGGCGAGACGCCCTTCGAGCGGGCGGTGGCCCGGGCCATGACCTCGAAGCTCGGTGTGGGGGCGGCCTCGTTCCACGTCGGCGGCGAGGAGGGCCCCGCGCCCACCGTCTACCTGGGCGTCTTCCGCCGCACCGCGCTCGAGCGGGTCGGGGGCTACGACGAGTCCATGGTCCGCGCCCAGGACTGGGAGATGAACCACCGCATCATCGAGACCGGTGGCCTCGTGTGGTTCACCCCGCGGATGCGGGTCACGTACCGCCCGAGGCCGAGCGTCCGGGCGCTCGGCAGGCAGTACTTCGAGTACGGCCGCTGGCGCCGCGAGGTGGCCCGCCGCCACCCCGACACGCTCAGCGCCCGCTACCTCGCGGCACCGGTCGCGGTGCTCGGCGTCGTCTTCGGCACGCTCCTCGGCCTGCTCTCGGTCGACGGCGTCGCCTGGCTCGCCGTCGGCTGGCTCGCGCCGCTCGGCTACCTCCTGCTCATCCTCGGCGGGTCCCTCGTGGTCGGGCGCGGCCTCCCCCCGGGCGCGTGGGTCCGGCTGCCGCTCGTCCTCGCCACGATGCACATGGCCTGGGGGACCGGCTTCCTCACCAGCCCGCGCCGCCTCGCGGTCGGCCCCCCGGCGGGGGGCGGCTGAGTGCGGATCCTCATGCTCGTGGCGACGTCGGTGGCCACCGACACGCGCGTCCTGCGCGAGGCGGCGGCCCTCGCCGACGCGGGCCACGAGGTCCACGTCATCGGCAAGGACGTGCCCGAGGGGTTCGCGCCCGCGCACCCGGGAGTCACCGTCTCGTCCGCCGGGGCCCGGTCCCCGCTGCGCCCCGGACGCGGGGCGTCGGAGGGGTCGCTCTCCACGCGCGGATCGCTGCCCCTCCACCTGCGGCTGGCCCGGTGGGCCCTGCTCCCGCAGCACCGCAACGCCGCCTTCGGCTCGTGGTCGGCGGCGGCCGTGGCGGACGCGCGAGGGCGGCGCCTCGACGTCGTCCACGCCCACGACTTCACGGCGCTCGAGGCCGCCGACACGCTGGCCCGCGAGGCCGGGGTGCCCCTCGTCTACGACAGCCACGAGCTGTGGGCCGGCCGCCCGCGCGAGTACCGCCCGACGCCGCTGCAGGACCGTCGCGAGGCGCGCCGGGAGCGCGAGATCGGCGCGCGGGCCGCGGCGGTGATCACGGTGGGCGACGGCGTGGCCGACGCGCTGCGCACGCGCTACGGCTGGGGCCACGTCGTCGTCGTGCGCAACACGTTCCCCGACCCCGGCCCGGACGCGCCGGCCGCCGCGTCGCCGCCGGTGCGCGCCGTCTACGCCGGGCGCATCGCGGCGTACCGCGACCTCGAGGCCATCGCCGCGGCGGATCTCCCGCTCCCGGTCACGCTCGTCGGGCCGGCCGACGGCACGTGGCTGGCGCAGCACGCCGCGGAGCTGGCCGACGTCGAGCTGCGCGAGCCGGTCACGGTCGACGAGGTCACCGCACTGCTGCGCGCCGCTGGTCTCGCGCTCGTGACGAACTCGGACAAGTGGGACAACCACCTGCTCGCGCAGCCGAACAAGCTCTTCCACGCCGTGCACGCCGGGGTGCCCGTCGTGGCAACCGACGTCCCCGAGCTCCGGCGGGTGGTCGAGCAGCACGGGCTCGGCACGCTCTACCGGGCCGGCGACGCCGCCGACCTGGCCCGGGCGGTCCGCGAGGTGGTCGAACGGCACGCGACGTTCGTCACTCAGGTGGTGGCCGCCCGCGCGACGCTGTCCTGGGCAGCGGACGCCGAGACGCTGGTCACGGCGTACGCCACGCTCGGGCGACGGGCCGGCGCCTGATCCTCGGGTAGACTTCGACCGCTCCCACCCCCTCCCTCGCCCCTCCCACGGTGCGGAGCCCGGAGGATCACGTGAGCTCGACGACACCCACGCTGTCCGCTAACGCGGTGGAGCGCGCGCGTCAGTCGGCGGAGGTCCGGGTCTTCGAGCCGCACAAGGTCGGCCTCCCGCCGATGCGGCGCTACTTCAAGGACATGTGGGCCCGGCGCTCGTTCGCCAACGAGCTGAGCCGCGCCGAGATGCGCGCCGCCCAGACCAACACCTTCTTCGGCCGGCTCTGGCTGGTCATCAACCCGCTGCTGCTCGCCGCCGTCTACTTCCTGCTCGTGGGCATCCTCAGCGGCGCCGCGCTGACCCCGACGAAGTTCGCCCACCTGCTCGTGACGCTGTTCGCGTTCTACTTCGTGAGCAACTGCATCACCGGCGGCGCCACGTCGGTCGTCAAGGGCTCGAAGCTGGTCATGAACCAGGCGTTCCCGCGGGCCCTGCTCCCGATGTCGGCCGTGCGCACCGCGCTGCGCCGCTTCGCCCCGACGCTCATCGTGACCGGTGCGATCATGGTCCTCGTGCACGTCCCGCTCGGGCTCGGCACGCTCATGGCGATCCCGTCGTTCCTCATCACCATGGTGTTCGGCGCCGGCATGGCCATGCTCTTCGGCACGCTGCAGGTCTACTTCCGCGACACGTCGGCGTTCCTGCCCTACTTCGTGCGCATCTGGCTCTACCTCTCGCCGGTCATCTGGACCGCCGAGGACATGGTGGGCAAGAAGTTCGACCTGCCGATCATCAAGGTCAACCCCCTCTACCCGATGTTCGTCACCTACAACGACGCCCTGATCATGGACAAGATCTCGGCGCCATGGATGTGGGCCGCGGCCAGCGGCTGGGCCCTGGCGGCGTTCATCGGCGGCGGTCTGTATTTCATCTCGCGCGAGCGCGAGTTCTCGGTGAGGTTGTGACGCAGTGAGCTTCGACGTGAACACCGCTGCGGCCACGCCGACGCCCGCCCCGCCCAGGCGGACCATGGTCGAGCTGGCCGAGCAGGAGGGCATGGAGCCCGTCGAGGCGCGCAAGGTCCTCGGCATCGACGTCACCGACCAGGTGGCGGTCAAGGTCGAGAAGCTCGACGTCATCTACCGCACGTCCTACGAGAAGGTCCCGACCTTCAAGTCGGCCCTCAAGCGCATGGGCAAGGGTGAGCGCGTCGTCAAGGAGGTCCTCGCCCTCCACGACGTCTCCTTCGAGATCACCCACGGCACCGTGCTCGGCATCGTGGGCCACAACGGAGCGGGCAAGTCCACGCTCATGCGGGCCATCGCGGGGATCCTCCCGCCGTCCGCCGGGCGCATCGAGGTCCACGGCCGGATCAGCACGCTGCTCGCGCTCGGCGTCGGGTTCAACCCCGCGCTGTCCGGCCGGGAGAACGTCATGCTGGGCGGTCTCGCGGCGGGCCTGAGCCGCGAGGAGGTCAACGAGCGCTACCAGGTCATCGCGGACTTCGCCGAGCTCGGCGAGTTCATCGAGATGCCGATGCGCACCTACTCCTCCGGCATGTTCTCGCGCCTCGCGTTCTCGGTCGCGGTCCACATGGAGCCCGACGTCCTCATCATCGACGAGGCACTGTCCGCGGGCGACGCGAAGTTCAAGAAGAAGGCCGCGCAGAAGATGGACGAGCTGATGGGGCAGGCGCGCACCATGCTGCTCGTGAGCCACGCGCTCGGCACCATCAAGGAGATGTGCAACGACGCCATCTGGCTCGACCACGGGCGGCTCATGGGGCGTGGCGACCCCGGCGAGATGGTCGACGCCTACCTCCACCACCTCGACGTCGGTGACGACGCCACCGCGATGGAAGACCTCTGACACCGACGTACGACGTCACGGTCGTCTCGAGCGGCCACGACGTCGCCGACGCCCGGCTCCACCGGCAGGTGGCGGCGTTCCGCCGCATCGGCCTGCGCGTCGAGGTGCTCGCGCTCGGCGACCCCGCCGCCGGCCCGTCCGGTGCCGACGTCCGCACGCACGCACGCCGTGGGGCCGCCGGCCGTGCGTCCGACGCCCTGCTGCGCCCGTGGACCGCGCACGGCCGCGTGATCGTCGTCCTCGACCCGGACGCCGTGCCCGCGGCGCGCCTCGCCGGCGTCGTGCTGCGCCGCCCGGTCGTGGTGGACGTCCACGAGGACTACGCCGAGCTCGCCCGCGACCGTTCCTGGTCGTCCGGCGCCGCGGGACCGGTCGTGCGCGGCGTGCTGTCGGGCGTCACGCGGCTCTCGCACGGGGCCGCGCTCACCGTCGTCGCCGACGAGCAGGTGCCGCCGTACTCGGCCCGGCGCCGGCTCGTCGTCCGCAACCTGCCGGACACCTCGATGCTGCCCGCTCCCGCGCCGAGGTCCGCGCAGCCGCGGGCGCTCTACGTCGGCGACGTACGCCGGTCCCGCGGTCTGTTCGCGATGCTCGAGACCCTCGAGCTCGCCCCCTCCTGGACGCTCGACGTCGTCGGACCGGTGTCGGCGGCCGACCAGCCGCAGCTCGACGTGTGGCGCGCGTCGTCGCCCGCGGCGGCCCGGGTCCGGTTCCACGGCCGTCGTCCGCCCACCGAGGCCTGGGCGCTCGCGTCCGGCGCGTGGGCCGGGCTCTCGTTCCTGGAACCGACCCCCGCGTTCGTGTCGGCGGTGCCGAGCAAGGTCTACGAGTACCTCGCCTGCGGGCTGGCCGCCGTCGTCACGCCGCTGCCGCGCCAGGCCGAGCTGGTCCGGGGCGCCGGAGCGGGCGCGGTCGTGGCCTCCCCGGCCGCGGCCGCCGAGGTGCTCGAGTCCTGGGCCGCCGACCCGGCGCTCGTGGAGCCGCTCTCCGCGGCGGCGCGCGCCTGGGCCGACCGGGAGCTGTCGACCGCCGGCTACGACGAGCTCGCCGCGCAGGTCGCCGCGCTCGCCCGCGGCGCCCGCTGAACTCCCGCCCCGCGAGTTACACCTCGAACCGACCTGTTCGACCGGGTGAACCGGTCGGTTCGAGGTGTAACTCGGGGCGCTCAGCGGGGGGAGGCGGTGCGACGGGCGATCGCGGTGGCGGCGGCGGGGAGGCCGTAGACCACCTCGGGACCCGCGGGGAGGGGGAGCCGTCGGCCGAGGTGCCACACGGCCCGGACCATGGGGGCGTCGACGGCCACGATCACGTCCGCCTCGCGGGCGAGCTGCATCGCCGTCGCGTTGCGGCGCACCGAGCGCCACGAGCGGGCGGGCTCGGTGACCGCGCCGGAGACCTGGGCCCGCAGCTGGCGCACCCGCTTCCGCACGGTGCCGACGAGTCCGGGCGCGGGCCGGGCGCCGGAGGTGCTCGACGCCGCGACACCGGGTGCGGGGGACGGCGTGGGGCCGGGCTCGGGCGCGGCGGTCGGGGGCGCACCCTCGCCCTCGGTCGCGGTCACCGCCTCGGCCAGGGCCTGGACGGCGGGCGGTGCGGCGGCGACCGGCGGCGCGGGCAGCGCCGGCGAGAGCCGCACGACCGAGTCGACGGCGTCGACCAGCACCTGGCGCGGGGGGACGCGGGTGCCGACGGTCACGCGATGGCCGTGGCGGCGCAGCTCCTCGGCCTCCGCGGCCACGGCCTCCTGCGACGTGCTCGACTTGCCGATGAGCAGCAGGACGTTCACTCGGGGACCTCCGTCGGTGACTCGCCGAGCACGCGGGCGCGCAGCGCGCGGACGCGCGGTGCGAGCTGGCGGTCCCGGCGGAACGCCTGCGCGAAATCGTAGGCGGCGGAACGGGACGCGGCGTCGTCGGTCCTCGCGGCCGCCGCTGCCGCGAGGAGCGCGGCCCGGACGTCGGCGCGCCCGAGCGTCGCCGCGGGGAACCACAGCGGGTAGCCCTGCAGCAGGTCCCACGCGTGGCCGCTCGGGTCCTGCACCGACACGATCGGCAGGCCCGTCGACAGGTAGTCGAACAGCTTCCCGCCGGTGATGTAGCGGCCCTGGCCCTGGAGCAGGAGCAGGACGTCGAAGCCGGCGTAGGTCTCGCGCAGCTCCGTCCGCGACACCGGGCCGTCGTAGCGCACCCCGACGTCCTGGCCGGTCCGCACGAGTGCGGCGAGGTCGGGGCGCGGCGTGCGGAAGTAGCCGAGGAAGCCGCGCAGGACCGCCTCGGCGCCCCGGAACGCGGGGTCGTCGTACGCCGACCGCCACCCGTCGAGGAACTCGCGGAGCGGGACGACCGGCGTGATCGTGCCGACGTAGCCGAACCGGACCGGCCGGTCGGCGGGCGCGGGCGTCGACGGGCGTCCCGGGTCGAGCTCGGGGTCCCACCCGTTCATGACGACGCGCATCCTGGCCGCCGACTCGGGGTACTCGCGCCGGTGCCAGTCGGCGATGGGCTCGTTGACGAACCAGATCTCGTCGGCGTCGGCCAGCATCGCCCGCTCGACCCGGGTCGCGCGCGACCCCGGCTCGGTGAGCCGTCCGCCGGTGAACGTGTCGAGGCTCCAGGCGTCGCGGTAGTCCATGACGAAGGGGACGCCGTGCTCCTGGTGCAGGCGCCAGGGGGCGGTGAAGTCGACGTTCGGGTTCGCCGTCCCCATCGCGAGGTCGACGGGGTGCCGCGCGTGCACCTCGAGGGCGGCGCGCTCGATCGGGCGGCGCCACGGGCCGTACTGCGCCTCGGGGAACGGTCGCTGCTCGGCGCGGGCGCGCGCCCGGCGCCACAGGTCCGGCAGGTACACGCGGGTCGCCGGCCAGCGCCGGAGGTCGTTCTCGATCCCGGGCCACTCGAACGGGACGCGGACGACCTCGATGCCCGGGTGGATCCGCTCCTCGAGGGCGGGGTCCGACCCGGTGTGCCGCTCCCACATCTCGCGGTCGGTGGTGATGACGGTGACGTCCCAGCCGTCGGCGGCGAACGCGTTGGCCGTGGCCAGGGCGCGGTAGACGCCGCCGCCGCGGCTCGGTGGGAACCCCCACGCGACGTAGAGCAGGTGCGGGCGGTGCGCGCCGTCGCCCCCGGGGGCCGTCACGGCCACTACGCCGGTCCGGGCAGGCGGTCGCGAAGCACCCGCGCCACGCGCTCGGCCGCGTGCCCGTCGCCGTACGGCGTGCCCTGGGCGGCGGTCGGGACGTCGCGGACGGCGGCGCCGCGCACGCGGGACAGGTCGGGATCGAGGATGTTCCAGCCGTCGTCGAGGGTCTCGAGCCACTCGGTCTCGGTGCGCAGGGTCGTGCACGGCACCCGCAGCAGGTACGCCTCCTTCTGCAGCCCGCCCGAGTCGGTGACCACGCCGCGCGAGCGCAGCACCACGGACACCATCTCGGGGTAGGGCAGCGGCTGCGCGGAGTGCAGCGACCCGCGGTCCAGACCGATGCCGAACTCGGTGGCGCGCGCGACGACGCGGGGGTGCGCGAGGAGCACCACGGGCAGCGGCAGGTCGGCGAGGGCGGCGACGACGGCGGCGAGACGCTCGGGGTCGTCGGTGTTGTCGGCGCGGTGGATGGTCGCCACGAGGTAGCCCTCATCGGCCGAGACGCCCTCGGGCAGAACGGGCGGCCTGCCGGCGACCGCGTCGCGGATGCGGTAGCAGACGTCGGTCATGACGTCGCCGACGACGACGCTGCGCTCGCCGAGGCCCTCGCGGACGAGGTGGCTCATGGCGAGTGCCGTCGGCGGCAGCAGCAGGTCGGCGGCGTGGTCGGTGAGGACCCGGTTGTGCTCCTCGGGCATCCGCCGGTTGAACGAGCGCAGCCCGGCCTCGAGGTGGGCGACGGGCACGTGCAGCTTCACCGCCGCCAGCGCGCCGGCGAGAGTGGAGTTGGTGTCGCCGTAGACGAGCACCCAGTCCGGCCGGTGCTCGTCGATGACGCCGTCGAGCGCGGCCAGCATCGCGCCGGTCTGCACGCCGTGGCTGCCCGACCCGACGCCGAGATGCACGTCGGGCTCGGGGATCTGCAGGTCGGCGAAGAAGACGTCGGACATGCGCGAGTCGTAGTGCTGGCCGGTGTGCACGATCACGTGCTCGACCCCGCCGGCCGCGTCCAGCGCGGCCGCGACCGGTGCCAGCTTCACGAACTGCGGGCGGGCGCCGACGACGCTGAGCACCTTCATCGGGCCACGCTATCCCCGGCCGTGGCCGCGAGCAGGGCCTCGACCCGCGGCTCGAGCTGCAGGTCGCGGCGGTACCGCGCGCCGAAGTCGAGGCACGCCTGCCGCGTGGCGACGTCCGCGGTCCGCGCCGCGCGGCCGGCGGCGCCGAGCGCCTCCGCGATGTCGTCCGGGTCGAGCGTCCGGCAGGGGAACCAGAGCGGGTAGCCGCGCAGCACGTCGGTCGCGGCGTTGCCGGCGTCGTGCACCGACACGATCGGCTTGCCGGTGGCGGCGTACTCGAACACCTTGCCGCTCGTGACGTACTGGCCCGTGCCGAGGATGAGCAGGCAGACGTCGAAGTGCTCGTAGACGTCGGCGACGGCGTTCTTCGGGACCGGGCCGTCGTAGGCCACGCCGTACGGCGCCGCCTCGGCCACCAGGTCGACGAGGTGCGGGTGCGGGTTCTTGT
>JAJXTD010000106.1 GCA_021784035.1 Actinomycetes bacterium | reverse complement strand
TCAGGGGGTCGACAGGGGCACGGAAGGGCGCACAAACACGCTCAAAGGCGGACCGCACGGCACCCCGCACCAACTTCCCAAGCTGACAGTGCGGGTTCGATTCCCGTCACCCGCTCCGATGACCTGGGAGAACGCCGGGAATCGGGAGGAGGCTCGCGTCAGCGAGCCGACGGATCCCGTCACCCGCTCCGGAAGCGCGTCGGGAAGCGGGAGGAGCCGCCGTCCTGCGGCGGCGACGGATCCCGTCACCAGCTCGGGCGCTGCGTATCGTCCTCGGTCAGACTGCCGTTGAGCCGTGCGAGCGCCGCAGTACGGCTCGGCACCTCGAGCTTTCGGAAGACGTGTTGCAGATGCTTGCGCACGGTCGCTTCCTGCACGTACAACGCGACGGCGATCTCGCGGTTTGACTTGCCGCGGGCGACCCAACGCATGATGTCGAGCTCTCGTGCGGAGAGGCGCTTGATGTGGCGAGGGTCAAACTGCGGTTGGGGCGGCGCGATGGGAGCGGCCGGGGGCGGCGGCTTGAGCCCGAGCGCCTCAGCGATTGTCTGGATGAGGGGGGCGACGTCGCCGGTGAACGGGAGGTGGTCCTCTCCGGGCAGCTCTACATACCTTGCCCCGGGGATCGCGCTCGCCGCGTAGCGACCGTGTTCGGGTGAGACGACCAGATCGCCGGCGCGGCAAATCACCGTTGTCGGGATCCGCAGGTCGCGAAGCAGGGGGCGGACGTCGATGCGCGCGTTCATGCGGGCAAGATCGGCTGCGGCGCCGGGGCTTGCGCCCAGCCTGCGGTACTGCCCCCACCAGCGAATGAAGTCCGGATTGGACTGCTCACTGGGGGCGCGCCAGGCGACGTCGGCCCGCATGTAGTCCGGGCTGCCCCAGCTGCGGGAGAACTTGTCTGCGACGGCGTCCCACCATTCGGGTGGCTCGGCCCACGGATAGTCCGCCGTCCTTGTCGCGCACAGCAAGGGGCCGTAGAGGATCAGGTGCGTCACGCGTCCGGGGAAGGCGTGCGCGAACGCGACGGCGAGCGGCGCGCCCTCGGAGAAGCCGGCAAGGGCCGCGCGCTCCGATCCGGTCGCGTCCATCACCGCAAGCAGGTCGCGCATCCGCTCGTGGGTGTCAGGTAGTTCCTTCACCCGGTCAGACAGTCCGGTTCCTCGCTTATCGAACAGGATCAAGCGGGCGACTGAGGCAAAGGTCCGGTGGAAGGAGACAAGCGGTGGCCAGTCCCACGCAAGCTCCAGGTTCGACACGAAACTCGGTACGAACACGAGGTCCGGCGGCCCCTTGCCGAGGACCTGGAAGGCGATGTTGACACCGTCGCTGGACGCGTAACGCGTCTCCGGAATCGTCGTGTCCGCCACGTCTGCGGATCGTGTCAGAGCAGGCGGCGCCGGGCAAGGACGCGAAAGCCGTGTGCTCGCCTCTCCCTGTCCTCACTACCCACGGGGTCCTGCACAACCAGGACCGGGTTCGCCCCGTCGCCGATCGAGTGCAGTGAGCCGAAGCGTTTGCACCTGAGTTCGGCACAGGCCTCACCCGGTGATCGCCAGCACCACGTGGGGAGACGATTCGCTCTTCCGCGAATCTTCCGTTCGCCGTACTGCACGACGCGATGGCCACGCTCATACTCGCGGCAGCGGCCGGAGGGGCTGCGCGAAATGGGGTGGACGATGTCGAAGTTCGTCAGCAGAGTGTCAGTCAGCATGGTGGCCGGCGCCGCGTTGGTCGTGCTGGCCGCGAGTCCAGCAGCGGCAGCAGCCGAGCCCAACCCAGTCACTGGATGTGTGGGTGCCAACAACATGATGCCAGCGCCGGGCATGAGCACCCAGGGTTGGGCAGCGCTTCCCGACAGCAACCCTGGCATAGGGCCGTCCGTGAACGGGATGGTCACGGCGATGATCGTCAGCGATCCCTACTGGGACGGAACGTACTACGGCATGTGCCCCGGAGCCTGAGCCCTGATCCACCGAGCGGTCGGGTGGAGTGAGCGTGTCGTAGAACGGAAATGCCCTCCTGGGCAAGGAGAATCGGGATTGCGACGTCTCGATGATCCTCAACCAGGCACCGCCACCACGCGTTCATCACCAACAGCACCCTGGGCCTGGTCGAGGCAGACCAGGCCCACCGCGGCCACGCGATCGTCGAGCAGGTCATCGCCGAGCTCGAGGACGGGCCTCCGGCCCACCTGGCGTCGGGGAACTACGCCGCGAACGCCGCCTGAATCGCCTGCGCCGTGGCTCCGCACCCGGATCATCAACACCCCGCCCGGATCGCGACCACCGGCACGCGACCCGTCCTGCACCTGATCGCGTTGAACCTCGCCCGAGCCAGCGCCGTCGCCGCCGAGATGCGCACCGCCCGCTGGGAGAAGTGGGGTCGCTCTCAGCGGGGCAGCCAGCACAGTGCAGTCAACGTCGTGGTGAGTGCATTACTATGCACGTCATGGCCGCTCAGGATGCACTCGAGCCCGCTGCCGCGATCTCGCGAACGATCGGTCGCCGGGTCCGCGCCTCCCGCACCGAGCTGGGCTGGACGCTCGACCAGCTCGCCGCGCGGTCGGGCGTGAGCCGCCGGATGCTGATCAACGTCGAGCAGGGAGTCACCAACCCGAGCATCGCCACGCTGCTGCGGCTCTCCGACGCCCTGGGGATCGGGCTTCCGGCGCTGGTCGACACCGGCGACGACGGGGCCGACGCGGTCGTCGTCCATCGCGACGGCGATGTCGCCCCGATGTGGTCCAGCGATGCCGGCGGCTCGGCGGTCATGGTCGCGGGCACGGCGCCGCCGGATGTCAGCGAGCTGTGGGACTGGCGGCTCGGGCCCGGCGACGACTACCGCAGCGAGGCCCACCGGGCCGGCACCCGCGAGCTCCTGCACGTGCTGTCCGGCGCCGTGGTGCTCGTGGTGGCAGGCGCCGAGCACCGGCTGCGGGCAGGCGACTCGGCCAGCTTCGACGGCAGCGTGGCCCACGCGTACCGCAACGGCTCCGCCGGCAAGCCCGCCCGCTTCAGCCTCGCCGTCTACGAACCGGCACTCACCCGGGAGAAGCCATGAGCACGCCCGACCGGCCCGCCACCCTGACCGGGGCCACCGTCGACGAAGCGGTCCTGGCCCTCCGGCCGGACTACCGGGCGCTCCTCGTCGTGGTCACCGGCATCCGCGGCGGGCCCACCGACGAGGCCAGCGACGCGGCGCTACGGCGCGCCGAGGAGTCGGCCCGCGCGCGTCTGGCAGGCGCAGCGCCCGAGTCGCTGCCCGAGATCGCCGCCTGGCGCGAGGCCCTGCTCGGGTTCGGCGTGAAGCCGCGCGTCGCGCGCAGCAGCGTCGAGGCGCTCGTCCGCCGGGTCGACGCCGGACTGCCGCGCATCGACCGGCTCACCGACCTCTACAACGCCGTCTCGGTCGAGCACCTGGTCCCCGTCGGCGGGGAGAACCTCGACCGCTACGTCGGCCCGCCCCGGCTCGTCCGCGCGGTCGGCGACGAGCCGTTCGACACCGTCGCCGACGGGCAGCCCGTCACCGTGACCGCCGATCCCGGCGAGGTGGTGTGGCGCGACGACCTCGGCGTCACCTGCCGACGGTGGAACTGGCGCCAGTGCGTGCGCACCCGCCTCGACGCGTCGACCAGCAGCATCCTGTTCATCCTCGACGGGCTGGCCCCGATGAGCACCGACGCCCTCGAGACCGCCGGAGCAGCGCTCGTCGACGCCCTGACGAGCGACACTCCCGGAGCCTCGGCGACGACGCGGCTGCTCGGCGCCAGCGGCTGACCGCGCCCGAACCGCCACGACAGGAGCACCACGTGATCTGCGTCCAGTTCATCTTCAAACCCGGCACCTACGACGACGACTTCCACCGCCTCGACGGCGAGATCGACGCCTACGCCCGCCGCCTCCCCGGCTACGACCACGTCGAGCTCTGGACTGCCGAAGGCGGCCTGGTCAACGCCATGTACTACTTCGCCGACCAGGACTCCGTCGCCACCTTGGCCCGCTTCCCCCAGCACCGCGAGGCCAAGGGCCAGGTCGAGCGCTGGTACGACGGCTACCGGATCGTCGTCACCGAGGTCAAGGCCACCTACGGCGACGACCGGCTGCCTGGCTGACCCGCCTCGACGGCTGCCGGCCGCGCGTGGCCCTCATGCCGGTGCTGACGCGGGTCCGTGGGAGGGTCTGTCGCGTGATCGAGATCCTCAACGCCGCCGAGCTCGCACGGGCCCGGGCGTCGGGCGCCCTGGTCGGCCGCATCCTGCAGGAGCTCACAAGCCGCGTGACCGTGGGGACGAACCTGCTCGAGATCGACCAGTGGGTGCAGGTCATGATCGCCGAGGCCGGCGCGCAGTCCTGCTACGTCGACTACGCGCCGTCGTTCGGCCGCGGTCCGTTCGGGCACTACGTCTGCACGTCGGTCAACGATGCGGTGCTCCATGGTCTGCCGCACGACTACACGCTCGCGGACGGCGACCTGCTCTCGCTCGACCTCGCCGTGTCCCTGGACGGCATCGCCGCCGACTCGGCCGTCAGCGTCGTCGTGGGCGCGGCACAGCCCTCGGAGAGCATGGCGATGATCGACGCGACCCGGCGCGCGCTGAGCGCGGGCATCGCCGCGGCCCGACCCGGGGCCCACATCGGCGACATCTCCCACGCGATCGGTGCGGTGCTCACCGAGGCGGGCTACCCGGTCAACACCGACTTCGGGGGTCATGGCATCGGGTCGACGATGCACCAGGACCCCCACGTACCCAACACCGGACGCCCCGGTCGTGGTTACCAACTGCGCCCCGGACTCCTGCTCGCGCTCGAGCCCTGGGTCATGGCCGACACCGACCGCCTCGTCACCGACGCCGACGGCTGGACCCTCCGCAGCGCGACGGGCTGCCGTACGGCGCACAGCGAGCACACGATCGCCATCACCGACCGCGGAGCGGACATCCTCACCCTGCCGGCAGCGATCGCCCGCTGACGCCGGAGACGTCCGGCAGGCCGTCAGAACTGGCCCTCGCCGCGCAGGGATACGTCGCCATCCCATGACCGAGACAACGCCGTCCGCGGGACGCAGCACCGCACTTCTTGACCCAAGCCCTGTCGAAACGAACAGTTGTCAGTAAGAGGCACCACGTCGGTCATACTCGTGCCCGCCCTCTGGAGCCTCCTGCGGGGCGCTGTCGAGACGAGCTCGGACGACCACCTCGGGCACCTGGACGGCGTCGTCGCGACACGGCCGACGAAGTCGCGCGCGACCGTGGTGCGCGCGACCTGACGACGACGCCTGCCCGACCCCGAAACGGCTTCCTCAGTTCAGCTTGCGCGTGCCCTCGGGCAGACCGCCGCCGGTGAGGGCTGACTCGGTCAGCGCCGCCAGCGCGGTGAGCGCCACGTTCTGGCTCCAGGGCCCGAAGGACACCCGGGCCACGCCGAGGCGCTGCATCGTGTCGAGCGGCAGGGCACCCGGGACGGCGATCAGGTTGACCCGCTGCGGACCGAGCGCGTCGACGAGCCGTACGACGGTGGGCTCGTCGAGCCGCCCCGGGGCGAAGAACGTCGCCGCGCCCGCGTCGAGGTAGGCGCGACCCCGTTCGATGGCGTCCGCGAGGACGAGGTCCGGGTCCTTGTCGCCCGCGCGGAGGAAGGCGTCGGTGCGCGCGTTGAGCACGAACGGGACACCCTCGGCGGCGCCCGCCGCGACCGCGGCCTCGACGGCTCGCACGGCGTCGGGCAGTGGCTTGAGCTGGTCCTCGAGGTTCGCGCCCACCACGCCGACGCCGATCGCCCGCCGGATCGTCTCCCCGGTGTCGCCGTAGCCCGCCTCGAGGTCGGCAGTGACGGGCAGGTCCGTCGCGGCCACGATGCGACCCACCGCCGCGACCATCTCGTCGCGGGGGATGACCTCCCCGTCGGGGTAGCCGTGCGCCGCGGCGATGGAGTGGCTCGCCGTCGCGAGCGCCTTCACCCCCGGCGTACCGGCCACGACCTTCGCCGTGATCACGTCCCAGACGTTGACCAGCACCAGGAGGTCCGGGTCGGTGTGCAGGCGGAGGAGCTCGCGAGCCTTGTCGGCGGTCGTCGTCATGCTGGCCAACCTAGGGCGAGCCCGGCGTGCGCGCCCACGCGATCGCGGAACCGGTCCACCGGTCTCGCGAGCGGTCATGCCGGGAGAACCACTGTTCGGCAACACCGGCGTGCCGGCCGGATCGATGCCCTAGCGTGCGGACCATGCTCCTGACCGTCGAGCGTGTGGCACTGCTGCGACGGGTCGGCCTGTTCGCCGAGACGCCCGACCGCGCGTTGGCCGGCGTCGCCCGGGTCGTGACGGAGGTCGAGGTGGCCGCGGGCGCGACGGTGATGCAGGAGGGTGCGGTCGAGGACTGGCTGTACGTCGTGGTCGACGGGCAGCTCGAGGTGGTCCGCGACGACCGGCGGGCGGTCATCGGCCCCGGCGAGGTGGTCGGCGAGCTCGCCGTGCTCGACCCGATGCCCCGCTCGGCCACGGTGCGGGCGGTGACCGACTGCCTGCTCTTCCGGCTCGACAAGGAGGCGTTCGACGAGGTGCTCGCCGAGCGCCCCGAGATCGCCCGGGGCGTCATCCGCGAGCTCGTGGGACGGCTGCGCGAGGCGCGCGAACGGCCGAGCACGGCATGAGGCTCCGGCTGGTGCTGCTCGGCGGCCAGACGCTGTGCCTCGGCCTCACGTCCTCCTTCCTCATCGTCGCCGCGACGTCGGTGTTCCTCTCGGTGTATGGCGCCGCACTGCTGCCCTATGCGTACATCACCGTCGCCGTCGCGGGTCTCGTGGTCTCGTCCGCGATGACGCGGGCGCAGCGCCGACTCTCGCTCGCCGGCCTCGCGGAGGGCGTCATCTCCGTCGTCGCCCTGATGATGCTGGCCGGCTGGGCGGCGCTGTCGCTGGCCGGCCAGACCTGGGTCACGTTCCCGCTGGTGGTCCTCATCTTCCTGTGGATCCCGGTGGGCTTCGTCCTGGTCGGCGCCCAGAGCGGACGGCTGCTCGACGTCCAGCAGCTCAAGGCGTACTTCCCTCGGATTGCCGCGGGCTTCGCCGCCGGCTTCATGCTCGGCGGCATCGGTGCCGCCCGGCTCGTCTCGGTGCTCGGGTCGCCCGAGGACCTCCTGCTCGTGGATGCCCTCATCGCGCTGGTGCTCCTCGGCCTGGTCGTCACGACGGCGCGACTCCATCCCGCGCAGCTGCGGCAGCCACCGGCACCGCCGGCCGTCGTCGACGCCGGACCGGTCGAGCGTCCGTCGCTGCGCAGCCTGCTCGCGAACCGGTTCGTCGTCGTGCTCCTCGGCTACCAGCTGCTCTCGGCGGCGGTCACCCAGCTGCTGGACTACCTCGTGTGGCAGGCGGCCGCCGAGCGCTACCCGGACCCTGCGGACCTCGCCCGCTTCCTCGGCTTCTTCGGTGCGGTCATCAACGGTGTCGGGCTGCTCTTCGTCTTCACCCTCGCGGGCGTCCTGCTGTCCCGTTACGGCGTGCGGTTCGGACTGGCGGCGAACCCGGCCGGCGTCCTCGTGTTCGTCGTGGCGAGCACGATCGTCAGCCTCGCCGGCGGGCAGGGCACAACGCTGTTCTTCCTGCTGCTCTGCACCCAGCAGGTCGTCGACATCGTCCTCACCGACGGCACGACCCGCGGATCGATCAACGCCGCGTACCAGGCGCTTCCGCCACTCGAGCGGCTCGCGGCCCAGACCCGCGTGGAGGGCGTCGGTGTGCCCGGCGCCGTCGGCTTCGTCGGTGTCCTGCTGCTCGTGGCCGGCCGGCTCCAGGCGGGCGTGGTCGCCCTGCTGGTGATCGTGCTCCTCCTGACGCTCGCCTGGATCGCCCTCGCGGTGAGCGCCTATCGCCTCTACGGCGCGAACCTGCGCCGCACGATCACCCGCCGGGCCTGGGACCCGGTCGCACTGCGCCTCGACGACGACGCGTCACGCGCGGTCGTCGCCAGGCTCCTGGCCAGCGACGACGCGCGCGACGTCGCCGTGGCCCTCGACGCCTTCGCCGCCACCTCGCCCGACGACGTGCTGCCGCACGTGGAGTCGCTGCTGCGCGATCCCGACCCGGACCGGCGCCGCGTCGCCGTCGACGCCACGGTGCGCCACCGGGTTGCGGGTGCAGTTCCCGTGCTGCTCGTCACCGCCACCGATCAGGCACAGCCCGGCCCGCTCCGCGCGGCCGCCGTGCGCGCCGCCGCGGTCCTCGGCGCGCCGGCCGCGGACCTCGCGCCGATGCCGGCCGAACGCTCCGACGACGTGCGCGCCTCCGCCGCGGTGGCGCTGCTGCACGGACGCGGATCGGTGGGGGACGCCGACCGGGTGCGCGAGCTGCTCAGCGAAGGCGGATCGGTGGCGCAGCCGACCCTGCTCGCCCTGGCCGAGCTGCCGCACCCGCTCGCCGTACCTCCGCTGCTGGAGCTCGCGGCGCTCCGCCAGCCACCCGCGGCGCTCCCGGACGCCCTCGCCGCCCACGGCGCCCTGCTGCTGCCGGCGGCGCGCGCGGCGCTGAGCGACGGCCGCGCCCCGCGCCCCTACGCCGCCCGGCTCGTCCGTGCGGTCGCGCAGGCGCACGGCGCCGGGGCGCTGCTGTTGGAGCACGTGGACCACCTCGATCGCGGCACGCGCACGGTCGTGCTCCGCGCGCTGTCGTCGCGCGGGGACGTCGTCGACGACGCGGACGGGCGGCTGCGCAACGTGCTGCTGGACGAGACGGCCCGGACCGCGCACGCGCTGGACGCGCTCGACGTGCTCGGGCACGAGCCCGCCGCGGAGGACCTCTGCCGGGCCCTGCGCGACGAGGTGCGCGACGCCGCCGGACGCTGCTCGATGCTGCTCGCTCTGCTGCACGACCCGGTGGCGGTGCCGAAGGCGGTCGCCGGGCTCAACGGCGCCGGGCGGCCCCTGGCTCTCGAGACGCTCGAGGTCACCCTCGGCCGGGCCGACGACACGCTGGCCCGGGCGCTCCTCGACGCGACGCTCACCGAACCGGCTCGCCGGTCCGCGCTGGAGCACGTGGTCCCGGTGGAGCACAAGGACTCCCACGCGTGGCTCCAGGAACTGGCGCTCGACCCGTCCGGGAGGTGGCGCGAGCCGTGGCTGCGCGCCGCCGCGCTCTGGGCTCTCGTCCGGTCCGACTGGTCCGGGGTCGGCTCGGTCGCGTCGAGTGCCGCGTCCGACGAGGACCCGGTGGTGGCGGAGACCGCGCGCGCGGCCTTCACGCGCTGACGTCGCCGTACGCGCCGTGGCGTGCCAGGACCGCCCTACCATCGATCCACCGAGGGAACGGGGACACCGATGCTGCACCGGGTGGGGGCGCTCGCGGCCTCCGCCGTGGCCGTCGGGCTCTGCCTGTGGGTGGTGCAGGCCCGGACCGCTGCGGTCCCCGTGACGTCGCGGAACCAGCTCTGCGCGCTCTACCGCGACACCTCGGCTGCCCTCCCGCTCAGATCGGCGGACCAGCAGCTGACCCTGCGCCGGCTGGCGAGCGAGCTGGCCGAGGCCGCGTCGGCGTATCCCGAGCATCCGGCCCTGAACGCCGCGCCCGCGCGCAGTGCGGGATCGGGCATTCGCGCCGTGCTCCGCGTGCCCTACGGCACGCCGCGTGACCTCTGGGTCGCCATGCGTCCCGTGGCCGTCGAGTGCGGAGAGGACCCTCGGGTCGGGTCGCCGGCCGTCGACGCGTTGCTCAGCGACTACTGAGCGCTGCCGCCCGGGTTCACCCGCTGACGCCCGGGGTGTCCGACGGGCAGTCCGGGACACCGTCCGCCATCGACGCCACCTGCGCCGGCGTCCTCGTCACGTAGATGTCGGGGATCCAGTAGTGGGCGTCCTTGTAGATCGAGTAGTACCAGTACACCGACTCCGTCTTGACCGAGTTGCGGATGGGCGCCGGCGTGGGTGCCTTGCACACGAGGATGATCGGGTCCCCGTGGCGCATGAGGTTGAGGATCTCGTTGCCCGCCTTGTAGAGCCGTGTCTTCCAGACGGTCATCGGGCAGGTGGTCGTCTCCTGCAGGCACCCGGTGGGGTCCGAGGGGACCCACCACCCGCTGGTGTCGACGGTCCACGCCTTCCCCGCGGGGGCGGACGACGTTGCCGGCGAACCGCTCGCCGCAGCGCCCGTGTCCGACCCGCAGCCGGTGAGGGCGAGGACGCACACCGCCACCAGGGCACCCCACGAGGTCCTCGTCACCGGATCTCCTTCGGTTGGTTGCTGCCAAGCAAGCGTGACGGTACCGGCGGCCGGGGCTTCGAGGCCACGGATGAGGAATCCTGGTCGGCCGCGTCGACGACGGGCGAGGTCCAGGTCCACGTCACGTCCCCGGTGACGTCGTCCTCACCGGCCGGGTCGCACTCCCAGCCGTCGCCGTGGCGCGGCGACGGCAGCCAGCCCGTGGTCGCGGCGACGGCTCGGACCGAAAGCCCCTGGGCCACGTGCTCGCTCCAGCCCACGAGCACGAGGGAGCTCGGTCCGAGACCCCCCAACCGGTGCAGGGACGACCGGACGTCGTCGACCACACCCGGGGGAGGCCGCAGCCGCGCCACCGAGCCACGCACCTCGACGGAGGGTGTCGCTGCTCGCGCCACGTCGCCGAGCAGGACGCTCAGCCACTCGCGCAGCGCGGTGCTCAGCGGCTCCGGGGCGGGACCGACCGCGAGCAGGGCGCGCAGCAGGCCGGCGAGGGACGCGGCGCGCCGGCGCATCGTCGCGTCGACCGCGCCGCCGGCCCGCACGACGGAGGACAGCTCGTCCACCGCCGCCGTGACCAGCACGTCGCTCCAGAGACGACGTTCCGCCGCCCGGGCTCGCTCCCGCTGCAGGTCCAGCCGCGCGACGAGCGCCTCCTCCTCCAG
>JAJXTD010000105.1 GCA_021784035.1 Actinomycetes bacterium | reverse complement strand
AGGACCCGATGCTCAAGGGCATCGAGGACCAGGTCTCGTTCGAGTTCGAGAAGGCCTTCATGTTCTACCTGCCGCGCATCTGCGAGCACTGCCTCAACCCGTCGTGCGTCGCGTCCTGCCCGTCGGGAGCGATGTACAAGCGGTCCGAGGACGGCATCGTGCTCGTCGACCAGGACCGCTGTCGCGGCTGGCGCATGTGCGTCTCGGGCTGCCCCTACAAGAAGGTCTACTTCAACCACCGCACGGGCAAGGCCGAGAAGTGCACGCTGTGCTACCCGCGCATCGAGGTCGGTCAGCCGACGGTGTGCTCGGAGACGTGCGTCGGCCGCCTGCGCTACCTCGGCCTGTTCCTCTACGACGCCGACAAGGTCCTCGCGGCCGCGTCGGTGGAGGACGAGCAGGACCTCTACGAGGCGCAGCTCGACCTGCTGCTGGACCCGAACGACCCCGCGGTCATCGAGCAGGCGCGGCGCGACGGCATCGCCGAGGACTGGATCGAGGCGGCCCAGCGCTCGCCGGTGTACGCACTGGCGAAGAAGTACCGGCTCGCGCTCCCGCTGCACCCGGAGTACCGGACCATGCCGATGGTCTGGTACATCCCGCCGCTGTCGCCCGTCGTCGACGCCCTCGCGAACACCGGGCACGACGCCGAGGACAAGGGCAACCTGTTCGCCGCCATCGAGGCGATGCGCATCCCGATCGGCTACCTCGCGAACCTGATGACCGCCGGCGACGTCTCGGTGGTCGACGGCGTGCTGCGCCGGCTCGCCGCGATGCGCGCCTACATGCGCGACATCAACCTCGGGCGCGACGCCGACGAGTCGATCGCGGCGTCGGTAGGCCTCACCGGCGAGGACGTCTACGAGATGTACCGCCTGCTCGCGATCGCGAAGTACGAGACGCGGTACGTCATCCCGGCCGCCCACCAGGAGGCCGCCGAGGCGCTCGAGGAGAGCCCCGGCTGCTCGCTGGACTACGAGGGCGGTCCGGGCATGCAGGGCGCGGCGATCGACCGGAAGGGCCCCGTACCCGTGTCCATCGAGAGCTTCCACCTCACCAAGCAGCGCGCCACGACGGATCAGTACGCGGAGCTTCCCGAGGCGGGTGGCGAGCGATGAGCGCCACCGACCGCACCCGCCGCCTGCTCGCGGCCGGCTCGGTGCTGCTGGCCTATCCCGACCAGGCGACCCTGGACCGCGTCCCGCTGGTCCGCGACCACCTGGCCGACCTGCCCGCGGCGTCGCGCGACCCGCTCGCGGCGGCGCTCGACTGGCTCGGCGGCGTGCGCCTCATCGAGGCGCAGGAGCACTACGTCGAGATCTTCGACCGGCGCCGCAAGGCCTGCCTCTACCTGAGCTACTTCCTCAACGGCGACACGCGGGCCCGCGGCATGGCGCTCGTCGGGTTCAAGCAGGCGTACCAGGAGGCCGGGTTCACGATCGGCGACGGCGAGCTGCCCGACTTCCTCCCGGTCGTGCTGGAGTTCGGCGCGATCGGCGACGTCGACGTCGCGCTGGCGCTCCTCGGCCGGCACCGCGCCGGGCTCGAGCTGCTGCACCACGCGCTGGCCGAGTTCACGTCGCCGTACGCCGATGTCGTCGCGGCCCTCCTGCCCGTCGTGCCCACCGGGATCGAGGGCCCCACCGCGGAGGCGCTCGCCGCGAGCGGCCCGCCCACCGAGATGGTGGGGCTCACGCCCTTCATCCCCGTCGAGTCGCTACGAGTGGGAGCACGGACATGACCGCGACGCAGACGATCCTGTGGGTCGTCCTCCCCTACGTCACCGCCGTCACCTTCGCCGTCGGCATGTTCTGGCGCTACCGCTACGACGCCTACGGCTGGACCACGCGGTCCTCGCAGATGTACGAGTCGCGGCTGCTGCGCATCGGCAGCCCGCTGTTCCACTTCGGCATCCTCATGGCCCTCGGCGGCCACGTCCTCGGGCTGCTCGTGCCGGAGGGCTGGACGGAGGCCGTCGGGGTCAGCGAGCGCACGTACCACGTCGCCGCTGTCACGTTCGGCGTGATCGCGGCGGTCATGGTGGTCGTCGGGCTCGCGATCCTCGTCTACCGCCGGCGCACGGTCGGCCGGGTCTTCCAGGTGACGACGCGCATGGACAAGCTCATGTACGTCGTGCTCGGCGCGGTCGTGCTGCTCGGCGTCTGGAACACCGTCGCGGTCAACCTGCTCAACCTGGGCGGGGACTACCCCGGCGGCTACAACTACCGCGAGTCCGTCGCCGTGTGGTTCCGCAGCCTGTTCGTGCTCAGTCCGGACGCGAGCGGGATGACGGCGGCGCCCTGGTCGTTCCAGCTGCACGCGGTGGTCGCGATGCTGCTGTTCGCCCTGATCCCGTTCACCCGGCTCGTGCACATCTTCAGCGCGCCGGTCGGCTACCTGTCACGCCCGTACCTCGTCTACCGCAGCCGCGACCCGGAGCAGACCGGCAACCGCGACCCGCGCCGCGGCTGGGAGCCGATCAAGCACCGGTAGGCCGGTCGGGGTCCGGACGGACGCCGACGTCAGCCGACGCCGAGGTGCCGGGCGATGAGCATGCGCTGCACCTCGCTGGTGCCCTCGCCGATCTCGAGGATCTTCGCGTCGCGCCACATGCGCGCGACGGGGTACTCGTTCATGAAGCCGTAGCCGCCGAAGACCTGCGTGGCCTCGCGCGCGTTCGTGACGGCGATCTCCGAGGAGTAGAGCTTCGCCATCGCGGCCTCGTGCTTGAACGGCTCGCCGGCGAGCATGCGCGCACCGGCGTCGTGGTAGGCCAGCCGCGCGGTGTGCGCGCGCACCTCCATGTCGGCGATCTTGAAGGCGATCGCCTGGTACTCGCCGATGGCGTGGCCGAACGCGCGGCGCTCACCGGCGTAGCGCACGCACTCGTCGACGCAGCCCTGGGCGAGGCCGACGCCCAGCGCCGAGATCGCGATGCGTCCCTCGTCGAGGATGCGCAGGAACTGCGCGTAGCCGCGGCCGCGCTCGCCGAGCAGGTTCGCCGCGGGCACGCGGCAGTCGACGAAGCCGAGCTCGCGGGTGTCGGACGCGGTCCAGCCGACCTTGGAGTACTTCTCCGACACGGTGAAGCCGGGCGTCCCCGACGGCACGATGATCGACGAGATCTCCTTCCCGCCGTCCTCGCGCGTCCCGGTCACGGCGGTGACGGTGACGAGGCCGGTGATGTCCGTGCCGGAGTTCGTGATGAACGACTTCGTGCCGTTGATGACCCACTCGTCGCCGTCGAGGACCGCGGTCGTACGGGTGGCGCCGGCATCCGAGCCGCCGCCGGGCTCGGTCAGGCCGAACGCGCCGAGCATCTCCCCGGTGACGAGGCGGGGGAGCCACTCGCGGCGCTGCTCGTCCGTGCCGAAGCGGTAGATCGGCATGGCGCCGAGCGACACCGCGGCCTCGAGCGTGATGGCCACCGACGAGTCGACGCGGGCGAGCTCCTCGATCGCGAGGCAGAGCGCGAAGTAGTCGCCGCCCTGGCCGCCGTACTCCTCCGGGAAGGGCAGGCCGAACAGGCCCATCGTGCCCATCTCGCGGACGATCTCGTAGGGGAACGTGCCGGCCTCGTAGTGGGCGCCGATCACGGGTGCGACGACGTCGTGCGCGAACTGCTCGACCGTCGAGCGGAGGGTCTCGTACTCCTCGGGCAGGCGGGCTCGGCTCATGGCACTCCTCGTCGTCCGGGCGTCCCTGGGCACGGTGGTGCGGGCGACGCCGTGTCTCGCTCGTTAACGATCGTTAATGTAGACCGGGGCCCGGCCGGGCACAAGGACAGCGGCCCGGCCCGGCTACCCTGGGCGCGTGGCGACGAGGCGCGACCGGCGCGCGGAGATCCTGGGCACGGCCGCCCGCCTGTTCGCCGTGTCGGGGTTCCACGGCGTGTCCGTCGACGACCTCGGCGCCGAGCTCGGCATCTCCGGCCCGGCGATCTACCGCTACTTCCCCGGCAAGGACGCGATCCTCGCCGACATGCTCGTCGACGTCAGCCGGCGGCTGCTCGACGGCGCCACGCGACGCGTCGCGCAGCACGACTCCGCACCCGAGCAGCTCGAGGCGCTGCTGCGCTTCCACGTGGACTTCGCGCTCGCCGAGCCCGAGCTGATCGCCGTCCACTTCCGTGACCTCGGCAGCGCGCCGGACCGCGAGCGGCGCCTCGTCCGCCAGCTCCAGCGGTCCTACGTCGGGGTCTGGGTCGAGGTGCTGCAGCGGGTACATCCCGAGGTGACCGGGGAGCGCGCCACCTCGAGCGTGCAGGCCGTCCTCGGCCTGCTCAACTCCACGCCGTACAGCCTGCGCGCGGGCGAGCCGCGGATGGCCGACCTGCTGCACGACATGGCACTCGCGGCGCTCGAGGCGGCCTGCGGCGTACCCTCCGGTGAACGATCGTTAGCCCTGGCGAAGGAGCGGCGATGAGCCCGATGCGTGCCCCGGTCCCGGTGCGCCGCGACGACCTGCCGTCGCGCGTGACGGTCTGGGAGGTCGGTGCCCGCGACGGCCTGCAGAACGAGGCAGCCGTCGTCGACACCGCCACGAAGGTCGAGCTCGTCGACCGGCTCACCGCCGCCGGGCTGCCGGTCGTGGAGGCGACGAGCTTCGTGCGCCCCGACCTCGTCCCGCAGCTGGCCGACGCCGCCGAGGTGATGGCCGGCATCACGCGGGCGCCCGGTGTGCGCTACCCCGTGCTGGTGCCCAACGACCGCGGGCTCGACGCCGCGATCGCGGCCGGCGCCACGGAGATCGCGGTCTTCGCCAGCGCCACGGACTCCTTCGCCCGGCGCAACCTCGGCCGCCCGATGGCCGACCAGATGGCGATGTTCACCCCCGTCGTCGCGCGGGCTCGGGCGCGCGGGCTCCCCGTGCGCGGCTACGTGTCCATGTGCTTCGGCGACCCGTGGGAGGGCGCGGTCGACCCCGGCCAGGTGATCGGCGTGTGCACCGACCTGCTCGCGGCCGGCTGCACCGAGCTCAGCCTCGGCGACACGATCGGCGTCGCGACGCCGGGGCAGGTGCGCTCCCTCGTGACGGGGCTGACGTCGGCCGGCGTACCGATCGGCAGCATCGGCGTGCACTTCCACGACACGTACGGGCAGGCCCTCGCGAACACCCTCGCCGCGCTCGGCTCGGGCGTGACGACGGTCGACTCGTCGGCCGGTGGTCTCGGCGGCTGCCCGTTCGCGGAGTCGGCCACCGGCAACCTCGCCACCGAGGACCTCGTGTGGATGCTCGACGGCCTCGGCATCGAGACCGGCATCGACCTCGAGGCGCTCGTCGCGACGTCGACCTGGATGGCCGGGCGGCTCGGCCGTCCGCCGGTCTCCCGCGTGGTGCAGGCGCTCGGCCGCTGACCCGGGTGCCGGTCAGGCGGGCGGCTGCGCGGGTCGCGGCACGACGAGGACCGGGAAGTCCGACACGCCGCGTCGCGCGGGACCCGCCGTCCCGCGCCGACAACCGGCTACGCCGCGGGGCGCGTCGGGAAGCGGCTGCGCGCTGCGACGTATCCTGGGGCGACCGACGCCGGCGACGCGCGGACGTGCCGTGGCCGCGACGCCACGCGCACCAGCTGCCAGGGAGCACCGTGAGCCAGAGCACGAACGACGAGATCCGCGCAGCGGTCCGCGACACGTACGGGCAGATCGCGCTGAGCGACGCCGCCGGCTGTTGCGCGCCGGCCGACACGGAGTCGTCCTGCTGCGCGCCCGCCACTCCCGTGCAGCTGGTGTCGGTCCAGCTCGGCTACAGCGAGCAGGACCTGAGCTCGGTGCCGGAGGGCGCGGACCTCGGGCTGGGCTGCGGGAACCCGCAGGCGATCGCCGCCCTCGTGCCCGGGGAGACCGTCCTGGACCTCGGCAGCGGCGCCGGGTTCGACGCGTTCCTCGCCGCCCGCGCCGTGGGCGACACCGGCACCGTCATCGGCGTCGACATGACGCCGGCGATGGTGACCAAGGCCCGCGCCAACGCCGAGACCGGCGGCTACGCCAACGTCGAGTTCCGCCTCGGCGAGATCGAGCACCTGCCCGTCGCGGACAGCACGGTCGACGTGATCATCTCCAACTGCGTGATCAACCTGTCGCCGGACAAGCAGGCCGTCTTCACCGACGCCTACCGCGTCCTGCGGCCCGGTGGCCGGCTGGCGATCTCCGACGTCGTCGCGTCGGCGGACCTGCCCGACGGGATCAAGGACGACCTCACGCTCTACAGCGGGTGCGTGGCCGGAGCCTCCCTCGTCACCGACCTGCAGGCCATGCTCGCCGCGGCCGGCTTCGAGCGGATCCGCATCCAGCCCAAGGACGAGAGCAAGAGCTTCATCGAGCAGTGGGCACCCGGTCGCGGCGTCACGGACTACGTCGTGTCCGCCACCATCGAGGCCGTCAAGCCCGGACCGACGCCCGGCTGCTGCTGACCGCGGAGTGGCACCCGGACGCGGTTCCACCGGGTGGGCCCGCGGACCCATCCGGTGGATGCGCGGAGCCGGCTACCGCTCGCCGGCGCGGTAGGTCTGCCAGTCCGCGGCGGCGGTGGTCGCCACCGGCATGAGGCCGACCATGCGCTCGCCGGCGCGGTACTCCGACCACGCCGAGTCGCTCAGGCCCATGCGGCCGGTGGGGACCGGGGCCGGGTTGGAGAAGACGTACGCGATCACGCCGGCGGCGAGGGCGATGACCGCGACGAGGGCCAGCGAGATCCAGAGGGTCCGGTGCGACCGCTTCTCCGGCGTCGGCGGAACCTCGACGTGCTCCTCGGTGGGGATGCCCGTGGTCGTCACGACCAGGGGCGGCATGTCCTTCACGTGCGTCGCGTTCTGCCGGTCGAGGACTGGCCCGAAGTCGGTGCTCATCCTGACCTCCCCTCACGGTGCCCCGTACGAGTCACGGGGCTCACCCGTAGGCTCCCGCCGGACGCGCGGAGGGTCCGTGCCTCGCGGCACGGAGCGCGTGTGCCGACGGCGACAGAGCGCGGCGGCGTGGCCCGGCACGAGCGGGCGGAGCCGGTCGCCGGCGGGGGCGGATCCCGGTCAGGCGTTGCGGATCGCGGCCGCGGACCGGAGCCCGAGCTCGTCGATCGACGTCTGGCGCATGTCCATCTTGCGGATCTTGCCGGTGACGGTCATGGGGAACTCGTCGACCAGCTTCACGTAGCGCGGGATCTTGTAGTGCGCGAGCCGGCCGCTGCAGTAGGCGCGCAGCGACTCGGCAGTCATCGGCTCGGCGCCCGGGCGCAGCCGCACCCAGGCCATCAGCTCCTCGCCGTACCTCTCGTCGGGTACGCCGATGACCTGGGCATCCACGACGTCGGGATGCGTGTAGAGGAACTCCTCGATCTCGCGCGGGTACACGTTCTCGCCGCCGCGGATCACCATGTCCTTGATGCGGCCGACGATGTTGAGGTAGCCGTGCTCGTCCATCGTCGCGAGGTCGCCGGTGTGCATCCAGCCCTCGGCGTCGATCGCCTCGGCGGTCTTGTCCGGCTCGTTCCAGTAGCCGCGCATGACGGAGTAGCCGCGGGTGCAGAACTCGCCCGGCTCGCCGCGCTGCACGGTCGCACCGGTCACCGGGTCGACGATCTTGACCTCCAGGTGCGGGTGGACCCGCCCGACGGTGGCGGTGCGGCGGTCGAGGTCGTCGTCGGCCCCGGTCTGCGTGGAGACCGGTGACGTCTCGGTCATGCCGTAGCAGATGGTGACCTCGCTCATCCCCATCTCGCTGACCACGCGCTTCATCACCTCGACCGGGCAGGGCGAGCCGGCCATGATGCCGGTGCGCAGCGTCGAGAGGTCGTAGTCGGCGAAGTCCGGGAGCCCGAGCTCGGCGATGAACATCGTCGGTACGCCGTACAGCGAGGTGCAGCGCTCGTCCTGCACGGCCCGCAGCGTGAGCGCCGGGTCGAAGCCGGGCGCGGGGATCACCATCGTGGCCCCGTGCGTGACCGCGCCGAGGTTGCCCATGCCCATGCCGAAGCAGTGGTAGTACGGCACCGGGATGCAGATCCGGTCCTCCTCGGTGTAGCCGCAGCCCTCGCCGACGAAGTAGCCGTTGTTGAGCAGGTTGCGGTGGCTCAGGGTCGCGCCCTTGGGGAACCCGGTCGTCCCGGACGTGTACTGGATGTTGATCGGGTCGTCGGGGGTGAGCCCGCCGCCGATCTCGTGCAGCGGCGCGGGGTCCGCTGCGTGGCCGGTGGCCATGAGCGCGTCCCACGCGGGGTCGCCGAGGAACACCGTCTCGCGCAGGTCGGGGCAGTCGCCGGCGACCTCCTCGACCATCGCGCGGTAGTCGCTCGTCCGGAACTCGGGGGAGGACACGAGCACCGAGATGCCGGCCTGCTTGAGCACGTACGCCAGCTCGTGGGTGCGGTACGCCGGGTTGATGTTGACCAGGATCGCGCCCAGCTTCGCCGTGGCGAACTGCACGAGCACCCACTCGGCGCAGTTCGGCGCCCAGATCCCCACCCGGTCGCCGGTGCGGACGCCGAGCGCGTGCAGGCCGAGGGCGCACGCGTCGACGTCGGCCCGGAGCTCCCGGTACGTCCAGCGGCGTCCGGTCGCGCACTCGACCAGGGCCTCGCGGTCGCCGACCCGGGCCGTCGCGCGGTCGAGGTTGGCGCCGATGGTCTCGTCGAGCATCGGCGTGGCGGTGGATCCGGCGGCGTACGACTCCATGACAGCTCCTACGAACACGGACGGTCCCCGTTCCGCACATGATGCACCGCGGCTCCGGCTCGACGGCGCGGACCTGACCGAAGCCATAGCTCCGTGGCCGTCGGGGCGTCCGTCGGGGCGTCCTTCGGGAGGCCGGCGCGCGTGGTGCCGGGCTCCCGGAACGTCTGCTCACCGCCGGGCAAGCCGCGGGCTGGCAGGACAGAATGTCCCCATGAACAACCCGGTCCTCGGCTGGATCCCCCTCGTCGTGTTCCTGCTGCTCGCGATCGCCGGCACCATCGCCGGCATCCTGGCGTCCCAGACGTAGCCGCGCGGCGGGCTCGGCGCGCAGCGCGGGGGTGCCTGCCGCCCGGCGCGCAGACAGGTGGCCCGCGGGGCGACAGCCGCTCGGCCATGTCGTCGGCGGCGCGCCCTACGCCGTTCGGGACGGCGCCGTAACGGATGCCGGCGTCGCGGCGTTCCTGGGGCGACGGCCCCGCAGCCTCGTCTCACCCGCGGGGCCGTCTACGTCTCTCGCGACGAGCACGACGTACCACGCGGCCGTGATGCGGACCCGGAGCGCGTCGAGCAGCAGTCTGCTCGCGAGCCCGTGGCCTCGGGGAGGACGAGCTGCGGTCAGTGCTTCTTCGTGGGCGGGATGATCTCGGTCGAACCCGACTTGGTGCGCTTCTCGAGGCGCTTCTCCTTGATGGACTTGCCGGCCGCCTTCTTCTGCATGTGCTGTCGGGGTGACTTGTCGGCCATGGTGGCTCCTCGGGCCGGGAGCCTGAACGGCTCCGTGACCTGTGAGCGTACGCCCCGGCGTCCGCATCCGGGCCGGGCGAAGGCGGCGGAGCGGACCGCTCGGGGCCCGGCCGGCAGCACCCTGGCGACATTTCCGGATTCCCTGTCGGCCGGGTCGCTCACCGGCAGAATCCCCCGCGGCGGCTCGGCGGGCGGGCCCGAGTGAGAGGTACGGCGATGACGACAGTCCAGCCGATCGACGTGCGCGACATGGCGATCGTGCACAGCACGTTCCGCAGCGCGTACGACGAGTCAGCGCGCCTGGTCCGCGCGAACCCGACACCGTCGGCGGAGCGGGTGACGTTCCTGGCCGACCACATCGACTTCGGCGTCGGGATGCTGCACCACCACCACGAGAGCGAGGACGCCCTCCTCTACCCGCTGCTCGTCGCGCGGGTGCCCGAGCAGGCGGCGAACACCGAGCGGGTGGAGCACGAGCACCAGCTCGTCGCCGGTGCGATCGACGCCGTGAGCACCGCGTGCGCGACCTGGCGCCGGCAGCCGTCCGCCGAGACGGGCGAGGCGCTGGCCGTCGCGCTGATCGCCCTGAACGACACCCTGCAGGGACACCTCGACGACGAGGAGCGCGAGATCGTGCCGCTCGCCGCGGTCACGCTGACGCAGGAGGAGTGGGACGCGCTCGGGGCGCACTCGCGCGCGCAGATCCCGCGCAACAAGATGCCCATCGCGTTCGGGATGCTCCTCGAGCCGCTCGGGGAGGCCGACCGCGCCCACATGAAGAGCCAGCTGCCCGCGCCCGTGCGGCTGCTCTACGGCGTACTCATCCAGCGACCCTGGACGAAGTACGCGACGACGCTGCGCACCGGCACCTGACGCGCCCGCCGTCGCGCCGGCACCGGATCGCTCCACGAGCGATGTCCCGGTGCCGGCGGCGGTCGGTCAGCCCTCGCTGACCTCGTAGATCTCGTCGGCGACGAGCCCGTGTGCCTCACGGTGGACCGTGACGGCGGCCTCGGCGTCCGGCGCCTCGACGAGGCAGAAGATCTTCCCGGCCTTCTCGTCGACCCAGTAGTGCTTGTAGTCGACGCCGTGTGCGGCCTGGACCTCGACGTCCCGGGCGTGCGCCCCGGCGACGTCGGCGGCGGACACGCCGCCCTCCATGTGGTGCACGTCCATGTACAGCGGCATGACCGCTCCTCTCCCGAACGCCCCCGGGATGGGGTGCTGCGGGCAAGGTAAGCCTTTAGTAAACACCCGCGCAGACGTTTGCCGGAGATGCCGGCAGGCCGGGGACGCCTAGAACGGTGGCGGGTCGAGTGGCGGTGGCGCCGGCGGGGGCGGCGGGTCGGGGTCGTCGAGGACCGGGCGCGCCGGGACGTGGATGGTCTGGCCCCACGCGGTGCGCCAGGTGTGCGAGCCGTCGGGTCTGGAGTCGGTGATGTCGGCGTAGCCGGCGGTCTTG
>JAJXTD010000104.1 GCA_021784035.1 Actinomycetes bacterium | reverse complement strand
CGGGCTTGCTCTCGATGGTCATGAATCCTCCACTACGAACGAGAACGTCGCGATCGCGGCGAGTCCGACGACGAGGTCGAAACCGGCCAGGAGTGCGTACCACTGGATCATGTTCACGCTGCCCGAGGCGTCGCCGCCGAGGGCCAGCCGCGTCGTCTCGACGGCCGCGATCATGAGGGGGATGACGACCGGCATCACGATCAGCGGCAGCAGGGACTCACCCATGCGGCTGCCGACCGCGATGCCCGAGAACAGCGTGGCGACGATGGTCAGGCCGAGCGTCGCGAGCAGGACGACGACGACGAGCGAGCCGACGTCGAGCGCGCCCTGGGACTCACCGGTCATGAGCACCAGGAACATCGGGACGATGAACACCTCGATGAGCCCCATCGTCACGAGGCCGGCGAGGAGCTTGCCGAGGAAGATCGACTCGCGCGGGGCCGGCGACAGGAGCAGGCCCTCGATCGCGCGGTCCTGCGACTCGCGGGCCATGCTGCGGCCGACGCCGAGCAGCACCGCGAACAGCAGGCTGATCCAGAGGATCCCCGTCGCCATGCTCCCGGTGTTGCCGGTCTGGACGGTGGTGAAGCTGGCGGTGATGAGGACCGTGATGGCGAACAGGCCCGAGGACATGAGCACGTCGCGGCTGCGCAGCTCGACGCGCAGGTCCTTCGCGGTGATCAACGACGCGGAGCGGAACCGACCGGGCGGGACCACGAGCGCGGGGCGCGCGGTGAGCGCGGCGGCGTGCGGCTCGTCGAGGTCCGGGCGCTCGGGGAGGCCGGGACGGGAGCCCGGCGCGCGGCCCGCGTGCCCGGACCCGGCCCCGTGCTCGGTGGCCACGCCGACGAGCTCGGACTCGAGCTCCTCGGCGAACACGTTCACGGCCTCGATCGGCTCGTCCACCGCGATGCCGCCGTCGCCCATGACCACGAGGCGCGTGGGGCCCTCGAGCGCCCGCGACATCTCGTGGACGGTCATGACGATCGTGCGCCCCTCGGCGTGCAGCGCGCGGAGCAGCTGCACGAGGCGTCCGGCCGACTCCTCGTCCAGGCCGGTGAAGGGCTCGTCGAGCAGCAGGACGTCGGGGCCGTGCATGAGCGCGCGGGCGAGGGTGAGGCGTTGCTTGTTGCCGCGGGAGAGGACACCCGCGGGGCGGTCCAGCACGCGGCGCAGGTCGAGGACGTCGGCGAGCTCCTCGATCCGGGCCTCGGGGTCGGCGACGCCGAACAGCCGCGCGTGGAACATCAGGTTCTGCCGGCCGGTGAGGTCGCCGTAGAGCAGGCCGTCGTGGGACACGAAGCCGAGCATCCGGCGCAGTCCGGGGCCGGCGTTGCGCAGGTCGACGCCGGCCAGCGTCACGGCTCCGGTCGTGGGCGTCGCCAGCCCGGCGACGAGGCGCAGCAGGGTGGTCTTGCCCGCACCGTTCGCGCCCATCAGGGCGACGAACGAGCCCGCCGGGATGTCGAGGTCGACGTGACGCAGCACCTTGTGCCGGCCGAACGTCTTGCCGACGTCGACGAGCCTGAGGTCACTGGGAAGCGGCACCGTCACCACTTCCGGCTTGGAACTTCGACGGGCACTTGGCCAGCAGTGTGGTAGCCGCGAAGACGCCGTCGGTGCCGAGCTCGCCCTCGGCGACGAGCTGGGTGCCGGGCTGCGACGCGGTGCTGATCGCCGTGGTGGCCGAGCCCTGGTAGACGACGTTGATCCTCGTGGTGCCGTCGGTCAGCGTGAACCTCGTGGTGCCGGGGGTCGTCGCGACGCTGTCGGCGACGAGCGTGCCGGCGAGCCGGACGTGCTGCCCCGGGGCCGTGGCGACCTCGGTCGGCGTCTTGTAGAAGACGACGGACTTGCCGAGCATCGACGTCGCGCCGAACGCGATGCCGATGACCAGGATCGAGCCGACGACGATCCAGAGCCAGGTGCGGCTCTTCCGCTCGAGGGCGACCGGAGCCTCGTCGACCGGCGGGGTCGGGTCGAGCTGGGTCATGGGGACCTCCTCGGGAGGGTCGTGGTCGCGTTCGTCCTGCACCACGAATCCTTCCGGGCGGGGGGCCGGGCAACCATCCGTCGGAGGGCACGTTTGCGGTAGATGACTCCCGCCGGGACGGGGTACCTCGTGCCGTTGGGCATATGCCCTCCTGTACCCACCGGCGCCCGCGACGCGACCGACCCCGCGCCCGTGGGGGAGGCGCGGGGTCGGTCGGACGGTGATCAGCTGCCGCGGCGCTCAGCCGGCGGCCACCGCCTGCGTGATCATGCTGTTGAGCGTGACCGCATCGATGGCGGAGATGTACTTCGCGACGATCCGGCCCTTGGTGTCGAGGAAGAACGTCTCGGGCAGGCCGGTCACGTTGTACTGCGCCGTCACCGTCGAGTCGGGGTCCTGGACGCTCGCGTAGCCGAGTCCGTAGGTCTGCACGTACGTCGCGGCGCCGGCCTTGGTGTCGTGGCTGTCGACGCCGACGAACACGACACCCTTGTCGCGCCACTGCTTCTCGACGTCGGCGACGATCTGGGCCTCCTCCTTGCAGGTGCTGCACCACGAGGCCCAGAAGTTCACCACGACGGTCTTGCCGCGGAGGCTGGACAGGGCCAGCGTGCCGCTGCCGTCGACGAGCGTGCCGCTGAAGTCCGGGGCGAGGTCGCCGACCGGGTCGGCCGAGAGCTGCTGGCCGGTGACCGCCGCCTGGGCCGTCTGGTCGCGCGGCGCGAGCGCGAAGCCGAAGAGCGTCACCACCGCGAGGACGACGATGCCCAGGCCGATCAGCGCGCCCTTGCGGCTGGTCGGCACGACCTCCGTCTCGTCGCCGGTGTCGAGGGTCTCCGGGTCCACCCGGCCGGTGGGCTGTGCCGTGGTCATGGTCCGTCCCTCCTGGGGGCCGGGGCTGAGCTGGTCGTTCATGACGTCACCGATGTCTTCGTCGTGTCGGCGGGGATGTTCAGGACGTCCCCCGTGTGGCAGGTGGCGCAGAACACGGGCTGGTGGCAGTAGGCGCAGGCCTTGCCGCCGGAGACCCGGATCGACGCCGCGTGGTTGTAGAGCATCTCGTCGTGCTTGACCTTGATGGCGCCGGTGCTGTGGCAGTCCTCGCAGTACTGGCGCTGGTGGCAGGTGCCGCACTCGGTTCCGGTGGGCTCGACCGAGCCGGCCGTGAGCTTCTTGGCCCGGGCGTTGCGCTCGCCGGCGATCGCGGCGGCGGCGTCCTTGTGGCTGAACGTCCACAGCTTGTCCTTGTGCGACACCGGCTCCCCGCCGAGCAGCAGGCCCGTGATCGAGGGCCCGACCTGCGGGAACGTGTGGCACGTGGAGCACGAGGACGGGATGGTCTCCGTCGTCGCCTTGCCGTCGACCACCTTGAAGTGCGCGCCGTCGTGGCAGCGGAAGCAGCCGGGCGCCGCCTGGTGGCCCAGGTTGTCCGGGTACGTCGCGGCCTGGACCTTCATCTCGGGTGTCGCGAGCTGGGAGTAGATGGACTCGATCTTGGTGATCGCGTCGTCGATCCGCGCCGAGTACGTCGACGCGATCGCCGGGTAGGCGGTCTCGTACGTCGTGCGGAGGCCCTCGATGGCGGTGTTGGCCGCGTCGATCGACGCGTAGTCGGCCGCGAGGAGGCTCACGGCGTTCTTCTTGATGTAGGGGAGGGCCGGGCTGATCTCGCCCGAGGACATCGCGATGTCAACGGCCTGGGCCGGGGTCGGCTGGCCGTGGCCGGCGCGGTTGTGGCAGTCCAGGCAGTCCATCGTGCGGACCGTCTCGGTCGTCTCGAGGTGGGTGATGTCGGGCGTCACGTTCGTGGATAGGCCGATCTTCGCGGCCGAGATGTAGTCCGTGGTCGAGCCGTCCTTGTTCGTGACGGAGACCGAGTCGATGGTCTGGGACCGCGGGTCGGCGCTGGTGAAGCTGACGTTCTGCTCCACGTGCCAGTGCACGCCGCGCGGGTTCGCCGACTCGACGGCCGAGGCGTCGGTGCCGTCCGATGTCGTGAGACCGACGGGACGCAGGACCACGGCCACGATCGCGCGGGTGTTGCTCTTGTCCTGGGCGTAGGTCGGTCGCAGCACGAGCTTCACCGGCCCACCGTTGGCGGTGATCGACTCCAGCGAGTGGCAGCGCAGGCACGTGTCGGTGACCGGCGGCAGGTCGGCATGGTCGGGCGCCGGGATGGGCTTCGGGTAGGTGTTCGTGACGAGCTGGAAGAGCTGCTTGGACCCGGCGGCCTTGGCCTTGACCCAGCCCAGTGCGCCGGGCTCGACGTGGCACTCCGCGCACGCCAGCTCCGAGTGCGAGGAGCTGTGGTACGCCTTCATCTCCGGAGCCATCGTGTGGCACAGGCCGCAGAAGGTCGCCGTCTCGGTGAAGCCGACCGCCATGACGCCGCCGACCGTGACGATGGACCCGAAGCCGGCGACCAGGAAGAACGTGAGCAGCATGCCACGGCGGCTGCGGATCGGCGGGTAGGGGATCTTCGCCAGCAGGCGACGGAGGCGAGCGAACCGAGCCCGGGGAGCTGCCTCCGCGGGCTCGGCCGTCTCGTTGACCTGGTCGGGCATGGTCTCCGTCAGCTCCCGCTGCTGGCAGACGGGCTGGCGCTCGCGCTCGTGAGGCTCGCCAGGTGGGTCTGGACGGTCTTGGCGAGGTCGGACTTCGGGTCGATCGCGATGACGGTGGCCCACTCCGCCTTCGCCTTCGTGACGTCAGGCTTGTCACCGCTGAGGTAGAGGAAGCCGAGGTCGTAGTGCGCCTCCGCGTTCTTCGGGTTGACGGCGATCGCCTTGAGCCAGGACGCCTTCGCTCCGGCCTGGTCGACCTGGTTGAACTGGGCCGCACCCAGGGCCACCCAGGCGGTGTCGTTCTTGGGATCGACGGCAACGACCTTCTGGCTGAAGGTGGCCGAGCTCTTGTAGTCGCCGGCCTGGAAGTAGATGCTCGCGAGCTCGTTGAGCGACGCGACGTCCTTCGGGTTGGCCGTGATCTTCTGCATGAGCGCACCGACCCTCGCCTGGTCGATGGGTGCCGCGGTGCCCGTGGTCGAGGCGTCGGGTGTGCCGGTGATGCCCGGCACCGCCGAACTCATGGCGTGGACGCCGAACGCGGCACCCACGAGCAGGACGACGCCGGCGACGACCCACACGAGCTTCCCAGGGCGACGGCGCCCTGCACCCGTCGCCGTACCGGCGGCCACGCCGGTCGGTGCCGTCGGCCCGAGGTCGGCGAGCAGGGAGGTGATGGCCTCGACGTCGGCGAGCTGCGCCTCGGCCCACTCGCGCTGCCCCTCGGGTGCGTGCTCCAGGAGCGCGAGGGCGGCGCGGTGCGCGGTGGCGACGTCGGCATCGCTCGCGTCAGCGGGCAGGCCCAGGCGTCCGAGGAGCTCGGCACGCAGGTCGGCGCCGTCGATGGTGGTGGTTCCCGAACCCTGGCGAGGCTCCATGGTGGCCCCCATCTCCCTCTGCGTGGCGGTCGTGGTGCGTCACCACCCATCCTCGAATCGGCGGCGTGGCGGCACCATCCGCCGCACGGCACGTTTGAGGTAGAGGCCACGTGCGCTGGGGATGTACCGAGGACCGAGAGGCATATGCCCCTATGTACCCCCGGGCCGGACAGCCGGGAGCGAAGGCCATCACGGGCCGTAGGTCACCGACTGGTGGTCCGTGCCGTGGCAGACCAGGGCGCAGCTGCCGCCGGTTGCTGTCGCGGTCCAGACGGGGCTCCCGCTGACCGCGGTGACGTTCGGCGCGAAGCTGATCAGGCGGGCGTCCTGGGCTGCCGTCGTTGCGGTCGAGTGGATGCGGAAGTGGCACTCCGCGCACAGTGCGTTGCCGTCGCCCGCAGCCGCCTGGTCGATCGAGGTCCCCGGGGTCCCGATGCCCCGGATGTTCGAGACGTGCAGGTAGTGCAGCGACTTCCCGCCCTTGGTGAAGTTGGTGGCTGCGACGCCTGAGTCCGCGGTGAACGGCGAGTCGGTGTGGCAGAGGTAGCACAGCGCGAAGTCCGAGGCCGTGTACGGGTCGGCGGCCGTCTTGAGGACGCGGTCCTGGTAGTTCTGGATCAGCACCCCGCGGAACGACGACGCGTGCGTCGGCAGGTCGGAGTCCGCCGTGGGAGTGTTCGTGGCGGGGTGAGAGGTCGTTCCCGCCATCGTGATCGCGCTGGCGTGGCAGTTCGTGCAGCGCACCGTGGAGCCGACGGTGAAGTTCCACAGCTTGTACGGCGAGTCGCCGGCGAGACTGGCCGTCATGGCGGCTGTCTGGTTGGTGCCGGGGGCCAGCACCGGGTGGAACGACGTCGACGCGGGGTTGAACTCGGTGGCCGCGTCGAGCATGTCCGTCGACGGGTGGGCCGGGTCGTGCGGCAGGAGCTGGGTGAAGCCCGAGTGGCACTTGAAGCAGAGCTGGTACTCCGCGGTGATCGGCTGGGTCCCGCCGTCGAGGAACGTGTACGCCGACGGGGCACCCGGGCCGGAGTAGGTGACCGCCACGCCCGACGTCCCGCTCAGCCGTCCGGACGGCGTCCACGGCGTGCCCGTGGGGGAGCCGGCGGCGTTGACCAGCGAGCCCTGGTGCGGGTCGTGGCAGTCGCTGCACTCGGTGTGACGGTTGAACACCCCGCCGAACTCGTCGCCCGACGCGAGGATGTGGGCGGTCGGCTTGGAGATGTCGTGCTGGTAGTAGCTGCTCGTGGTCGGGTCGTTGGTCTTCACCGAGGGGTCGGTGTACTGCGCCGCGACGTTGAGGCTGGACCCCGTGCCGTCGTGGCAGGTGAAGCAGAGCTTGCTTTGTGGCGCGGTGTCGACGAGCAGGGCCGAGGACTTCGCTGTGTGCGCGCGGTGGCAGCCGGCGCACTGGTCGGAGGTCGTGGTGTAGGGCCCGTGCGGGCTGACGTTCCTCGCGGTGGCGAGCACGGCGACCCGGGGCGCTGCCTGGGCGACTGCGCCGGCCGGCGTGCCCGAGCGGACCTGCGTCGCGACCGCGGTCCCGGCCGGGGAGGCGACGGCGTACGCCATCCTCGCGCCCACCGGGGCGACGGCACCCGCGGCCGCGAGCGCCGCGACCACGAGCGCGCGTCCGGCGGCGGTGCGCGCCGTCCGCGTCGTGTGCCGGGTCACCGGGCGCTCCGTGGGTCGATGGGGTGGTGGCCCGGGCCGGGGTCCCCGTGGCAGCCCAGGGATCTGGGTGCCACGAGGCCTCGGTCCGGTCGTGCCGTGCGATCGTTCTCTTACACGCTGTGGCACATGTTGCAGGTGCCACGGTTGTCGACGCGCAGCAGGAAGCTGTCGTCGGCCTTGCCCGTGATCTGGGTCCCCACCAGGCTCGAGTAGGGACCACCGGTCACCATGCTCGCGTTCGTGCCGTGCGCGACGTGGCACTGGATGCAGTTGGGACTGCCTTCCTTGCCGTTGTTCGCACGGTGCTTGAACGTGTACATGGCGTCCCCGGAGTTGACCTTCCACGCGCCGCTGCCCGCGAGGATGCGGGTGTGGCAGGTGGAGCACCACTGCGAGATGTTGGTGATGAACGCCGTCGCTCCACCGGTTGCGGCGGTCCCGTTGCCCTGCGTGCTGGCCTGGTACGTCCCGGTGTAGTTGTGGTCGTCCTGGGCCCAGTAGTTCGTGGTCGTGTAGACCTTGGCCAGGGCGTCGGGGATGCCGGAGAGCTTTCCTCCGGTTGTGGTGGCGCCGGTCGTCGTGTTCGCCACCGTGAACGTCGTCGCGCTGGGAACGGCGACGATGGTGCCCTTGGTGACGTTGTAGCCGGTCGGCGTGATCCCCGAGATGGTGACGGTCTGGCCGGCCACAAGACCGTGGACGTTCCACGTCGTGTAGGTCGCGGTCGTGCCGTCACCGGAAGCGCCGGCGATCGCCTGCGGGTTCGCATACCCCATGAGGCCGCCGCTCGCCGAAGCGAAGTTGACGCGTGCCGACACCGTGAGGTGCTGGCTGTCGGCGACGGCGCTCACAGTGCCGCCGATGATTGCGTCAGCAGCTCCAGAGCCATAGAACGTCACGGGGTCGGTCACCTTGAACGTACCGGCGGCAGAGAGTACGACCGCGTAGTAGTAGTTGGTGCCGTGCGACGTGACCTGGAAGCTGGTCTGCGTGACGCTGGTGACCCCGACGGGTGACGGGAAGGTAATGCCCGCCGCGTCGTTCGGGATCGGACGGAGGATGCGGTAGTTCCCGTTGCCGTGCGGATCGTGGCAGGACCCGCACTCCAGGGTGATCGCGGTGCCCGTTCCGGTAGCCCCACCGCCCCACGCCGTCCCCGCGACGCCCACGTCATGCTTGGACGTCACGACCTGGCCCGACGTGAGGACACCGATGGATGACCGGTTGACACCGCTCGTGGTGTTGATGAGGGCGTAAGAGAAGCCGCCGCCCCGCAGGGCGCCCGCGCCTGAGCCGATGCCGCGTACGACGTCGGTCGTGGCCCCGGTCCCGTCGTGACAGGTCGTGCAGAGCGACGTCTGCGCCGACTTGAGCAGATAGGAGTCCTGCGCCGTGTGGGCCCGGTGGCACGCTGCGCACCGGTCCACTGTGGTGTTGCCCGCCGTGGATACGTGCGGGCCGTTGTCGGCGAACGCCGGTGCGGCTCCCATCACCCCGAGTCCCAGAATGACCGCGCTTCCTACTCCGAGGAAGGCTAGTCGCTTCACCGTCGTCACCTCCTTCCGTGTGATCTCGCGCGATGGCGAGTCGAGTGTTCTGATGACTTCAGAGAGCGATGGCTCGCTCCCGCCTCACCCCTCCTCCTGCCGCCTCAGCTCCACACCTGGATGCGGCCGTTCTCCCGGTCGGTGACATACACGTTCGACCGGCTGTCGGTGGCGATCCCGTTCGGGTACTCGAACAGGCCGTCTGCGATGCCCTCGTCGCCGAAGGCGCCGAGGAACGAGAGCTTGTTGGTGCCGTCGCTGCCGAGCCGGTACACGCGGACGCCCTGGTTGGTCGTGTCGACGACGTAGACCCGGTCGCCGTTGTCGGCCGCGACGCCACGAGGCAGGCCGAGGTCGCCCTCGCCGATGCCGCGGTTGGCGCCTCCGAGGACCTTGCCGTCCGGTCCGAAGGCGAGCAGGCGGCCGTTGTTGCTGTCGGCGACGAACAGGTTGCCGGCGCGGTCGACGGCGATGCCGTTGGGGAAGGACAGCGGGGCGTCGGTGGGGACGATCGTGCGGGTGACCTTGCCGAACTTGTCGAGCACCAGGACGCGGTGCGTCTTGCCACCGACCTCCGTCACGTAGAGGTTGCCGTCCGGGTCGAACGCGAGGCCGAGCGGGGCCCAGGTGCCGGTGAGCCCGACGGGCTTGACCGTCCGCACGTAGTTGCCGTCGGCGTCATAGACGTAGACGGCGGCGGCGATCTCGTCGCTCACGAAGACGTTGCCGTCGGTCGGGTTCACGGCGACGTACACCGGGAGGTGCCCGGACGTCGCACCCAGGACCCCCTTGGGGGGCTGCAGCGTCTTGAGCACCTGGCCGGAGTGGTCGAACTCGACGACGGTGCGCGGGCCGTCGCTCTGGGTCACGTAGATGCGCGAGCCGTCGGCCGAGACGGCGACACCGAGCGGCTTGTCGACGCCGTAGATGCTGTACTGGTAGGTCGGCATCGACTCGCTGCCCAGGATCGGCAGCGAGCTGAGCGGCTTGCGGGTGATCAGGTACCAGGCGAGCACCGAGACCACGAGGATCAGCAGCGCGCCGAGGACCGCCAGCAGGATCAGCAGCCTCTTGCGCCGGCTGTCGTCCTCGGGTGCGGGCTCGGGTGCGGGCGGCCCGTCCAGGACGGCCAGTCCGCCGGAACCACCGTCGGTGGTGCTCATGTCAGCTCGCCTTCCCTGCTGTCGTGGGGGCCACGCTGGCGGCGTGACCCGTGGTCGTCGTGGCGCCGGGCCCGGTCAGTCGAGCGACGGCACTCAGTGCGGTGACGTTGCCCGGCTGGGCCTTCAGGACCTTCTGGTACCAGGCCAGGGCGGCAGTACGGTCGGAGCCCGTCTCCGCGATGAGCCCGAGGCCGAGCAGCGCGTCGATCGCTGCGGGACCGCTGGTCAGGCGTTCGAGGCGCTGGGTCGCGGAGGCGGACCTGTCGGCGCAGAAGTCCGCCATGGCGCCGGCGTACTCGGCCATGTCGGTGAGCGCCAGCTTGGTGTAGGACGTGTTGAGCGCGGAGTACGGCTCGCACCAGCCGGTGGGCACGAAGAGCAGGGCGCGCTTGAGGCTCTCGACCGCGACCTTGTCCTGGCCCTGCTTGCTCTGGGCGGTGCCGAGGAGGTACCAGGCGTCGGCGTCGGAGCTGTCGATCGCCAGCGCGGCGGTCAGCTCCTTCACGGCGGCGTCGGCCTGGTTCTGCTTCATGGCGATCGAGCCGAGCCAGTAGTGCGCGGCCTCGACCTGGGGGTCGACGTTGGAGAACTCGGCCTTCGACGTCGCGCTGGTGATCTTGGTCAGGTCGGCCTTGGCCGCGTCGAGGTTGCCCTGCTCGATGAGCACGCTGCCCAGGCCCAGCAGCGCGGTGCTGTTGGTGGGGACGGCCTTGAGGACCTCGTCGAACTGGGCGACGGCGTCGTCGAGGCGACCGACGGCCTGGTACGTCGCGGCGAGCTTGAGCCGGTTCTGAACGTTCTGCGGCGCCGCCTTGACGGCGTCCTCGGCCGCGCTGACCTGGCGCTCGGCCAGAGTCGGGCCGGAGGTGCTCCGCTGCCCCAGGGTGTACAGCACGCCGAACACCGCGAGGAGGAGCACCAGTGCCGCTGCTCCCCACGTCACCAAGCGTGACAGCGTGCGCTCCGAGATCCCGTCCGGCTTCGTCGTCGGCTCCGTCTCGGGCTGTGTCAGCGTCGTCATGGGCCTTGTCGCCCCCATCCTCGTCATCGAGCCCGGTGCAGG
>JAJXTD010000103.1 GCA_021784035.1 Actinomycetes bacterium | reverse complement strand
CTGCGCTACGCCCACGGCGTCCGCACGCTGCTGATCGGGTCGGTGGCGGTCGCCTCCGGCACCGCGATCCTCGTCGTCGCCCAGGCGTTCTGCCTGGGCGACGTCGTGTCCCGGGTGTTCCTCGGCGGCGCCGACCTCGCCGACGTGCGGGGCGTCGTCGCCCTGCTCGCCCTCGTGGTGCTCGGGCGGGGGCTGCTCGCCACCGTCGGCGAGACGATCGCGCAGCGGGCCGCCACGCGCACGTCGGCCCAGCTGCGCGAGGCGCTGCTCGGGCACGTCGTACGCCTCGGCCCGGTGTGGCTTTCCGGCGAGCGCCGCGGCCAGGTGGCCACGCTCGCGACGCGCGGCGTCGACTCGGTCGAGCCCTACGTCGCGCGCTACCTGCCGCAGCTCGTCATCGCGGTGATCGTCCCGCTGACCGTCGGCGTCGCGATCCTCACCCAGGACTTCGTCGCCGCGGTGATCGTCGCCGTCACGGCTCCGCTGATCCCCGTCTTCATGGCCCTGATCGGCATGTACACGCAGTCGGCGACGGCGAAGCAGTGGACCACGCTGGGCGTGCTGTCCGGGCACTTCCTCGACGTCGTCTCCGGACTGCCCACGCTCAAGGCGTTCGGCCGCGAGCGCGCGCAGTCGCAGCGGATGGCCGAGATCGACCGGCGCTACCGCACCGCGACGCTCGGCGTCCTGCGGGTGTCGTTCCTGTCGTCGTTCGTGCTCGAGCTGCTCGCGACCGTGTCCGTCGCGGTCGTCGCGGTGTCGATCGGGCTGCGCCTCGTGGACGGCTCGATCGACCTGCGGACCGGGCTCACCGTCCTCATCCTCGCGCCGGAGGTCTACCTGCCGATCCGCCAGGTCGGGGCCCAGTTCCACGCCGCGGCCGACGGCATCGACGCCGCCGAGCAGGTCTTCGGGATCCTCGCGACCGAGCCCGCGATCACCGGCACGCGCACCGACGTGCCGACCGGCGACCTCGTCGTCGACGGCGTCACGGTGACGTACCCGGGCGCCGACGTCGTCTCCCTCGCGCCCGTGTCGCTGACGCTGCGGGCCGGCCGCGTCACGGCGGTCGTCGGGCCGTCCGGCGTCGGGAAGTCGACGCTGCTCGCGACGCTGCAGGGCTTCGTCGCACCGACGGCCGGCGTCGTGCGCGTCGGCGGAGCGGACGGCGCGAGCCTCGTGACGCTCGACCCCGTCGCGTGGCGCGCGCGCATCGGCGTCGTCGGCCAGGACCCCGTCCTCGTCGGTCCGACCGTCGGGGACGACGTCCGGCTACGCCGACCTGCGGCGTCCGACGCGGAGGTCGACGCCGCGCTGCGCGCCGCCGGCCTCGACCCGGCGTCGCTCCCGGACGGGGCGCGCACGCGCGTCGGCGACCTCGCCTCGGACGTGTCCGCCGGGCAGCGCCGCCGGGTCGCGCTCGCCCGCGTGCTGCTCGACCCGCCCGCGCTCGTGCTGCTCGACGAGCCCACCGCCGGACTCGACGACGCGACCGAGGTCGACGTCGTCGACGCGATCCGCCGGCTCGCCGACGCGGGCGCCGCGGTGGTCGTCGTGGCGCACCGTCCCTCGCTCGTCGCGGGCGCGGACGAGATCGTCGAGCTCGACCCGGTGGCGGTGGGCGCGTGACCGCCGTCGACGTCCACGCCGCCGCGCCCGCGTCACCGGTGCGCCGGCTGTGGCCGTGGGTGGCCACCGAGTGGAAGCGGCTCACGCTCGCCGTGCTCCTCGGGTCGCTCGCGATCGCCTGCGGCGTGGGGCTGCTCGCGGTGAGCGCCTGGCTCATCTCGAGCGCGGCGCTGCAGCCGCCCATCCTCGAGCTCGAGGTCGCGATCGTCGCCGTGCGGGCCTTCGGCATCGGGCGCGGTGCGCTGCGCTACGCCGAGCGCCTCGTGTCGCACGACGCGGCGTTCCGCGCGCTGTCCCGGCTGCGCCTCGCGGTGTACGACCGTCTCGCCGTCGTCGCGCCCGCGGGTGTCCCGGCGTACCGCCGTGGCGACCTGCTCGAGCGGCTCGTGCGGGACGTCGACGCCACGCAGGACCTGCCGCTGCGCGTGCTCGTGCCCTACCTCTCCGGGGCGATCGTCGCGGTCGCCTCGGTGCTGCTCGCCTTCCTCATCCTCCCGGTCGCGGGACTCGTGCTGCTGGTGTCGCTGCTGCTCGCCGCGACGGTGGTCCCGTGGATCACCTCGAGCTCGGCGGCCGAGGCCGAGCGGGCGAGCGCGCCGGCCCGCGGCGAGCTCAACGGCGACGTGCTCACGCTGCTCGACGGCGTCGCCGACCTCACCACCGCCGGGGCGGCGCAGGCGTGGCTGGACCGGCTGGCCGAGGACGACCGGCACATCGGGCGGCTCGCCGAGCGCCGGTCCCGTGCCGCCGGGCTCGCGTCCGGGCTCGGCATCCTGCTCTCCGGCGGGGCCGTCGTCGTCATGCTGCTCGTCGCGATCCCGGCCGTGCGCTCGGGCGAGCTGGTCGGTGTCAACCTCGCGGTGCTCGCGCTGCTGCCGCTCGCGACGTACGAGGCGGTCGTCGCGATGCCGACCGCGGCGCTCGCGCTCGGCCGCGTCCGCGGCTCGGCGCAGCGCGTCGTCGAGGTGCTCGACGCCGTCGACCCGGTGCCCGACCCGGCCTCCCCGGTCGCGCCGCCCACCGGCGTCGTCGGCGTGCGCCTCGCCGGCGTGCGCGCGGGCTGGCCGGGCGGCGACGCCGTCCTCGACGGACTCGACCTCGACGTCGCTCCCGGGTCGCGCGTCGGCGTCGTCGGATCGTCCGGCGTGGGGAAGTCGACGCTGCTCGCCGTCCTCGCCGGCTTCCTGCCGTACGAGGGCTCGGTGCGCCTCGGCGACGTCGAGCTGCGCGAGATGACCGGGCGCGACGTCCGCTCGGTCGTGGGCTGGTGCCCGCAGCTCCCGCACGTGTTCGACACGTCGGTGGTGGAGAACGTGCGGCTGGCCCGGCCCGACGCGACCGACGACGAGGTGCGCGCGGCACTCGACGCCGTGGGCCTCGGCCCGTGGCTGGACGCCGCGCCGCAGGGCATCGACACCCCCGTCGGCGACCACGGCGCGCTCGTCTCGGCCGGGCAGCGCCAGCGGCTCGGCGTCGCCCGGGTCCTGCTCGCCGGCCACCCCGTGGTGCTGCTCGACGAGCCGACCGAGCACCTGGACGAGGCGACGGCCGACGTCGTCGCCGCGGAGCTGCTCCGCGCGCTCGAGGGCCGCACCGTGCTCTGGGTGGCCCACCGCCCGCACGGCCTCGCCGCCCTCGACGCGATCGTCCGCCTCACCCAGCCCGCCCCCGGACTTCTGCCGTGAAGGTGCCCTGAGCTGCGCTAGAAGCAGTCCAGGCTCCCCAGCCCCGCGCACTTCGCCCGCCCGTCCCCCCGGTCCGAGCAGACGTCGCCCCCCACCCGGGCGAGCGGCGGACGGCTCGGCCGGCAGTGGGCGCGGGCACCACACCAGGGCGTGACCGAAGCGGAACACGTTGCGCGGGTCGTACGTCGCCTTCACCGCGAGCAGCCGCTCGCGGGTCGCGGTGTCGTACGCCGCGCGGACCTGCTCCGGTGCCTCCGCGGCGCCGCCGAGGAAGTTCACCAGCGCGCCCTCGGCGGCCCACGGCGCCAGCGCGCCGACGATCGCTGCGCTCGTCGCCGGCGTGACCTCCTCGAGCCCCGGCGCCAGGACGCCGACCGCGAGCAGCGAGTCGCCGATCACGAGCAGCGAGTACGCCGCACCGCGCCCGGCGACGGCGTTCGGCACCACCGCCGGCCGGGCGAGCGCCCCGCCCGGCTGACGGATCTCGACGATCGGGACCGGCAGCTCGTGCTGGGGGCCGGCGACGTCGAGCAGCGCGTCGATCGTCTCGGACGTCAGCTCCCGCAGCAGCTTCGCGCAGCGCCGGCGGGCCGTCGCGGCGGCCCCGGCGGCGTCGTAGCCCGGTCCGGTTCCGACCACGGGTCCGGAGGTGCCAGGATGCGGGTGACACGCGGCGTGGCGTGGGAGCACGTCGGCGATCCCGGCGGCTCCGGCGCGCGCCGGAATCTCGGCTACCGCCAGGAGGTCCACCCATGACCGCAGACGGAGGCCCCGAGCTCGTCCAGCTCCTCACCCCCGAGGGCGAGCGGGTCCACCATCCCGAGTACGACGTCGACCTGTCCGACGAGCAGCTGCGCGGCCTGTACCGCGACCTGGTCCTCGTCCGCCGGGTCGACTCCGAGGCCACCGCCCTGCAGCGCCAGGGCGAGCTCGGGCTCTGGGCCCAGTGCATCGGGCAGGAGGCGGCGCAGGTCGGCTCGGGCCGTGCGCTGCTCCCTGGTGACTACGCCTTCCCGACCTACCGCGAGCACGGCGTCGCGTGGGCGCGCGGAGTGCAGCCCGAGCAGCTGCTCGGCCTCTTCCGCGGGGTGACGAACGGCGGGTGGGACCCGCACGAGCACAACATGGCGCTCTACACGATCGTCATCGGCGACCAGACCCTGCACGCCGTCGGCTACGCCATGGGCGTGCAGCGCGACGGCACCGACGACGCGGTCATCTGCTACTTCGGCGACGGCGCGTCGAGCCAGGGCGACGTCAACGAGGCGTTCGTGTTCTCGGCGGTCTACAACGCGCCCGTGGTGTTCTTCTGCCAGAACAACCAGTGGGCGATCAGCGAGCCGCTCGAGCGGCAGACCCGCATCCCGCTCTACCGCCGCGCCGACGGCTTCGGGTTCCCCGGCGTACGCGTCGACGGCAACGACGTCCTCGCGGTGCTCGCCGTGACGAGCGCCGCGCTGACCGCCGCGCGCGAGGGCCAGGGCCCGACGCTCATCGAGGCGTTCACCTACCGCATGGGCGCGCACACGACCTCCGACGACCCGACGCGCTACCGCGTCGCCGCGGAGCTCGAGGCGTGGAAGCTCAAGGACCCGATCGAGCGGCTCAAGGTCTACCTCGCGCGCAACGGCTGGGCCGACCGCGACTGGTTCGCGTCGGTCGAGGACGAGGCCGAGGCCATGGCCGTGCACCTGCGCGACGCCTGCCGCGCGATGCCCGACCCGGCGCCGACGTCGATGTTCGACCACGTCTACCGCGAGCCGCACCCGCTCATCGACACCGAGCGGGCCGAGTTCACGGCGTACCACGCGTCCTTCGCGGGAGGGGGGCACTGATGGCCGCGACGACGATGGCCAAGGCGCTCAACGCCGGCCTGCGCAGGGCGCTCGAGAACGACCCCAAGGTCCTGCTCATGGGCGAGGACATCGGCAAGCTCGGTGGCGTCTTCCGCGTCACCGACGGCCTGCAGAAGGACTTCGGCGAGGACCGCGTCATCGACTCCCCGCTCGCCGAGAGCGGCATCGTCGGCACCGCGGTGGGTCTCGCCATGCGCGGCTACCGGCCCGTCGTGGAGATCCAGTTCGACGGCTTCGTGTTCCCCGCGTTCGACCAGATCGTCGCGCAGGTGGCCAAGCACAACGCGCGCTCGTCCGGCAACACCCCGATGCCCATCACGATCCGCATCCCCTACGGCGGCGGCATCGGCGCGGTCGAGCACCACAGCGAGTCGCCCGAGGCCTACTTCGCGCACACCGCGGGGCTGCGGGTCATCTCGCCGTCGAACGCCGTCGACGCGTTCGTCATGGTGCAGCAGGCGATCGCGTGCGACGACCCGGTCGTGTTCTTCGAGCCGAAGCGCCGCTACTGGGACAAGGCCGACGTCGACCTGTCGCTCGACGCCGCCGCCGCGCCCTCGCCGTTCCAGGCCCGCGTCGTCCGCCCCGGCACCGCGGTCACGGTGGCCTGCTACGGCCCCATGGTGCGCACCTGCCTCGAGGCCGCGACCGCGGCGGCGGCCGAGGGAACCGAGATCGAGGTCATCGACCTGCGGTCGATCTCGCCGCTCGACGTCACGACCGTCGCCGACTCGGTACGCCGTACCGGGCGGCTCGTCGTCGTGCACGAGGCACCGGTGTTCCTCGGTCTCGGCGCCGAGCTCGCGGCCCGCATCACCGAGCAGTGCTTCTACTCCCTCGAGGCGCCGGTGATCCGGGTGGGCGGCTACCACTCGCCGTACCCGCCGTCCCGGCTCGAGGAGGACTACCTCCCCGACCTGGACCGCGTGCTCGACGCCGTCGACCGCTCGCTGGCGTTCTGAGGTGGCTGCCGAGATGACCGACGTCCGCACCTTCGCCCTCCCCGACGTGGGCGAGGGGCTCACCGAGGCGGAGATCCTCACCTGGCACGTGAAGCCCGGTGACACCGTCACGGTCAACCAGACGATCGTCGAGATCGAGACGGCGAAGGCGGCCGTCGAGCTGCCCTGCCCGTTCGCCGGCGTCGTCGCCGAGGTCTTCGTCGCCGAGGGCGACGTCGTCCCCGTCGGCACGCCGATCCTGTCCATCGCCACCGCGGGCAGTGCGGCCGCGACCCCGGCCGCGGCCCCCGCCGCTCCGGCTGAAGGTGCCCCGAGCCCTGATAGGGGCACCTCGGGCACCCCGACGGGCGCCCCGACGGGCGAGCCGCCGGCCGCGCCGAGCGCCTCGGCGGCCGGGGAGCCGGCCGCGCGCGAGCCGGTGCTCGTCGGCTACGGCGTCAAGCAGACCGGCGTACCGCACCGCCGGGAGCGCGTGCTCGCGCACGACCCGCACGGCACGACAGCTCCCGAGGCCGGTCCCCCGGGCGAGGCCGCGAAGCCGGTGCGCCACGGCGGCCTCGAGGTCGGGCGGCACGCGGAGGAGGTGCTCTCGCGGAGCTCGGCCGTCCTCGCCAAGCCCCCGGTACGCCGGCTGGCCAGGGACCTCCAGGTCGACCTCGCGGCCGTCGACCCGACCGGCGCGGGCGGCGTGATCACCCGCGCCGACGTCGAGCGCACGGCCATGCTGGCCCGGAGCGTCCAGGACCAAGGACTCCCCAGCGCCTCCCACGGCACGCTGGGCCGACCGACTGCCGAGCGGGCCGAGCCGCGCGAGGTGCGCACGCCGATCAAGGGCGTCACGAAGCTCATGGCCGAGGCGATGGTGGCGAGCGCGTTCACCGCGCCGCACGTCACCGAGTGGGTCGAGGTCGACGTCACGCGCACGCTCGGGCTCGTCGAGCGGCTGCGGGCCCGCCCGGAGTTCGAGGGCGTCAAGGTCAGCCCGCTGCTGCTCGTCGCGACGGGGCTGATCCGCGCCGCGCGGCGGTACCCCGGCGTCAACGCGACGTGGGACGCCGCGGCCGGCGAGATCGTCACGAAGAACTACGTCAACCTCGGCATCGCTGCGGCGACGCCGCGCGGCCTCGTGGTGCCCAACGTCAAGGACGCCGACCTGCTCGACCTCGTCGGTCTCGCCCGGGCGCTGCAGGACCTCGTCGACACCGCGCGCGCCGGTCGCACGCTGCCGTCGGACATGGCCGGCGGCACGATCACGATCACGAACGTCGGCGTGTTCGGCGTCGACGGCGGCACGCCGATCATCAACCCCGGCGAGTCGGCGATCCTCGCCATGGGCCGCGCCCTCGCCCGGCCGTGGGTCGTCGACGGCGAGGTCCGGGTGCGCCAGGTCATGCAGCTCACGCTGTCGTTCGACCACCGGCTCGTCGACGGCGCGCTCGGGTCGAGGGTGCTCGCGGACGTCGCCCGGTTCCTCGAGGACCCGGCGGTCGAGCTTGTCCTCGGCTGAGGACGCCGTCCGGCACCCGTCCGGCCGGGTCGTCGCGCCCGGCCGGGCGGAGACCTCCGGCCGGGCGACGCTGGCCGACTGGCTCGACCCCGACCACATCGCGTGGTCGGTGCGCCACGTCCGGGAGCTCGTCCCGACCGAGCGCATCCGCTCGTCGCCGGCCCCGCGGCCGCTGCCCGAGCGGATCGACCCGACCCTGCTCGAGCTGCCGGTCGAGGCGCACGACGGCGTCGTCGCCCTGCGCGACCTGCTGCGCGACCGCGAGCGGGACGCGCTGCTCGTCCTGCACCGCGGGGAGGTCGTGCTCGAGTGGCTCGCGCCCGGCGTGCGCACCGACGAGCAGCACCTCGTGTTCAGCATCACGAAGTCGGTGACCGGCCTGCTGGCCGGGGCCCTCGCGACGCGCGGCCAGCTCGACCTCGAGGCGCGGGTCGGCGACCTCGTGCCGGAGGTGGCGGCGAGCGCGTTCGGGAGCGCGACCGTGCGCCAGCTCATGGACATGGAGGCGTCGTTCGCCTTCGTCGAGGACTACACGCCGGGCCCGGACCTCACGGCGTACCGGCGGGCGAACGGCTGGTACCCGGCGCCGCCCGGCACCCCGGCGCTGCGCGAGTACCTCGCCACCCGCGCGCCCGACGGCCCGCACGGCGAGCGGTTCCGCTACCTCTCGCCGGCGATCGACCTGCTCGGCTGGGTGTGCGCGCGGGCCGCGGGCACCACGTGGGCGGAGGCCGTGGAGCACCACCTGTGGCAACCGTGCGGCGCGGAGCTCGGGGCGAGCATCACCCTCGACCGGGAGGGGACGCCGCGCGCCGCGGGCGGCATGAGCGCGCTGCCGCGCGACGTCGCCCGCCTCGGCCTCGTCCTCACCGAGCGCGGCGCCGGGATCGTGAGCGAGGAGTTCCTCGACGACCTGCTGCACGCGGGGCACCGCGCGCAGTGGGCCGCCGGCGACTTCGCCGACATGTGGCCGGACGGCTCCTACCGCTCGTGCTGGTACGCGCCCAACATCGACCCCGACGTCGTGCTCGGCATGGGGATCCACGGCCAGATGCTCTACGTCGACGTGCCGCGGCAGGTCGTCGTCGTCGTGCTGTCCTCGTGGTCGGAGCCGGACGACGAGGACTGGCACCTCGACAACCACGCGGTGTGCCGCACGCTCGCGCACCGCGTCGCGCCCTGACGGCCGCAGCCGTTACGGCGTGATCGCGAGCGACTCCGGGACGCGCGCGGCCAGCTCGGGATCGCCGCTCAGCCGCACGCGGGCGAGCACGGCCGGGTCGGTGACGTCGAGCCGTCCCGCGCCGAGCCGGGCGTAGGTCTCCCAGTCGGTCTCGAGGGCGATGGTCGGCTCGTCGGGCCGCCCGAGCTCGTCGAGGTCCACGCCGCGCAGCTCCTCGTCGATCCCGGCCCAGCGCTCGAACGCGACCGGTCCGGTCACCGTGACGCGCAGGGTCGTGCCCGCGGGCGCGCCCACGTTGCGCGCGAGGACGAACGGGGTGGAGCGCGCCATCTGGTACGCCGACACCTGCGCCCCGGGCGTCGCCAGGTCACCGGGCAGCCCGGCGGCACGGCGTACGTCCTGCAGGTGGGTCCAGGCGTCGAAGACCCGGATCCGCAGCAGCGTCTCGAGCGGCACCGGGCGGCCGAAGACGCCCATCACCTCGGTCTGCAGCGTGAGGGGGTCCAGCGCCAGGATCTGCGCCAGGCGTACGTCGACCAGCGTCTCGAGCTCGGCGCACACGTCGTCCTGGGCGACGCCGCGGCGTACGTCGACGCCGGTCTCGGTGAGCCGCGCGAAGTCGCCCTGCACGTGCGGACGCGCGGACCAGTCGACCTCGTGGTCGGGGTCCCGACGGCCGGCCAGGAACGACTCGATCCAGGCGAGGTGGCGCACGATGTCGCCCGCGGACCACCCGGGGCACTCGGTGGGCGCCGCCCACTGGTCGGGCGTGAGCCGCTTGCCCAGCTCGGCAACCGCGCGCAGCGTGCTCTCCCACGCGTCGAGCAGGGTGCGCAGGTCGTAGGTCTCGGCCGCGAGGTCGCTCATGCCCGGAGGCTATCCGCTGCTCCGGGTGCGGCAGGATCGAGGCCGTGAGCCTCACCGCCGGATGGGTCGCGCGCTGGCGCGCGGACCCCGACCGGGTCGTCCTGGTCGACGCGCCGTCCGGCGCGACGCGCAGCGCGGCCGACCTGGCGACCGGCTCGGCCGTGGTCGCCCACCGCCTCGCGGCCCTCGGCGTCCTACCGGGGGACCGGGTGCTGCTCTCCTGCGACCCGTCGGTGGACACCGTCGAGGCCTACGTCGGGATCCTGCGCCTCGGCGCGGTCGTCGTGCCCGCGAACACGGCATACACCAGCGTCGAGCTCGAGCACATCGTCGGGGACGTGCGGCCGGTGACCGCCGTGGTGGACGACCCGGAGCGGGTGCCGGGACTGCCCTTCGGCGCGAGCACGACCGCCCTGACCCGGCGTACGCCGGTCATCGCGGGCCGGGTGCGCGACGTGCCGCTCGAGCTGGATCTGGCCGCCGACGGGGACCCGGCGATGATCGCCTACACGAGCGGCACGACCGGTCGCCCCAAGGGCGCGGTCCTCTCGCACGGCAACCTCCGCGCCGGGGCGGCCGCGCTCGTCGAGGCGTGGGGCTGGACCCCGGCGGACCGCCTCGTTCATGCGCTGCCGATGTTCCACATGCACGGCCTCGGCGCCGCGATCAACGGGTCGCTGAGCGCGGGATCGTCGATGGTCGTGCTGCCGCGCTTCGATCCCGCGGCCGTGGTGCACGCGGCGTCGGCGTACGACGCGACGATGTTCTTCGGCGTCCCGACGATGTACGCCCGGCTGCGCGACACCGGGAACCTCGCCGCGCTCCGCGCTCTGCGCCTGCTGGTGTCGGGATCCGCACCGCTGGATCCCGTCCTCTTCCATGCCATCGCGGCGCAGGCTGGTCAGCCGCCGATCGAGCGGTACGGCATGAGCGAGACCGTGATGCTGACCTCGAACCCGTTGCGCGGGGAGCGCCGGGCGGGGTCCGTCGGTGTCCCCCTGCCCGGCGTGGAGGTGCGGCTGGGCGAGGGCGGCGCGGTCGAGGTGACCGGCCCGAACGTCTTCGCCGGCTACTGGGAGCGGCCGGACGCGAACGCCGAGGCCTTCACCGCCGACGGCTGGTTCCAGACCGGCGACATCGGCGCGCTGGACGATGACGGCTACCTGCGGCTGGTCGGGCGCGCGAGCGACCTCATCATCACCGGCGGGTACAACGTCTACCCGCG
>JAJXTD010000102.1 GCA_021784035.1 Actinomycetes bacterium | reverse complement strand
ACCGCGACGCCGTGCGCGACATCGCGCGGCCCGGCCGTGGCTACGCTCGGCGCATGTCCCTCGAGCCGAGCCCCACGTCGTTCAGCCGGGTCACCCTCGCCCGGATCATGGAGCACGGTGACGCGAACCTGCACGGCAACGTGCACGGCGGCGTGATCATGAAGGCGTGCGACGACGCCGCCGGCGCGTGCGCGGCGCGGCACACCCGTGGCAAGGCCGTGACGGCGTCGATGGACGAGATGGTCTTCCTGCAGCCGGTGCACGTGGGCGACATCCTCACCTGTCGGGCGCAGGTGAACTGGACCGGCTCGACGTCGATGGAGGTCGGCGTCCGGGTCACGACCCAGCGGTGGGACGACGCCGACGCCGACGGCCACCACGTCGCGTCGGCCTACCTCGTGTTCGTCGCGATCGACGACGAGGAGCGGCCGCGCCCGGTCGTGCCCGTGCTGCCGGAGACCGAGGACGACCGGCACCGCTGGGCCGAGGCGGTCATCCGGCGCGAGTCGCGGCTCGCCCGGCGCGAGGCGATCCGCGAGCGCCGCGACCGGCACGCCGGTCCCACGGCCTGACCGGTCCGCGTCGTCTAGGTTGAGCCGCGTGAGCGCGCCCCGTCCCCTCGTCGTGATCGGCGCGGGCGGGTTCGGCCGCGAGGTCGTCGACCTCGTGCGCGACGTGGGCCGCGCGGGGACGGCGTACGACCTCCTCGGCCTGCTCGGCGACGTCGGGCCCGACGCCGGCGTGCTCGACCGGCTCGGCGTCGCGTGGCTCGGACCGGTCGCGGCCCTCGCGGACCTGCCCCGCGGCACGGCGTACGTCGTGGCGGTCGCCGACGCGCGCGCCCGGGAGCGGCTCGCCGCGCAGGCCGACGCCGACGGCCTCGAGGCCGTCACGCTCGTGCACCCGTCGGCGGTGGTCGGGACCGACGTGCGGATGTCGCCCGGCGTCGTCGTCGCGGCGCACTGCTCGCTCACGTCGAACATCGCGCTCGGCGCGCACGTGCACGTCGACCGCGCCTGCACGGTCGGGCACGACGCCGTGCTCGAGGACTTCGTCCGGCTCAACCCGGGTGCGGTGGTCAGCGGCCGTGTGACGATCCGCCGCGGCGCCACGCTGGGCACCGGGGCGGTCACCCGGCAGGGCGTCGACATCGGCGCGGGGTCGTTCGTCGGCGCCGGCGCCGCGGTCGTCACCGACCTGCCGCCCGGTGTCGTCGCGGTCGGCGTGCCGGCCCGGGTGACGAGGGACGTGGGCGACGGTGGGTGACCGCGCGCGCCGGGCGCTCGACCTCGTCGGTGCCGGGGCTGCCGCCGTCGTCCTCGCGCCGGTGGCCGGCGTCGTCGCGTGGCGGGTACGCCGCGAGCTCGGGCCGCCGGTCCTGTTCCGCCAGCAGCGGGCGGGCCGCGACGGCGTGCCGTTCACGCTGCTCAAGTTCCGCTCGATGCGCGACCGGCTGCCGGGGGAGGAGCTCTACGTCGACGACGCGGCGCGGCTCACGCCGTTCGGCGCGCGGCTGCGCTCGTCGAGCCTCGACGAGCTGCCACAGCTGCTGAACGTGCTGCGCGGCGACATGGCGCTCGTGGGCCCGCGGCCGCTGCCGGTCGCGTACGTCGAGCGGTACGACGCGAGGCAGCGCCGGCGTCTCGACGTGCGCCCGGGGATCACCGGCTGGGCGCAGGTGCACGGCCGCAACGCCCTGGGCTGGCCGACCCGCCTCGAGCTCGACGCCTGGTACGTCGACCACCGCAGCGTGCTGCTCGACCTGCGGATCCTGGCCATCACCCTGCGCGCCGTGCTCACCAGGCACGGGATCTCGGCCGAGGGCGCCGCGACCATGACGGAGTTCACCGGCCTGGGTGCGCCATCCGAGGGCGAGCCGACGTAGCCTGGGGCCGCCGAGTCCCGACCGGGGTGGGCGACGAGGACAGGGGCTCGACGGATGACGCACGCACGGACCGCCCGCACGCGCCGGGCGGCGGGACGTGGCGCGCTCGCCGTCGTCGCCGTCACGCTGCTCGGGCTCACGGTCACCGCCCTGCCCGCTGCATCGGCCGAGTCCGGCAGCCCCGCTCCCACGACGGCTCCGGCCGTCCCCGCCGCCGGGGCGGTGGCCGGCGCGGCGCTCGACGGCGCCGAGAGGGTGCCGCACCAGCCGTTCGCGACGGTGCCGCCGATCGGTGCGACACCGCCGAAGGCGTCGACCCGGCCGTTCAACCTGGTCCGCGGCACCGCCATGCCCACCGTCGCGACCGCCGGCCTCGCCGGGCAGTCCCTCGAGCTGGTGATGCGGACCCCGAACCGTCCGCTGACGCTCAAGACGATCGTGGTCGACCTGCCGGCCACGATGACGCCGAGCTACCTGCGAGCCGGCGTCCGGCTCGACGGGCCACCGCCGCGCGACCTCGCGGTGGGGTCCTTCACCACCAGGCTCGTCCGGGCCGCCGTGTCGGTCCGTCGCGGCGTCCGGACGGTCGTCCCGGCGCACCGCCGGCTGGTCGTCACGCTGAAGGCGAGCATCGTGCTGGGCCGGTCCGTCGCCCTGCGGGTGTGGGTCTCGCGGTTCCGGAACCCGGGCGTGGCGGCGACGTACCCGGTCCCGGTGACGCTGGTGGCGCTCCGCGGCGTCCCGTCGGCCACGGGGTCGGTGTCCCTGCGGATCGAGTCGCGACCGAGCCTGCCGTGTCCCACCACCCGCGCGTCGAACGCCGTCGCCCGGGAGAACGCCCGGCCCGGCTCGAACGCCTGGACGGACGCGCCCAGCACCGGGTCGACCCTCGCCGGCTACGCCTCCCGCTCGTCGGTGCTGTGCGGCGAGTCGGTCGCCCTCCGGGTCGACTCGAGCTCCCCGTGGTTCACCGTCTGGGCGTTCCGCATGGGCGGGTACGGCTCCAAGGCGGCCCGTCTCGTGTGGCGGTCGGGACCGATCGTGGGCACCCGTCGCGTCGCGCCCGTGGCGGAGCGGACGCCGAACGGCCTGCCCGGGGCGATCGAGGCGCGATGGCCGGTGTCGCTGACGATGCGGATCGGCGGCGAGTTCGTCCCGGGCGTCTACCTGCTCCAGGTGCGTGGCTCGGACGGTGGCCGGACCTGGATCCCCTTGGTGGTCAAGGACACCGTCGGCACCCCGCGGATCGCCGTGGTCCTGTCGACGTTCACCTGGCAGTCCTACAACACGTGGGGCGGGGCCTCGGCGTACGGCGGTGTCACCGGAGAGCCGTCGCGGTCGCGTGTCGTGTCCTTCGAGCGCCCGTACCGGTTGCGGGGCGACGGCGGCTTCACGCAGTCGGAGTGGCCCTTCGTGCGGTGGGCCGAGCTCCGGGGCTACGACGTCACCTACCTGACCGACGAGGACCTGAACGCCGGTGTCGGCCGGCTACGCTCCGTCGCCGAGGTCGTCTTCCCCGCGCACGCGGAGTACTGGACCGCCGGCATGCGCGCTCACCTGCAGTCCATGGTCCTCGCCAGGGGTGGCAACGTCGCCTTCCTCGGCGCCAACAACGTCTACTGGCGGCCTCGGCTCGTCGCGTCGCCGTTCGGGCCGGGTCGCCGGCTCGAGATGTACCGCTACGCGACGGAGGACCCCCGGGGGTCCGATCCCGCGGCGGCGTCCGTGCGCTGGCGGGACACCCCGATCGCGAACCCCGAGCAGCAGATGGTCGGCAGCCAGTACGCCTGCCTCCGCGTCGACGTCGGTCTCGTCGTGCCCGCGGCCCCGACCTGGCCCTTCCCCGCCGGCGTCGCGGCGCCGGGCACGGTCCTGGCCCACGTCGGCCACGGCGAGATCGACCGGGTCTGGCCGGACGCCCCGATGCCGGCGAACGTCCGGGCCCTGGCCCAGGCCCCGGTGACGTGCTCCGGTGGCGCGCCCGCGGGCCAGGCACCGGAGTGGGACGTCGTCGCCTACGCGACACCGCAGGGCGGGGCGGTGATCAACATGGGCACGCTGGGCTGGATCTGCCAGCTCACCCGATCCTGCACGTGGGACCGCTCGAGCGCGCAGACCGCCGACTTCGTCCGCGCGACGACCGCGACGATCGTCACCACGTTCGCCCGCGGGCCGGCGGGTGCGACGGTCGCGACGGCCGGTGTCCCCTGGGCCGTGCTGCCGACCCCGACCCCGACCCCGACGCCGACGCCGACGCCCACGGACACGACGTCCCCGACGCCGACCCCGACGCCCACGGACACGACGTCCCCGACGCCGACCCCGACGCCCACGGACACCACGTCGTCCCCGACGCCGACCCCGACGCCCACGGACACCACGTCCCCGACGCCGACGCCCACGGACACCTCGACCGCACCGGCGCCGGCTCCCTGAGCCGGGAGCCGCACCGGCACGACGCAGCGGCGGCCCGCCCCCTCGGGGACGGGCCGCCGCGTGGAACGTCAGGTCACCGCACGGTGACGGAGTGCATCACGTACGGCTTGTTGAGGCTGCGGCCGTAGGGGACGAGGAACACCCAGGTCTGGCCCGGGGTGAGCGTCATCGCACGACCCGCGGTGTCGCGCAGGAAGGTCCCGCCGGTGAGCGACGTGCGCGCCCAGGTGCCGGTCCAGCGGGCGCCGTTGCGCAGCACGATCGCGCCGCCCCGCCCGACGGTCTTGAGCACCGGCACGCGGTACGTGGATCGGTTGATCCTCGATATCGAGTAGGCGACGCGCATCACCACGATGTTCTTGGCCGTGACGAGCTTCTTGGACTCGCGCTCGACCAGGGGCTGCATGACGCGGCCGTTCTTCCAGTACATGACCCACGCGGCGAGCGGCCTGTTCCACACGGCGAGCATCGAGGTCTGCGCGGCCCAGGTGATGCCGAGGCTCCTGGTCGCCCGCCCGGCCGCCTTCGGCCGGCCGAACACGAAGCCCATCGGCTTCGCCTTCGCCGCTGCACGGGCGGCGGCGTAGGCCTTCAGGATGTTGGCGTGGGAGTAGAAGTTGTAGGGCACCTTGCGGGTCTTGTCGACGTAGTACGCCCTGGGGCGGATGGGGACGCCGTTGACCGTGGCCTTCTCGCCGAGGTCGACGATGCGGGGGCTGCTGGCGATGAGGTTGGCGACGGGGGTGTCCGCGCCGGCGTACGCGAGGGCCGGCTTGCCGAACTGCGGCAGCGCGATGAGGTCGGTCTCACGGGCGCTGCGGACGGGGCCGACCCTGGTCGGGTACGTCGAGCCGTAGACCGCGATGAAGCGGGTCCAGCCGCCCTCCTGCTCCTCGACCCACACCTGGTCGGCGGACCGCAGGCCGGACTGCGGGCGCGCCTGTGGCGTGTTCGCGACCTTGATCGCGACGACCGGTCCGGTCGAGGCGACGCGCAGGCCGGTGAGCGGGTTGAGCACGGTCGTGGTCGCGCCCGCCGGCGCGGCGGTGCCGAGGGCGCCCGCGCTCAGCGCGCAGGCGGCGAGGACGGCCGCTCCGGCGGTGAGGCGGCGGGGCAGGGGGGAGCGTCGATCGGTTGTCGTCATACCTGACCTTTCGGGGCGTCGGTCCGTCGACTGTAGCCCAGGTGGGTGAATTGTCCGATTTCCCTCACCGGGGGGAACGGACCCCGAGCCACGGGGCCAGGGCGGCCGCGGCGCGGCGTCCGTCGTGCACGTCGGCGACGTAGGCGGGTCCGGCGGCGGCGACGGCGCGGGCGGCGTCGCGGTCGTTGAGCGCGGCCCGGACCGCGGCCTCGAGGTGGTCCGCCCCCGCCTCCACGATGGGCACCTCGAGGCCCGTCGCGGCCCGGACCCGGTCGCGGACGACATCGCCGACCTGGCCGATCACGAGCCGGCCGGCCGCCATCGCCTCGGCCGCGAAGACGCCGTAGAGCCCCAGCCCGACCTGCTCGACGACGATGTCCACGCCGGCGATCTCGCGCGGCATCCGCTCGGGGCGTACGCCGGACAGCCGCCGGTAGCGGACGAGTCCCTCGGCCTCGAGCCGGCCGAGCACCTCGTCGATGCGGGCCGATCCCTTCGTCGCGGCCCGGCTCGGGGCGTGCAGGACGACGGGCACGTCGCGCTCGAGCACCTGGTGCGTGGAGGCGAACCGGTGGGCGTCGACGACGGTGGGCAGCCACGTCGCCCCCGGGACGTAGCTCAGCAGGTCCGGCGTCGAGACGAACATGGGCAGGTCGAGCGCCGCGGTGATCGTGCGGACCTCGTCCACGCGGTGCTGGAGCGAGGCGACCCACTCGGCGTCGGCGTCGCGGAAGTTCGACCACGCGTAGGTCTCGGCGTGGATGCGCGGGTCGCGGACCTCGGACCCGTGGAACGCGAACGCGAGGTGGAGCCCGGCACCCTGGAGCCGCTGGACGTGGTGCGCGGTCTCGATGGGCAGCGAGCTGCTGCCGTGCAGGGGCAGCGCGTTCTCGAGCAGGGCATGTGTCCGGGTGGCCATCACCTCGTGCTCGAAGCGGGCCACCCAGGCCGGGTCCTTGCGCTCGGCGTCGGTGATGCGGAGGTCGGTGGGGAACTGCAGCACGCCCGCGCGCTGCAGCGTCGCGGAGGCGGCGTCTACGCCGTCGAGGTGCACGGCGACGGCCGTGGCCCACGCGCCGCCCTGGCCGGCCATGTTCGTCGGACCGATCACGAGGGACACCGGCGCCGTCGTCGCGGGCAGCAGCGCCGGGCCGTCCAGCTCGACCGGCTCGGGGCCGGGCGGACGCCCGGCGAGGGAGGCGTAGACGTCGACGAGCCGCGCGGCCTGGGTCTCCCAGGAGTTCTCGACGAGCATCTCGTCGGTGAACGCCGCCCGGTAGGACGCCGGGTCGGCCAGCACCGTGCGCACGGCGCGGGCGAGGTCGGCGCTGTCCCCGGCAACGAAGACCTCGCCGACGTGGTGCGCACGGGTGAAGTCCGCCATCGTGCGGACGTCGCTCACGACGATCGGGAGCCGTGCGTGCATGTACTCGCGGTACTTCGTGATGAGCGAGATCTCGTGGTTCACGGCGTGGTGGATCGGGATGAGCCCGATGTCGGCGCTCGCGAGGTGCGGTACGACGAGGTCCTGCGGCACGTAGTCGACGCGGTGCAGCCGGTCGTCGACGCCGAGGTCGACGCACCGGGCGAGGAGCTCGTCGTAGTGCGTGTTCGGGCCCTTGCCGACGACGATCACGAGATGGACGCCGGGCAGCTCGGGCAGCGCCTCGACGACCGTCGCGATGCCCCGCCCCTCGGCGACGGCGCCGCTGTAGACCATGAGCGGCACCCCGTCGGGCAGGCCGCAGCGCGCGCGGACCGACGGCGCGAGCCGCGAGGTCACCTCGTCGGGCGCCTCGGGGGAGTTCGTGATGACGACCGGCCGGGTCGCCAGACCGCAGTCGCGCTGCAGGGAGTCGGCCAGCCAGTCCGACACGGTGATGACGGCGTCGGCCCGCGGGATCAGCTCGACCTCCGCCGCGTGCATGGCGTCGCGCCAGATCGGGTCGCGGCGGGGGGCGCCGGCGATCCACTCGTGCACGTCGTGCACGACGTGCAGCGTGCGTCCGGCCTGCCGGGCGCGGGACTTGGCGTTCGTCGCGACGACGAGCATCGCGTAGTCGTGCGCGTGGACGAGGTCGGGCTCGAGCGCGAGGAGCTCGGGGCCGAACGTGATGTCGTAGTCGAGCAGCTCGGCCGCGACGCGTCGCCAGGTGCGGGCCGGCCGGATCGCGAGGCCGAGGCGCGACATCGGACGGCGCAGCCAGCCCCGGTTGTTCGCGACGTCGTCGGCGTTCTTCTGGAAGGCCGCGTAGCGCCGGTTGTGCAGCCGCTGGCGCCAGGAGACCCGGGCCCGCAGCCAGAACAGCTCGGCCTTGTCGCGCGGGCCCATCGGGCCGGAGCGCAGGTCGAGGATGCGACCCAGCTGGCCGGCGCGCATCGTGCTGAGCCGGCGGCTGCGGTCGAGGGCCTGCTCGCGCGAGTGGTAGGCGAGCGGCCGCCGGCCCCGACGCGGTTCGCGGATCTGGTGCGCGGCCATCCAGCGCGGCGCGGCGAGCAGGATCGTGCGGACGCCGCCGACCACCGTCTCGACCCGGCTGCTCGTCGTGGAGCGCCCGACGATGACCGTGTCGTAGCCGGCGTCGGCCGCCGCGCGGGCGGTCTTCTGCACGCGGGAGTCGACCGTGACGTGGTTGTCGACGACGAGGACGATGCGGGGCCGGCGTACGGCGGGGCTCGGGTCCTGCTCCACCGCTGACCGTGCCTCTCGTCCGGGCGGGCACCGCGCCTCGCCAGTCGAGGGGACAGCCTACCGGCGGCCCGGGACCGCCCCGGCCGCGCTCGGGGTCAGCCCACCGGTGCCGCAGGCGGTGCGGGGAGCGCGGCGGAGAGCGGGTTCCCGGCGGCGTCGAGCGAGACGTACAGCGTCCGCGCACCCACGGTGATCGTGAGCGTGTAGCTGCGGTCGGCGTTGACGGTGCGCCGCACGGAGACGGCGTCCGACGTGGCCGACGGGACGACCACCGTGACCATGCGGGTGGACCAGCCGGTGGAGAGGAACTGCGCGTCGTAGTTCCCGGCGTACTTCCCGATCGCCGAGGCCTGGACGAACCGGGTCACTGTGGCGGACCGGCTCGAGGGCGTCCCGACGACGGGCACCCGTACGAGCGTGACCTTCTCGGACCCCTTCGTCGCCGTGATCCGGTCGGCGCCGCTGACCGTGACGCCGTAGCCCGGCGGGAGGTGCCAGTGCTGGCGGTAGACGCCGGTGGTGATCCGCGGCACGAGGCTCGCCTTCGTCGCCGCCGACCAGTCGGTCACGACCATGACGTCGGGGGTCTGGCCGTGCGCGACGAGGACGCTGCGGGTGCGGCTGACACCGACGTTCGGCTTGTCCGCCATCGTGTAGGCGTCGTAGAGGTCGGTCTGCACCGACCGGGTGAGCGCGGTCGCCGTGTGCGCCGGGTTGACGCCGGTGAGGACCAGCTCGTTGTGCGCGGCCGGCATCCACAGCGCGGCGCGCAGCGTCTTGAGGTTGTAGCCGACGAAGCCGGAGTCCATGAGCACGTGGTGGCCGCGGGCGTACCAGGTGACCGCGGTGTGGTCGAAGTGCCCGTGCATCCGGGTGCCCGGGCCGAAGCGCAGCGTGTAGTACGCCGCGGAGCGCATCGGCGCCCACGTGGTGCGACCGAAGACGTAGCCGCCGTTGCGGTACACGCCGACGGTGCTGGCCGGCGGCGTGCCGACCGCGCCGCCGGACGCGGCGTACTCGGTGGGCGTGCCCGCCCACGAGAGCGGCACGGCCGACGTCGTGTCACCGAGCTGCACGAGGCGGCCGTCGGGCTGGGTCGCCTGCGCGACGAACTCGGCGAGCTTCGGCAGCCGCTCGAAGCCGGGCGGCGGCGTCAGGCCGCAGCGCTGCAGCCGGTCCAGCGCGGTGTTCCAGAGCACGTAGGAGTAGCCGGCGTAGCCCGGGGCCTGCTCGTTCGTCGAGCCGTCGGCCTGGACCGAGACGCGCAGGGCGTAGGCCATCCGGCTCGCGGCGGTGGCGGCGATGCTCGACGGGCCGATGATGCAGCCGACCGCGAGCGCGCCGAGGTCCTGCTCCTGGCCCTGGTTCCACGCGCCCTTGTAGTGCGACGCGATGTAGTTCGTGTGCGCGTGGGCGGCGTTCACCAGCCAGGACGGGCGGCCGATGGCCTCGGCCAGGCACGCGAGCGCCTGGGTGCGGTTGCCCATCGACGCGATCTGCTCGGCCGTGGGGGCGGAGGTCAGTCGCGGGTTGGCCGCGAGGTAGCTGCGCACGATGAGGGTGGCGCGGTTGAGCGCCGCGACGCGCTCGGCGTCCGTGGGCGGGCGCGTCACGCCGTTGACCGTGATGCCGCGGCCGAGGCCGGTCCACACCAGGCCGCCGATCCACTTGAGGCTGGCGAACCAGACGCGCCAGGAGACGTTCCGGTAGGGGTTGGCCCCCCACGAGATCGAACCGCTGCTCGTCCCGACCCGGGCGGTCGAGAAGCCGGGGATGCGCACGTAGCCGGCCATGACCGACGCGTAGGGGTTGACGCCGTGCAGGCCGCTCCAGGACGGGCACTGGACGGTCTGGGTGCGGGCCGGGAGGCCGGACACGGTGATGGCGGCGGCGGGACCGGCGGCGGTGCCCGGGACCGCCACGAGCGCGACGCTCAGCGCCGCGGCGGCGAGACCTGCCACCCATCCACGTCGAGCCATCGGGATCCTCCTCGTCGACGGGTCCGCGTGCTCCGCGCCCGCGGAGCACACCCGGTCCGCAGGTTCCATCGGCCGGACCCGCCCGTGCCTGCCGGGTACGAACGGGTGACACCCGCCATTACCCCCGGGTGTCGCCCCAGGTCAGGACGTCGTGGCCGTCCGCTCCGTGCCGTCGTAGAGCGACGGGCCGACACCCACGGTGAAGACCCAGCTTCGGCCCGGGGCCAGCGTCATGGGGGTGCCGTCGGCGGTGGTGAGCACGGTGGGCGAGGTCTGGGTCGGGCGCGACCAGCGGCCGGTGGTGCAGGTGCCGTCGCGCATCACGATCGCCTCGCCGCCGTCCGGACCGTAGGACTGCAGGACCGGCACCTTGTACTTCGAGCGGTCGATGGTGCTCGCCACGTCCTTGGCGCGGAGCACGACGACGTCGGTCGCGGTGAGCGGCTTCCCGCTCTCGCGGTCGAGCAGGTCGGCTCCGCTGAACTGGATCACCCAGGCCTTCGCGGCGCCGTCCCAGCGGGCGCCGCCGGTGGCGTGCTTGGACCAGGCGGCGGCGAGCGTGGTGCACCGGGTCGAGCCCGGGGCGGCCGGGCCGAAGGCGAACCCGCCCGTGGCCGGCGGCTGCACGCCCGCCTTCGCGGCGAAGCCGGCGAGCGCCGAGCCGTTGGCGTAGAAGTTGTACGGGACCTGGCGCTGCGGGTCGCTGAAGTAGGACGTCGGCCGGATCGGCGCGCCGTCGACCTTGGCGTCCTTGTCCAGGTCGACGAGGAGCCCGTCCTGCGCCGCCTTCGCGATCTCGGCGAGGACCGGCGTGTCGGCGCCGGCGTAGGCGAACCCCGGCTTGCCGAACTGGGGGACGATCCCGACGTCGGTCTCGCGGGCGCTGCGGATCG
>JAJXTD010000101.1 GCA_021784035.1 Actinomycetes bacterium | reverse complement strand
GGTCGAAGTCTGCCGTCCAGACGGCGTACGTCGCAGGCGCTCCCGGCTCGAGCCGCCCGGAGGCCCGGTCGCCGACGGCCGCGTGGCCGGCACGGGTGTGCGCGTCGAGGGCCCGGGCGAGGTCGATGCCGTGACCTGCCGTGCGGTGGTGCACCGCGGCCCGCACCGCGCCCCACGGGTCGAGCGGCGTCACCGGCGCGTCGGAGCCCAGCACGAGCGGGACGCCCGCGGCGGCCAGCGCGGCGAAGGGGTTCAGCCGCGCGCCGCGGTCCGGGCCGAGGCGGTCGACGTACATGCCCTCGGGGCCGCCCCACGCGGCGTCGAACGCCGGCTGCACGGAGGCGACGATCCCGAGGTCGGCGAGCACCGCGATCTGGCCGGCGTCGAGCATCTCCGCGTGCTCGAGGCGGTGCCCCGCGGCCTGGACCCGCTCGCGGCCGACCGCCTCGCTCGCGGCGCGGAGCCCGGCCACGACGGCGTCCATCGCGGCGTCGCCGATCACGTGGAAGCCGGCCTGGACGCCCGCCTCGGTGCAGCGCGCGACGTGGTCGGCGATGGCGTGATGGTCCAGGTAGAGCGCGCCGCTGGTGCCGGGCGCGTCGGCGTACGGCGCGCGCAGGCACGCGGTGCGCGACCCGATCGCGCCGTCGACGAAGAGGTCGCCGCCGGCGCCGTGCGCGCCGATCTCGCGCAGCACGTCCAGACCGCCGTCGGCCGCGACCTGTCCCCAGTAGACGACGACGTCGGGCAGGCCGCCCTGCGCGGCGAGGGCCTGCAGGAGTCGCACGTCATCGACCCCGCCGATCTGCGGGCCGTTCATCTCGTGCACGGCCCCGATGCCGAGCGACGCCGCGTGCCGGAGGGCGTGCTCCTGCGCCTCGCGGCGCTGCCCGACGGTGAGCGAGCCGAGGGCCGCCGCGCGGACCGCGTGATGGGCCTCGCGGCGCAGCCAGCCGCCGGCGTCGTAGCCGTCGAGCGCGGCGAGCCCGCTCACGGAAGCCATGAGCGCACCGCTGGCGAGCGCGGAGTGGACGTCGACGCGGGAGAGGTAGACCACCGAGCCGTACGACGCGCGGTCGAGCTCGGCGGCCGTGGGCACGTCGCGCCCGGCCCACGACGTCTCGTCCCAGCCGTGGCCGAGGATCGCGCGGCCGTGCAGCACCCGCGTGCGCCGCTCGACGGCATCGAGCAGCTCGGTCTTCGACCGCACTCCCGACAGGTCGAGACCGGTGAGCGCCAGACCGGTGTCGGTGGCGTGCGTGTGACCGTCGACGAACGCCGGCAGCACGAGCGCGCCGGCGAGCTCCACGACGCGATCGACGCCGGACGCGGATCCCGCGGGACCGACGTGGGACACGACGTCGTCGGCGACGACGAGGTCGGCCGGGCCGATCACGCCGCCGACCAGTACCCGGCCACCGCGCAGGAGGGTGGCGGTCACCGCGCTCTCACCGGTGCCCGTCCGCCGACAGCCGCTCGGTGAACAGCTGTGCGACACCGGGCTCGGTGCGCAGCAGGTCGAACGCCAGCTCGGCGTGGCCGGGCGTGAACCCGTTGCCGATGAGCATCGTGACGTCGGCGGCGAGGCCTTCCGCACCGAGCGCGGCAGCGGAGAACGACGTCGCCATCGAGAAGAAGATGATCGTGCCGCCGTCGGCGCAGGACAGGATCGCCCCGTGCTCGCAGCCGGGCACGTCGACGCACACGACGACGATGTCGGCGGACCCGCCCAGGGCGCCGCGGATCGCGTCCGAGAGGCCGACCGGGTCGCGGGCGTCGGCCAGCGCGACGACGTCGGCGAGACCCGCCCGGCTCAGGGCGTCCACCTCCCGCTGCACGGGCACGACGCCCACCGTGCGCCCCGCGCCGGCGCGCCGCGCGGCCGCCAGCGAGAGCGAGCCGCTCTTGCCGGCGCCGCCGATCACCGCGACCAGCGGCGCCTGGCCGGCGTCGACGTACCGGCGTACGACGCGGGACGTCAGCGCGGGGGCGCCGCACACGTCCATGACGGCCATCGCGAGCGTGCCTTCGATGTCGTCCGGCACCCGCGCGACGATCGTGCGGTCGAACAGGATCGCGTGCCCGTCGCACGGGACCTGCTCGGTCGTCCCGTCCCAGTCGCGCAGTTCGTCGTCGATCTGCAGCGGCGTCAGCGTGAGCGACACCAGGGTGGTCACCGGGTCGCCGACGGAGAGCCCGTGGTGCTGACCGTCCGGGCCGATCTCCTCGACGACGCCGACGAGCATGCCGCCGGAGCCGGTGACCGGGTTCTGCATCTTGCCGCGCGTGCGGATGATGTCGAGGACCTCGGATCGCACCGCGGCGCCGTCCCCGCCGTGCTTGTCGGAGAGCTGGCGGAAGCTCGCGGCGTCGAGGTTGAGGCGCCGGACGCGCACCCGGAGCTCGCCGTCGACGAGCGTCGGGCTCGGGTCGAGCCGCCAGGCGGCCTGCGGCAGCACACCGGTCGGCTCGAGCACGCGGTGCAGCCCCACGGGGCTCACGGGGTGGCGGTCGGTCACGGTCACAGATCCTTCCCTGCCGGGTACGCCGCGACCCTCCCGCCGCACCGGGCACGGGGAGGTCGGACGACAGTCCTTGCGCGTTCGCGTCCCACTGGACGCAAATCCTGCGGCGCCATAGTGCCAGACCAGGAGGATATCCCGTATCCTCTCGGCAAACGCCCCACCGGGGCGAGTCCCGATCCCCGCTCGTCGAGCCCGTACCGCCCGGAGGAACCCGTGACCGAGACCCTCGAGGACGCCGTCGAGGCCGCGGACGGCCGCGCCCTGCCGCAGCCGTACTCCTACACCCACCACCCGCTGGTCGAGCCGGACTGGCGGCGCTTCCCGGGGTGGGCCGACATCACCGAGGAGGAGTGGCGCTCCGCGCAGTGGCAGCGCTCGCACTGCGTGAAGAACGTGGCGCAGCTCAAGGGCGTGCTCGGCGACCTCGTCGACGACCGCTTCTACGACGACCTGGCGACCGACGTCCAGCGCGCGGCGACGATGTCGATGCTCGTGACGCCGCAGATGCTCAACACGATGTCGTCGTCCACCGAGGCCTCGGGGCCGGGCTCGCTCACCGACGCGTTCTACGCCGACGCCGTACGCCGCTACATGCTCCCGGTGTTCTCCGACCGGCTCACCGACTGGACGAGCCACCCGCACGCCACCCGCGACTCGCTGCACGAGCACGAGATGTGGGCGGTCGAGGGGCTCACCCACCGCTACCCCACCAAGGTGCTCGCGGAGATGCTGCCGACGTGCCCGCAGTACTGCGGCCACTGCACGCGGATGGACCTCGTCGGCAACTCGACCCCCACGGTGGAGAAGCTCAAGTTCGTCACGAAGCCCGACACCCGCTACCAGGAGATCCTCGACTACCTGCGGGCGAACCCGGGCGTCCGCGACGTGGTCGTCTCCGGCGGCGACGTCGCCAACCTGCCCTGGCCGCGCCTCGAGGCGTTCGTCGCCGCGCTGCTCGAGATCGACAACATCCGCGACATCCGGCTCGCGTCGAAGGCGCTCATGGGTCTGCCGCAGCACTGGCTGCAGGACGACGTCCGCGCCGGCATGGAGCGGCTCGCCACGACCGCCCGCAAGCGCGGCGTCGGCCTCGCGATCCACACCCACGTCAACGCCGCGCAGTCGGTGACACCGATCGTGGCCGAGGCCGCCCGCGCGATGTTCGACGCGGGCGTCCGCGACGTACGCAACCAGGGCGTCCTCATGCGCGGCGTGAACGCCAGCGTGAACGACCTTCTCGACCTGTGCTTCTCGCTGCTCGACGGCGCCGGGATCATGCCCTACTACTTCTACATGTGCGACATGATCCCCGCGGCCGAGCACTGGCGGCTCTCGGTGTGGGAGGCGCAGGCGCTGCAGCACGGCATCATGGGCTACCTCCCCGGCTTCGCGACGCCGCGCATCGTGTGCGACGTCCCCTACGTCGGCAAGCGCTGGGTGCACCAGGTCCACGAGTACGACCGCGAGCGCGGCATCACCTACTGGACCAAGAACTACCGCACGGGCATCGAGACCGCGGACGCCGAAGCGCTCGAGCGCACGTACGAGTACTACGACCCGATCCACACGCTGCCGGTGTCGGGCCAGGACTGGTGGCGCGAGCACGCCGCCGCCTCCGTGGCCGAGGCCGACGCCAGCCGCGAGGTGCACAGCTAGGCGTAGCCCGTCCTGCTCGACCGCCGTCTTGCTCGTGCCTGCGCGCTCTCCACGACGCGCTCGCACGAGCAAGAAGCACGTTCAGCCACCACCGCGTCGGGCGGCCAGCTCCCGGATCGTCGTCAGCTGCCGCAGCACCGCCCCCGGGTCCGCGCGCACGGCCTGCACGGGCAACCGCAGCACCCGATGGCCCGCAGCGACGACGGCCGCGTCCTTCGCGGCGTCGGCGAGCCGTATACCGGTCTCCGTGTGGTGCATGCCGTCCACCTCGAGCACGAGGAGACCCCCGTCGGGCAGGTCGACGACGAGGTCCACGCGGCGCGGTCCCTCGGGCGTGTCGACCACGACCTGCCGGCGCGGTCGCGGGAGTCCGGCACGCACGACCAGTCGTGCGACGTCGACCTCGGCCAGCGAATCCGCACCGCCGGCGGCGTCGTCGATGGCCGCGGCGATCGCACTGCCGTACCGGACCCGGTCGAACCCGGCGAGGCACACCGCGAGCTCCCGCGGCGTGGCCAGACGCTGTTGGACCACGGCAAGCACCACGGCGGCTGCGCGTCGGGAAGACCCGGCCCAGCGAGCGGCATCGACGGCGGAGCGCGCGACGGTCGTCGTGCGGAGGCCACCGACGCGGACCAGGTCCTCGTCGGCCAACCGACGGGTCGTGTGCACGGTCAGGCCGGGCAACGGCGGCACGCTCACGCCGAGCGGCACGAGGACGTGCGCCTGATTCCGTAACCATCCGCTGAGTCCGAACAGCTCCAGGGCGGTGAGCCCGGCCAGCGCCGCGTGCGGGCCGGCGTGCAGGACGGCGGTCCACCGCCACTGCGCTCGCGTGAGCGGTCCGGTGTGCAGGATCACGACGTGCGGCCCGATGGTCCGCCATCGCTGCGCGTCGGCCTGGCGGCGCACGTGGTGGCGCGTGACTCCGAGGGCCACGAGCTGGCTCCGTCGTACGACGCCGACCTGTGCTCGAGCGACAGCGACGAGATCGGGATGGTGGTCGAGCGGTCGGGTGCGGCCGGTCATCCCGCCACCCTGCGCCGATCGCCGCGACCGGCCGGGGCGGTGGTCGCGCGCTGTGCGCGACATGCCGCTGGGGACCCGTACCCCTTCTTGCTCGTGCCTGCGCGCTCTCCACGACGCGCTCGCACGAGCAAGACGGCTCATGCGGCCGCCGCGACCTCAGATCGCGGGTGGGCGGTTCTCGAACGGCGTCGACAGCACGACGCTCGTGCGGGTGGACACGTTCGCCGCCGCGCGGATCTCGGCCAGCAGGTGCTCGAGCGCGGCCGGGCTCTCGACGCGCACCTTGAGCACGTAGGACTCGTCGCCGGCCACGGAGTGGCACGCCTCGATCGCTGACACGTGCTCCAGCCGCGCGGGCGCGTCGTCGGGCGCCGCGGGGTCGATCGGCTTGATCGAGATGAGCGCGGTGAGCGGCAGGCCGAGCGCGTCGTGGTCCACCACGATCGTGTAGCCCTTGATGACACCGCGCTGCTCGAGCCGGCGGACGCGCTGGTGCACCGCCGACGTCGACAGCCCGGTGGCCTTCCCGAGGTCGGTGTACGACATGCGCCCGTCACCGGCGAGCAGACGCACGATCGCCTGGTCGATGTCCTCCACGCGAGCGTTCCTCTCGGCCGGGCCGCCCCGGGACGGACGGCCTGCGGCCAACCTATCCGCCCGGCCGCCCCGATCGGGGTCCGACGACGCATCCGTTTGCGGCACCTGGGCGCCGCAGAGCAGGCGCGCACGTCCCTCGAGCCGCTGCGCGACGTGTTCGCCGCCGTGTTCTTCCTGTTCCTCGGGACGCTGTCACGTCGTGAGCGAGCGCCCGATCACCATGCGCTGCACCTGGTTCGTGCCCTCGACGATCTGCAGGACCTTCGCCTCGCGCATGTAGCGCTCGACCGGGAAGTCCTCGACGTAGCCGTAGCCGCCGAACACCTGGACCGCGTCGGTCGTCACGCGCATCGCGACGTCGGTCGCGAACAGCTTCGCCTTCGCAGCCTCCACGCCGTAGGGCAGGCCTCGGTCCTTGCGCCGCGCTGCCGCGAGGTAGAGCGCCCGGGCGGCCGCAACTCCGGTGGCCATGTCGGCCAGCAGGAACTGCATGCCCTGGAACTCGCCGATCGCGCGGCCGAACTGGCGCCGCTCCTTGGCATACGCCGCGGCCGCGTCGAGGGCGGCCTGCGCGAGGCCGACGGCGCACGCGGCGATGCCGAGCCGCCCGGCGTCGAGCGCGGCGAGTGCGATCTTGAAGCCCTGTCCCTCCGCGCCGACGAGACGGTCCTGCGGCACCCGGACGCCCTCGAGGAGCACCTGCGCGGTGCGCGAGGCCTTCGCCCCCATCTTGCGCTCGGGCGTCGCGCCGGACAGCCCCGCGGCGTCGCCGGGCACCAGCAGGCAGGAGATCCCGCGCGGGCCGTCGTCGGACGTGCGGACCATGACGTCGTAGAAGTCCGCGACGCCGCCGTGGGTGATCCACGCCTTGGTGCCGTCGACGACGTACTCGTCACCGTCGAGCGCCGCCCGGGTGGCGAGCGCCGCGGCGTCCGACCCGGACTGGGGCTCGGACAGGCAGTAGGCGCCGATCAGCTCGCCGCCGAGCATCTCGGGCAGCCAGCGTGCCTTCTGCTCGTCGGTGCCGAAGCTGGCCACCGGGAAGCAGGCGAGCGCGTGGACCGACACCGAGATGCCGACCGACAGCCACGCGCCGGCGAGCTCCTCGAGCGCCTGGAGGTAGACCTCGTACGGCTGGCCGCCGCCGCCGTGCTCCTCGGGGTAGGGCAGCGACAGCAGCCCGGCCCGGCCGAGCGTGCGCAGCTCGTCGCGGAAGAACACGCCGTCGTGCTCGGCCTGCGCCACCTTCGGCGCGAGCTCGGCGTCGGCGATCTCGCGCACGAGGTGCAGCAGGTCGGCGGCCTCCTCGGTGGGGAGGAGCCGGTCGGCGGGGGTGACGGAGAGGGCCATCAGACGATCACCAGGTCCCGAGGACGGAGGTTGACCCGCTCCCCCACGGTGTCGCCGCAGACCAGGATGTCCTCGATGCGCGCGCCGTGGCGGCCGGGCAGGTAGATGCCGGGCTCGACCGAGAACGCCATCCCGGGCTCGAGCAGCTCGGTGTTGCCGCTCACGATGTAGGGCTCCTCGTGCGTCTCGAGCCCGATCCCGTGACCGGTGCGGTGCACGAAGTACTCGCCGTACCCCGCGTCGGTGATCACATCGCGTGCGGCGGAGTCGACGCTCTCGGCCGTCACGCCGGGGCGCACGTGCTCGCACGCGGCCACCTGGGCGGCCAGCAGCACGGCGTAGAACTCGCGGAACTCGGCGGGCGGCTCCCCCACGCTGTAGGTGCGGGTCTCGTCGGAGCAGTAGCCGTCGGGCATCGTGCCGCCGATGTCGACGACGACGGGCTCCCCGTCCTGGATCACCCGGTCGGACAGCTCGTGGTGCGGGCTCGCCCCGTTCGGGCCGCTGCCCACGATGACGAAGTCGACCCGGACGTGACCCTCGGCGACGATCGCGTCGGCGATGTCCTTGCCCACCTCGCGCTCGGTGCGTCCGGCGCGCAGCCACTCGGGCACCCGTGCGTGCACCCGGTCGATCGCCGCGCCGGCGCGACGCAGCGCCTCGACCTCGTCGGGCGTCTTGCGGATCCGCAGCTCGCCCAGCACGGTCCCGCCCAGCAGCTGCTCGGACCCCGGCATGGCCGCGCGCAGCCGGAGCACCTTCTCGGCCCACATGTGGTTGTCGAGACCGGCCCGCGGCCGCCCGGGGAGTAGGGAGGCGACGAGGGCGTACGGGTCGTCGGTCTCGCCCCAGGTCAGGATCTCCAGGCCGAGGTCGCCGATGGGGCTCGCGAGCGCCGCCGGCTTCTCCAGCCGGGGGACGACGATCACCGGGTCCCCCTGCGCCTGGACCACAAGGCAGGTGAGCCGCTCCAGCGGGATCGCGTCGTAGCCGGTGAGGTAGCGCAGGTCCGGGCCGGGGGTGACGAGCAGCGCGTCCATCCCGGCGGACGCCGTCGCGAGCCGGGCGCGGGCGAGCCGGTCGGCGAGGTCGGCGGCAGGCGGGTGGTGGGGTGCGGTCGCGGTCACGGCGCCGACCCTACGCCGGGAGGCTCCCCCACACCGTCCGACGGTCGCGTGCCGCACGCGCGTCGCACGGTCCCGCGCGGCGGTCCGCCGGCGCACCGGCCCGTCCGGTGCCGCGGCTAGGGTGACCGCATGTCGACGCCCGGCCGTGAACGGCTCATGCTGCTGGACTCCGCGAGCCTGTACTTCCGCGCGTTCCACGGGATCAAGGAGTCGGTGACCGCACCCGACGGGACTCCGGTGAACGCGGTCCGGGGGTTCCTCGACTTCATCGCCCGCCTCGTCACCGACCACGAGCCCACCCGGTTGGTCTGCTGCTGGGACGACGACTGGCGCCCGCAGTTCCGGGTGGCCGCGATCCCGTCGTACAAGGCGCACCGGGTGGCCGACGGTGCCGCCAACGCCGAGGAGGTGCCGGACGCGCTGGCGCCCCAGGTGCCGGTGATCGCCGACGTGCTCGCGGCGTTCGGCATCGCGCGCGTCGGGTGCGCCGGGTACGAGGCCGACGACGTCATCGGGACGCTCGCCGCGCGTGCCACGGTGCCGGTCGACGTCGTGACCGGCGACCGCGACCTGTTCCAGGTGGTCGACGACGCCCGCGGCGTCCGCGTGCTCTACACGGCGAAGGGCGGGGTCGCGCGCGCGGAGGTCGTCACCGAGGCGGTCGTCGTCGAGCGCTACGGCGTACCTCCGCGGTCCTACGCCGACTTCGCCGCCCTGCGCGGCGACCCGTCCGACGGCCTGCCCGGCGTCCCCGGCGTCGGGGAGAAGACGGCCGCGGTGCTGATCGCGGCGTACGGCTCGCTCGACGGCGTGCTGCAGGCGGCCGAGGCGGGCGACCCGGGCGTGCGGGCGAGCCTGCACGACCGGGTGCTGGCCGCGCGCGACTACCTTGCCGTGGCCCCGGGCGTCGTCCGCGTCGCGCTGGACTGCCCGCTGCCCGACATCGACGACACCCTGCCGTCCGCCCCGGCGGACCCGGGCGGGCTCGCCGGGCTGGCCGAGCGATGGGGGCTGCGGACGTCGGTGAACCGGCTCGCGGCCGTGCTCGCCCGCTGACGCACGTCGCTCAGACCGGCACCGCGTCGTCGCGCGGGATCCCGTCCGCGTCCGCCGGCGCGGCCGGCTGGATCGGGTCCGCCGGGTCCGCCGGGTCGGGCGGGTCGGGCGGCGTGGTCGGGTCGGTCAGGTCGACGAGCCGCTCCGGCTGGCCGGACTCCTGGTCCGCCGGTCCGCGACGCGCCGCGGCGACCGCGGCGGCGAGCTCCTCGTAGAGGCGGTGGAACTCCGCACGGGTGTCGCGCCGGAAGTGCAGCCGGTGCTCGGCGCCCGCGGTGTCGACCACGCGCACGACGCCGCCGACGAAGCGTGGGGCGTCGCGGAAGACGACCTCGGCGATGTCGGCGGGCGCGAGGACCAGGCGGTTGTCGGGCGTACCGGCGTTCACGAGCTCGCGCCCGTCCGCGTTCGTGCCGCGGGCGACGAGCACCTCGCCGTCCCAGTCGATCTCCACGAGATGCCCGTGCAGTCTCATGTCCGCCCCGAATCCGGGCCTCCGCCCGCGTGCGACCCCGGACCACGGTAGCGCCGGGGCGGCCGCCTGGCGCGGGAAGCCAGGACCGGCTCCGGTTCACCGGACGCCGGATACCGGCGTCGGCTCCCGCCACCCACCCGGATGGCGGAGTCCACCGTTGCCGTCTGGGCCCAGATGCAGGCCAGCAGGATTCCCGAGCGCGCCATGGCGCTCGCGCGCCGCATCGCCGCCGAGCAGCCCGACCTCGTCGGCCTGCAGGAGGTGTCCATCTGGCGGTCCGCGCCGGCGGCGCCGAACGGCGCCCCGACCGGCCCGTTCGTCACCGACTACGACCAGCTGACCTCCCTGCTCGACTCGCTGGCCGCTCTCGGCACGGCGTACCACGTGGCGATCGCGAACCAGAACTTCTCCAACGAGACGTTCCCGCTCCCGGCGATGACCGCCGGCGGGCTGCGGCTCGTCGCCTTCACCGACCGCGACGTCATCCTCGTCCGGTCCGCGTCGCTCAGTCGGGGCCGGATCACGCTCGGGGCGGTCGCGGGGCATACCTACTCAGTCCAGCTCCCGGTGTCCGTCGCCGGCATCCCCATCGCCGTGCAGCGCGGCTGGGCGACCGCCGACGTGACCGTCCGCGGGCGCACGATCCGCTTCGCGGACACCCACCTCGAGGCGTACGGCTACCCGCCGTACAAGGACCAGATCCGCAACCCGCAGGCCGAGGAGCTCGCGGCCGCGCTCGAGGACTCGCCGTACCCGGTGGTGGCCGTGGGTGACGTCAACGCGCGTCCCACCATGTGCGCGGAGTACCGGCCCGGAACGCCGCAGTACTTCGAGGACCACAACGTCGTCGCGTACACGACCCTCACGGAGGCCGGCCTGCGCGAGGTGTGGCCGCTCCTGCACCCCACCGACCCCTGTGGCAGCGCAGGCTGGACCAGCGGGCAGAGCGCGCTGGACAACGCCGCGAGCACGCTGACGCACCGCATCGACGACGTCTTCGTCAGCACGGGGTTCACCGCGCTCGACGCCTACGTGGTCGGCGACCTCGAGTCCGACCGCACCCCGAGCGGGCTGTGGCCGTCCGACCACGCCAGCACCTGGGCGCAGATCCGGCTCGACCACAGCCACTCCGGCTGACCATCTACCGTCGCGCGGCGGCCGGGACCGGCCGAACCGTCGCCGTCACACCGACGAGAACGCCACCACCCCGCGCTT
>JAJXTD010000100.1 GCA_021784035.1 Actinomycetes bacterium | reverse complement strand
CCGGCGCGCGATGCTGGACCGACCAGCGTTGCTGGGTGTGACGTCACGTGTCTCGGAATGGAGCGACGATGAAGGGGTTCAAGAACTTCCTGATGCGCGGGAGCGTCGTCGAGGTCGCCGTCGCGCTGGTCGTGGCGCTGGCCTTCGCGGCGTTGATCACCGCCTTCACGAAGACCATCATCAGCCCGCTGCTCGCGGCGATCGGACCGAGCGACAGCCTGGGCCTGGGCTGGCAGATCAGGTCCGGCAACCCCAACGCGTTCATGGACATCGGCGGCCTGATCACCGCCATCATCACCTTCATCGTGTTCATGGCGGTCATCTACTTCGTCATCGTCGTCCCCTACAAGGCGGTCCAGGCACGGCGCGGGATCACCGCCTTCGGCGACCCCGCGCCGGCGAAGACGTGCCCCGCGTGCCTGTCCGACGACCTGCCGGTCGGCGCGACCAAGTGCAAGTACTGCGGCACGGACCAGCCGGTGTAGATCGCCCGGCGGGGCGCAGGTCCGCGGATGCACCACCGTCCGCGTCAGGGGACCAGGCCATAGGCGTACGTCGGACGCACGCGCAGGACGACGCGCCGGTCGGCCACCATCGCGCGGCGGTACTCGTCCCAGTCGGGGTGCTCGCCGGACAGCGCCCGGTAGTAGGCCACGAGCTCGTCGCAGGTGGCGTCGTCGGGTGACTCGGCGACGGGTGAGAAGTCGGCCTCGCCCTCGAGCACGGCGTAGGACCAGAAGTCCTCGGCCAGCACGTGCAGCGACACCCGCGGGTCGCGCCTCAGGTTGCGGGTCTTGGCCCGGTTGTCGGTGACGGACACGCGCAGCACGCCGCCCTCGTCGGTCCACTGCCGCACGTTCGACGACTGAGGTCGGCCGTCGGACTTGAGCGTCACGAGGACTGCGTCGGCGTGCGAGCGGGCGAAGGCGAGGGCGGTGGCGAGCTCCATGGGCGCACGCTAGGCGCCGCGTGCCCCTCACGGCACCGGTTTGCCAGGAACCCGGGAGAGCACTCACAGCCCCCTCATAGCCGGGCGGAGGAGATTGACACGACCCGATCCGCGCCGGACCGCACCGGCTCCCCGAAAGGACCGTCCATGGACACGCAGGACCGCCCCGGCTGGAACCCGCCCGAGACAACCGGCCTCGAGCCGACCGCGCCGCCCGTGCCCGACGCCGTCGCGTCGGGCCCGCACCGCTCGCGGGTCGGCACCGGGATCGCGGTGGCGGCGATCGCCATCGGCGCGCTCGGCGTCGCGGGCACGGCGTACGCCGCGAACTCCACCCCGAGCCCGGCCACCACTCCGTCGGCCGGAAGCGTCCCGCCGGGCTACGCCGCTCCGGGAGGCTCCGGCAGCGCACCCGGCCACGTCGAGGGTGTCGGCCCGGCTGCCGGGACGCGGCCCGACGGCGACGGGCCGATGCGCGGCGGACCCGGGCGGGACCGCGGCGGCATGGGCCTCGGACCCGGCATGGGCATCCACGGCTCGTTCGTCGTGCCGAAGCAGGGCGGCGGCTACCAGACCGTCGACACCCAGGTCGGGACCGTCACGGGCGTCTCGTCGACGTCGATCACGGTGAAGAGTGCTGACGGGTTCACCCAGTCCTACACGGTCGATGCCACCACCATGGTCAACGCGCAGCGCGATGGCATCGCCTCGGTGAAGACCGGCGACGAGGTCGGCGTGCTGGCGGTCGAGAACGGCGGCACGCGCACGGCCGTCCGGGTCGTCGACCGCACCCAGCTGCGCGACGCGCGGCAGAAGTACGCCCCCGCACGGCCGTCCGGCGCGGCCACTCCGAGCTCCACCGGCACCGCCTGACCCGATCAGCGGCCGGGTGCGGCGGCGGGACGGCCTAGAGGTACAGGCCGGAGTGCCCGTCGCTCACCCGGGCCGCGGCGAGGGCGTGCACGTCGCGCTCGCGGAGCAGGACGTACTCCGTCCCGTGCAGCTCGACCTCCGGGTGGCTTTCCGGGTCGAACAGGACGTGGTCGCCGACCTCGATCGTGCGGACGTTGGGACCGATCGCGACGACCCGCGCCCAGGACAGCCGGCGACCGACCTGCGCCGTGGCAGGGATGAGGATGCCGCCGGTCGAGCGCCGGTCGCCGTCCCCGTCGTCGACCCGTACGAGCACGCGGTCGTGCAGCAGCTTGATCGGCACGGAGCCGTCGGGCAGCGGGGTCGTGTCGGGGTGAGCCACGCCGAGAGGTTACGTCGCGGGCCCCGGGGCCGTCGGAGCGGTACCGGCGGGAAGCGTCAGCCCCGCCGGCGGCGCAGCAGGGCGCTGACGCCCACGAGTGCGACCACGACGCCGGCGGCCAGCAGGACGCGGTCGGGCTTGATGCCGCCGTACTCGTCGACGAACACGCCCCTGACCTTGTCGAGCTGGCGCAGGGCGACGTTCTTCGGCTGGACGTACTCCTCCAGTTCGTCGATGCGCCCCGCGAGGCGCTGCCGCGTGGCGTCGAGCTCGGCCTCGATCTCGTCCATCGAGCGGGGCGGCGTGGGCCTGTCACTCGGCGCGCCGGTCGCCGGCGCCGAGGGGCCGGGCGCGGCTGCGGCCTTGTCGCTCACGGTGGCATCGGTCACGTGCGTGAGCCTAACCCGGCGCTTCCGTCGGCCGCGACGCGAGAGAGCGATCGGCCGCGCCGACGTGGCGGCTCAGGCGCCCGCGGGGTCGGCGACCGGCTGCGCGGACCGCGCGTGTCCGTGGCCGTCCTCGTGGATGCTGCCGTCCTCGTGCACGTGCACCGTCTCGGGCAGCTCGACGCTCTCGTCGAGCGCCTCGGCCGCGGGCTCCTCCGTGCCGTACGCCGCGCGCACGGGCTTGAGGTTCTGCGACCACTTGTGCTCGATGCGCCCGACGTGCCAGACCAGGACCGCCACGAGCCAGGTCAGCACGAAGACACCGACGATGATGAACCCGACGTTGTTGAGGTCGACGCCGCCGATCGCCGCGAGCGGACCCGTCGTGATGCCCGTCTTCGCGACGACGATGGAGACGATCTCGATGACGCCGATGACGAGCGCGACGGCGACCGACAGCCCGGTGATGACGATGTTGTAGTAGATCTTCCGCACCGGCTGGGAGAAGGCCCAGCCGTAGGCGAAGATCATGAACACGCCGTCGATCGAGTCGAGCAGGCTCATGCCCGCGGCGAACAGCACGGGCAGGCAGAGGATCGCGTACCAGGGCAGGCTGAACGCCGCGGCGCCCCCGGCGAGGACGAGCAGCGACACCTCGGTGGCGGTGTCGAAGCCGAGACCGAACAGCAGGCCCACGGGGTACATGTGCCGCGGCTTGCGCACCGCCTTCGTGACACCGCCGAGGATCCGGTTCATGAAGCCGCGCTGAGACAGGTGGTGGTCGAGCTCGACCTCGTCGAAGTCGCCCTGGCGCATCCCCTGGAAGACCTTCACGATCTTCGCGAGGACGACGAGGTTGAGGATGCCGATGAGGATGAGGAACGTGCCGGAGACGCTCGTCCCGACGAGGCCGAGGGTGTTCTGCAGCGCGGAGTTGCCGTCCTCCACCTGACCGACGAGCGACTTCACGCCGATGCTCAGCAGGAAGCAGAGACCGAACACGATGCTCGAGTGCCCCAGGGAGAACCAGAACCCGACCGACACCGGCTTCTGCCCGTCGGTGAGCAGCTTGCGGGTCGTGTTGTCGATGGCCGCGATGTGGTCGGCGTCGAACGCGTGGCGCATGCCGAGCGTGTACGCCGTCACCCCGAGACCGATGCCGAACACGCCCGACGTGCCGACGCTGAGCCCTTGCGGGGCGACGATCCCGATGAGCGTGCCCCACCCGACGACGTGCAGCAGGACCACGAATCCGGTCATCGCGGCGAGGACGGTCCACTCGGTCCGGCCGAGGGCGATCCGGCGGGTCGGCAGGGCCTCGTCGATGAGCGCCTGCTCGGTGGGCGTGACGGTCGGCTGCGCGGACATGGGCGAAGATTACTGCGAACTCTTGGCACCTGCGACCCAGAGGCGTTAGACCCGCGCTGACCTGCGACGTCGCCTCCCCTGCGGAGCGGCCGGCCCGGCCCGCGTCGGCACCGGGCACTAGCCTCGCGGTGAACCGCGCATCCCGCACCCGGAAGAGGTCGAGCCGAATGCCCGAGACCGCCAGCCACCGCCTCGCGCCCGGCGACCCGGCGCCGCCGCTGGACCTCCCCGACGACACGGGCGCGGTGCACACCTGGCGCACGCACGCGGGCGAGCGGGTGGTGCTCTACGTCTACCCGGCCGCCATGACCCCGGGGTGCACCACGCAGGCCTGCGACTTCCGCGACTCGCTCGACTCGCTCGCCGCCGCCGGCATCACCGTGATCGGGCTGTCGCCGGACCCGCCGGAGAAGCTCGCCCGGTTCCGCGAGCGCGACGGCCTCACCTTCCCGCTGCTGTCGGACCCGGAGCGGTCGGTGCTCGCGGCGTACGGCGCCTACGGGGAGAAGCAGCTCTACGGCAAGACCGTCGTCGGCGTGATCCGCTCGACGTTCGTCGTCGACGTCGACCGCAAGGGCGACGCCGTGATCGAGCGGGCGATGTACGCCGTGAAGGCGACCGGGCACGTCGCGAGGCTCCGTCGGGAGCTCGGCGTCTGACGGGCGGGCCGCCGACGGGCTCGGTCAGGCAAGCGACAGGAAGAGCTTCTCGAGCCGACCGCGGTCCAGCGGGGGCGCCTCACCCTTGGACTCCGCCTCGATGCAGGCCTGAAGGCCGCACGACACGATCGTGAACGCGGCGCGGTCGACGGCCTTCGACGCAGCGGACAGCTGCGTGACGATGTCCTCGCAGTCCCGTCCGGCGTCGATCATGGCCAGCACGCCGTCGATCTGGCCGCGCGCGCGGCGCAGCCGCATGGCGACGGAGGCGGCGGACTCCTCGTCCATCTGCATGGGGGGCTCCTGCGGGATCGGGGCGGTGCTCATCGCGAGGCCAGGACGGGCTCGCGGACAGAGTCCACCACGATCGGGGCGTCAGGGCGAGCAGCCAGCAGTGTCGTGAGTCCACCGTCGAGGCTGGCCGAGTCCAGGCCGTGCGACGTGAGTACGCGGTGCGCGAGGTAGGAGCGGAACCCGCTCGCGCACAGGGCGCGCACCGGACGGCCCGCGGCGGCCTCCACCACCTCGTCGATCCGGCCGCGGAGCCTGGTGTGCGGGACGTTGAGCGCCCCGGGCAGGTGGCCCACCGCGAACTCGCGCGCCGACCGGACGTCGAGCAGCAGCACCGAGCCGTCGAGCACGGAGTCGAGCTCGGCCGCCGACCACGTGGTGAGCATGCCGTCGAGCACGTTCTGGGCGAGGAAGCCGGCCATGTTGATGGCGTCCTTCGCGCTGCCGAAGGGGGGGGCGTAGGCGAGCTCGAGCTCGGCGAGGTCGTCGACCGTCATGCCGGCGCGCAACGCCGTGGCGAGCACGTCGATGCGCTTGTCCACGCCCGCCGACCCGACGGCCTGCGCGCCGAGGAGCCCGCCGTCCGGCGCGAAGATGACGGCGAGGTGGATGGACTCGGCGCCGGGGTAGTAGCCGGCGTGGTGACCGGGGTGCAGGTGGACGACGCGGTGCTCGACGCCCGCCGCGGTGAGCCGCCGCGACGTCGGACCGGTGACGGCGGCGGTGAGCCCGAAGACGCGCACGATCGCCGTGCCGAGGACCGGGCTGGACGCGACGTGGCGGCCCATGATCGCGTCGGCCGCGAGGCGGCCCTGGCGGTTGGCCGGTCCCGCGAGCGGCACGACGCCGGGGGCGCCGGTGACGAAGTCGGTGACCTGGATGGCGTCGCCCACGGCCCAGATGTGCGGGTCGCTCGTCTGCTGGGACGGCGTGACCACGACGGCACCGGCGGGCGAGAGCTCGAGCCCCGCGGCGCGGGCGAGCGCCGTGGAGGGACGCACGCCGACGCCGAGGAGTACGACGTCGGCACCGATGCGCTCGCCGTCGGACAGCACGACGTCGACGGCGCGCCCCGAGCGGGAGTCCTCGACCGCGGCCAGCCCGGCGCCCGTGCGGACGTCGACGTCGTGCGCGCGCAGCTCGGCCTCGATCATGCTGGCCATGTCGGCGTCGAGGGCGGGCAGCACCTGGGGCGCGAGCTCGACGAGGGTGACGGTGAGGCCGCGGTGCCGGAAGGCCTCGACGGTCTCGAGCCCGATGAAGCCGGCGCCGACGACGACGGCCGACTGCGCACCGGCGTCGAGCAGGTCGCGCAGCGCGTCGGCGTCGGGGACGGTACGCAGGGTGCGGACCTCGGGGCGGTCGAGCCCGGGCAGCGGCGGCACGATCGGCTCGGCGCCGGTCGCGAGCACGAGCGCGTCGTAGCCGAGGACCGCGTCGGTGCCGGCCTCGAGGTCCCGCACCGTGACGGTGCGGGCGTCGCGGTCGATCGAGGTGACCTCGTGGCGGACCCGCACGTCGAGGTCGAGCGACGCGTGCAGCGACGCGGGCGTGTGCAGCAGGAGCGCGGAGCGGTTCCGGATCTCGCCGCCGACGTGGTAGGGCAGGCCGCAGTTCGCGAACGAGACGTCGGGGCCGCGCTCGAGGACGACGATCTCCGCGGTCTCGTCCAGCCGGCGCAACCGCGCCGCCGCCGACATCCCGCCGGCCACTCCACCCACGACGACGATCCGCATTGCCACTCCCTCAGGTGCCCGCTTCGATGCCCCCAGTCTATACCCCTGGGGGTATCCGTCCAGCGAGGCGAGCCTGCCCTCAGCGCCCGCCGGTGCACCCCGGACCGAGTCCCGCCACGGCCCCGCCGGAGTCGCGGGCAACCGATCGCCGTCCCGCCCGGGCGGGGTCCGGCCCCCGGCTCTCCCCCGCCACGTCGGCGTGGGAGGCTCGCGCCGTGCGCCGCGCCTGGCTGACCCGCAACCTCGTGGTCCTCACGCTGGTGTCGCTCACCCAGGACGCCGCGAGCGAGCTGCTCTACCCGCTGCTGCCGCTGTTCATCACGGGCGTGCTCGCGGCTCCCCCGGTCGTGCTCGGCGTCGTCGAGGGTGCGGCGGAGGCCGCTGCCGGCGTCTCGAAGTACGTCGCCGGGCGCTGGTCCGACACGCGCTCCCGTCGCCCGTTCGTCACCACGGGCTACGGTCTCGCGGCGCTGGGCAAGGTGCTCGTCGCCGCGTCGTACGCCTGGCCCATGGTGCTCGTCGGCCGGGTCGTGGACCGGCTCGGCAAGGGCGTGCGTGCCGCGCCGCGCGACGCGCTCATCGCCTCGTCCGTCCGCCGCGAGGACTACGGCCGCGCGTTCGGGTTCCACCGCATGGGCGACTCGTTCGGCGCGGTCATCGGACCTCTCGTGGCGCTCGCCGGCCTCGCGCTGCTCGACGGGGACATCCGCTCGGTCATGTGGTGGGCCGTCGTACCCGCCGTGCTGTCGACCCTGCTGACGCTGTTCGTGCGGGAGAAGAAGCGCGTGACGCACGACGACGACGGCGTGCCGATCCCGCGCGTGGTCGTGCCCCGCAGCCCGCTGCCCCCGGAGTTCTGGCGGGTGGCGACCGTGCTCGTGGGCATCGCCGTCGTGAACTTCCCCGACGCGCTGCTGCTGCTGCGCGTCTCCGAGCTGGGCTTCTCCACCACCGAGGTGGTCCTCGCGTACGTCGTCTACAACCTGGTCTACACGCTCGGCTCGTACCCCGCCGGCGCGTGGTCCGACCGGCTGCCCCGGCCCGCGGTGTACGGCGTCGGCATGCTGGCGTTCGCCGCGGCGTACGCCGGGCTCGCGCTCGTCGGCCACAGCGGGTGGGTCTTCGTGCTGATGGCGGTGTACGGGCTGTTCCCCGCGTTCACCGACGGCGTCGGGAAGGCGTGGGTCTCCACGCTCGTGCCCGACGAGCACCGCGGCCGCGCGCAGGGCGTGTTCCAGTCGCTGTCCAACGGCGCGGTCTTCGTCGCCGGCCTGTGGGCCGGGCTCACCTGGACGCTCGGACCCGGCGGCGGCGTGGTCCCGCTGCTCGTGTCCGGCGTCCTGGGCCTGCTCGCCGCGCTCGCCCTCGTGATCGGTCGACACCGCGTCACGGGCCCCTAGCGCCTCCAGGCGGCCATGCTCCGTGTTCCCTGCCCCTCCACGAAGTCGCGCTCCGCGCGACGTCGTCGGGGCCGTCTCGGACCGGGGCCGCCGCCGCTTCGCCGTACTGCATCGCTGATGCTCCCGAGAGGGCAGGATTCACACCCTGCCCTCTCGTCCGACAATCTCAATCGGCTCGGCAGTACGAGCGTGCTCGTGCTGCTCTCGCCTCAGTCGCTTGTGCGGACGGCGGGACTTGAACCCGCACGCTCGAGAGCACAGGAACCTAAATCCTGCGTGTCTGCCAGTTCCACCACGTCCGCGCGCGCACCAGCGTAGGCGTGCGGGCGCCGACGCGACCGCGCGGAGCGCCGTTGGCTGGAGGCGCGGGAACACGGTCGGATCGCGCAGACTAGGGGCATGGGCGACGTCGTGATCACGGACAACCGGGCCTCCGGGCGCTTCGAGGCGCTCGTGGGCGGCGCCCTCGCCGGCTACGCGGAGTACCGCGACCGGCCGGGGCACCGCGTGCTCACCCACACGGTGGTCGACCCCGCGTTCGAGGGGCAGGGCGTCGGCAGCGCGCTCGCCCGCAACGCCCTCGACCGGGCCCGGGCCGACGGCGTCGGCATCGTCCCGGCCTGCCCGTTCGTCCACGCCTGGATCGACCGCCACCCCGAGTACGCCGACCTCGTCGTCGCCGACCGACCGGGCTGATCGGCACCGCGGGCGGGACCGTCAGCCGGCGGCCCCCTCGGGGAGGAGCTCGCGCAGGACCGGGACCAGCGCCCGCAGCGCGGTGCCGCGGTGGCTGATGGCGTCCTTCTCCGCCGCGGACAGCTCCGCGCTCGTCCGCGTCCCGCCGTCGGGGACGAAGATCGGGTCGTAGCCGAAGCCGTTCGTCCCCCGCGGCGCCCGGACGAGGTGGCCGCGCATCTCGCCGTCGACGACCGCCACGCGGCCGTCCGGGAGCACCAGCGCGACGGCGCAGCGGAACTGCGCGCCGAGCCGGTCGTCCGGCGTGTCCGCGAGCTGCGCCAGCACCAGCTCCAGGTTCGCGACGTCGCCCTGACCCCCGGACCAGCGCGCCGAGAGCACGCCCGGCATGCCGTTCAGGGCGTCGACGCACAGGCCCGAGTCGTCCGAGACGGCGGGCAGCCCGGTGGCGGCGCACACCGCGCGGGCCTTGAGCAGCGCGTTGCCGGCGAACGTCGGCTCGGTCTCGGGCACGTCGGGCACGTCCGCGAACCCGTCGAGGCCGACGACCTCGACGTGCAGCCCGGCGTCGTCGAGGATCCGGTCCATCTCCTCGATCTTGTGCGGGTTGCGCGACGCGAGGACGACCCGCGTGGTCATGACCGGCCGAGTGCCGCGAGCTGCAGCCGGGTGAGCTCGGCGCAGCCGGACGCCGCGAGGGCGAGCAGCTCGTCGAGCAGGGGGCGGTCGAACGGCTCCCCCTCGGCGGTGCCCTGCACCTCGACGTAGCGGCCGTCGCCGGTCATGACGACGTTCATGTCGGTGTCCGCGGCGACGTCGTCGTCGTAGTGCAGGTCGAGGCGTGCCTCGCCGTCGACGATGCCGACGCTGACGGCTGCGACCGAGTTCGCGAGCGGCTTCGCGTCGGCCTTGACGTGGCCCTGCCCGCGCGCCCACTCGATCGCGTCGGCGAGGGCGACGTAGGCGCCGGTGATGGCCGCCGTGCGGGTCCCCCCGTCGGCCTGCAGGACGTCGCAGTCGATCACGAGGGAGTTCTCGCCGAGCGCGGAGAGGTCGACCGCCGCGCGCAGCGACCGGCCGACGAGGCGCGAGATCTCGTGGGTGCGGCCGCCGACCTTGCCGCGCACGGACTCCCGGTCGTTGCGGGTGTTCGTGGCCCGCGGCAGCATCGCGTACTCGCCGGTGACCCAGCCGAGGCCGGAGTCCTTGCGCCAGCGCGGCACCCCGGGCGTGAACGACGCCGCGCAGAGCACGCGCGTGCGGCCGAACTCGACGAGGCAGGACCCCTCGGCGTGGTCGAGCCACCCGCGGTGGAAGGACACGGGGCGGAGCTGGTCGGCGGCGCGGCCGTCGCTGCGAGTCATGCGCCCGACCCTAACCGGGGGCACGCACGCCCCGGCCACCGCCGTGAGCGCCCGCCCGGTCGGGTTGGCGTCGGCGGGCGGCCGGTGTCTCGGGGTCCCGACGGATCAGACGTCGAGGACGAGGCCGGGCGCGGCCAGGGCCAGCTCGCCGTCGTACGCCCTGGTCCCCTCCTCGAGCGTCTCCTCCTGCGGCGTCCACGGCACGAGGTGGGTGAGGACGAGGCGCGCGACGCCGGCCCGCTTCGCGTGGTCGGCCGCCTGCGCCGCCGTCAGGTGCAGGTTCGGCGGGACGTCCTCGTACCGGCTGAGGAACGAGGCCTCGAAGAGCGCGAGGTCGGCATCACGGGAGAGCTCGACGAGCGCGCCGCTCTCGCCCGTGTCGCCGCTGTAGACGAGCGAGCGCCCGCCAGCCTCCACGCGGGTCGCGTACGCCTCGACCGGATGGTTCACCCGCGTGGTCCGGATGCGGAACGGGCCGATCTCGGTCTCGGCGACGTGGTCGCGGAAGTCGAACTCCCCGTTCATGCCCTCGCCCGACGGCAGGTCGTACGCCCGCGCCATGCGGTCGGCGGAGCCGGTGGGGCCGAGGACGGTGAGGATCGGCGCCGGACCACCGGGCCGGTACCTGCGGGCCACGTAGTACGACGTCATGTCCATGCAGTGGTCCGCGTGCAGGTGCGAGAGCACGACGCCGTGGACGTCGTAGACGTCGGCGTACCGCTGCAGCGGGCCGAACGACCCGTTGCCCAGGTCGAGCAGGATGCGGTGCCCCTCGTGCTCGACGAGGTAGCACGACGCGGGCGAGTCGGGGCCCGGGAAGCTGCCCGCGCAGCCGACGACGGTCAGGCGCATCAGCCGATCACCTCGGTGGCGTGCTCGACGCTGACGACCTCGGGGCCGAGGAAGCGGCGGGCGAGGGCGGTGAACGGGGCGGGGTCTCCGGTGGCCAGGAAGCGGTGGACCGGTGCGGGCAGCGCCGGGTCGCGCTCGAGGCCGTGCGCGACGAGCGTCCGGTAGAC
>JAJXTD010000099.1 GCA_021784035.1 Actinomycetes bacterium | reverse complement strand
CTGCCGCAGCCCCTGCCCGACGCCGAGGCGGAGGTCGTCGAGCTCGTCTCCGACCTCATCCGCATCGACAGCAGCAACTACGGCGACGGCACGGGTCCCGGCGAGGCGGAGGCGGCCGAGTACGTGGAGGCGCGGCTGCGCGAGGTCGGTCTGGATCCCGAGCGGTACTCGTGCGGGTCGAGGCGCGACGGCGTCGTCGTACGCATCCCGGGGCGGGACCGGAGCCGGGGCGCGCTCCTCGTCCACGGCCACCTCGACGTCGTGCCGGCGCGGGCCGACGACTGGTCGAAGCCACCGTTCGGCGCGGAGGTCGACGAGGACCTCGGCGTACCGATGCTGTGGGGCCGCGGCGCGGTCGACATGAAGGACATGTGCGGGATGACGCTCGCGACCGTGCGGTCCTGGGCGCGCAACGGGGTGCGGCCCGAGCGTGACGTCGTCGTCAACTTCCTCCCCGACGAGGAGGCCGGCGGCTGGACCGGGTCGCACTGGCTCGTGGAGCACCGACGCGACATGTTCGAGGGGGTCACGGAGGCAGTCGGCGAGGTCGGCGGGTTCTCCATGACGGTGCGCGACGACCTCCGGCTCTACCTCGTGCAGACCGCCGAGAAGGGCATCGGCTGGCTGCGCCTGACCGCGGCCGGCCGGGCGGGCCACGGGTCGATGCTCAACGACGAGAACTCGGTGACGGCGCTGTGCGACGCGGTCGCGCGGCTCGGCCGGCTCGACCTGCCGGTGCACGTGACGCCGGCCGTGCGCGACTTCCTCGCCGTGCTGTCCGACGTCACCGGCGCCGACCTCGACCCCGACGACATCGAGGGCACTCTCGCGAAGCTGGGGCCGATGGCCACGCTCGTCGGCGCGACGCTCAAGAACACCGTCAACCCGACCATGCTCTCGGCCGGGTACAAGGTGAACGTGATCCCCGGGGAGGCGCAGGCGCACGTCGACACGCGCTTCCTGCCTGGGTACGAGGACGAGATGTTCGCCGCGATCGACGAGGTTCTCGGCGACACGGTGACGCGCGAGTTCGTCAACCACGACATCGCCGTGGAGACCACGTTCGACGGGCCGAGCATCGACCTCATGGCGGCCGCGCTGCGGGCCGAGGACGAGTACGCCGTGGCCGTGCCGTACATGCTCTCCGGCGGCACCGACGCGAAGGCGTTCAGCACGCTCGGGATCCGCTGCTACGGCTTCGCGCCGCTGCAGCTCCCGCCCACGCTGAACTTCGGTGCGCTGTTCCACGGCGTCGACGAGCGGGTCCCGCTCGACGCGCTGCGCTTCGGCACTCGGGTCCTCGGCCGCTTCCTCCGCGCGGCCTGACCCCTTTCGCCGTCAATGTGCCCTGAACTGCGCTAGAGGCACCCGAGGTTCCCTCCAGATTCCGGACGCGCGGAAGCGGGGGAGCCTGGGCTGCTTCTAGCGCAGTTCAGGGCACATTCACCGCTTACAGGGCCTCGCGGTCGGGCGGGGCGTCAGGTGGTGCGGACGGCGCGGAGGACGCGGCGGCGCAGCCGGACTCGGCGTCGGCCGTCGGGGTAGAGCCGAAGGCGGGCGAGCTCCCAGGAGCCGTGCTCGGCGAGCTCGACCAGCGCGGCCCGCGCCGCGTCGCGCGCGGTTCCCCGCGGCAGGGTGATCTCGCGGTACTCCCACGTCGAGGCCCGGGTCGCCGCCATGGCGTCCATTCTGCGCCCCGGTCCGCGGGGACCGCGCGCGACGTGCCGTGCGGGCGCCCGCGTCAGGGTGCGAGCAGCTCCGCCAGGCGGGTACGCCGGGGCCGGTCGGTCGTCGCGCCGAGCAGCGCCGTGAGCGCGGCGGCGTCGGAGCCGTGCACCACCGAGACGTGCTCGGTGCCCGCGCAGAGGGCGGCGTACACGAGTGCGCGGGTCGGCCCGGGGACGGCTCCGCCGGGCAGCACGAGCACGACGGCGCGCCACGCCCGCGCCGGCGGACCGTCGAGCACGGTCGCCTGGGTGGCGGGCGCGCCCGCGTCGTCGAGGGCACGGCGTACGGCGTCCGCGTCCACGCTGCCGGGGGCCAGCAGGACGACGACGTCCTCGCCGGAGGCGTCGAACGCGCGGGGGATCGACGTCGTGACGAGCTGGACGATCCGGACGAGGGCCTCGTCGGGGCCGCCGACGGCGACCTCGACGCACGAGCGGTCGGCGGCGGTCAGAGCGGGCCAGCGGCCGGCCGCGACGTCGACCCGCGCCCGGTCGAGCGCCGTCCGCGGCGCCGCGGCGCCGGCCCGCAGGACCGGGCACGCCCCGGACGCGGCGACATCGAGCGCGACGGCGCCGACGACTGCGCCGAGGGGGAGCGCGTTGTCGAGGGCGATCGCGAGGACGGCCTCCTCGGGCAGGTCCTCGACCGCGGCGAGCACCTCGTCGAGTCCGACGAGGTGGGCATCGTCGACGACGACCGAGGGGACACCCGCACCGAGGGCGTCGGTGAGCGCGCGCCGCCGGGCCGCCGGCTCGGGTCCGACGACGACGGCGAGCCGGTTCTCCTCGGCGAGGCCGAGGAGGCCGTCGGCGAGCAGCTCCTCGGACTCGGCGACGTCGGCGAGCGCCAGCGCTGGCGCTCCGTGCCACTCCACCTCGACGACGGACCCGTCCGCGAGCGCCGCGCCGATCTCCTCCGGGGAGCACGTGCGCAGCACCACGTCGGGCGGGAGCACCGTGTGCCCGGCGCGCGACGCGGCGGACAGCAGCTCGGCGACGGCGCTCAGCGCCGGCTCCACGTGCTCTCGGGGTAGCCCCGGTCCGGCGCCGACACCTCGTCGAGCGCCGTGACGATCTCCTCGGGCAGCGTCAGGTCCTCGACGGTGAGGGCCCCGCGCAGCTGCGCGGCGGTGCGGGCGCCGACGATCGGCGCCACGACGCCCGGCCGGTCGCGCACCCAGGCCAGCGCGACCTCGAGCGGGGCGACGCCGAGACCCTCGGCCGCCGTGCACACGGCGTCCACGACGCGGCGGCCCGCGTCGGACAGGTACGGCGAGATGAACGACGCGAAGTGCGACGACGCGGCCCGGGAGTCCGCGGGCGTCCCGTGCCGGTACTTGCCGGTGAGCACGCCGCGGCCGAGCGGCGACCAGGGGAGGATCCCGAGGCCCGCGTCCTCCGCGGCGTCGACGACCTCGCGCTCGATGCCGCGCTGCAGCAGGGAGTACTCCATCTGCGTCGAGACGAGCCGCGCGGCACCGGGCCGCGCGGACTGCATGCCCGCGGCCCGCGCGGTCTGCCAGCCGGCGTAGTTGCTGATCCCGACGTAGCGGACCCGGCCGGAGGCGACGGCGGTGTCGAGCGCCGACAGCGTCTCCTCGAGCGGGGTGAACGGGTCCCACGCGTGCAGCTGCCAGAGGTCGACATGGTCGACGCCGAGCCGGCGCAGCGACGCGTCGAGCGCGTTGAGCAGGTGGCTGCGCGACGCGTCGAGCCGCCGCGTTGTGCCCGGGCGCGACACCGCCTTCGTGGCGATCGTGACCGCGTCGCGGCCGACCTCGGCGACGAGCGCCCCCACGATCTCCTCGGACTGGCCGTCGGCGTACACGTCGGCGGTGTCGACGAGGGTGCCGCCCGCCTCGACGAACGCGAGCAGCTGGTCGCGCGCCTCGTGGCGGTCGGTGTCGCGGCCCCAGGTCATCGTGCCGAGCGCGAGGCGCGAGACGAGCAGGCCGGACCGGCCGAGCGGACGGAGCTCCATGCCGCGAGACCCTATCCGGGCCCGGTGGCTCCCGGCGGCCCGGTGCGGTCGGCCCTCGCGCCGCGCCGCAGCCGAGGTCCCAGGGGGTCGGGGCGTGACATCCGAGCCCGCCGCTGCCCGCCCTCCCGACGGCTCCACCGCGGAGCCTGCCCTCGGTTCTCCGCGGCGCGGGACACCGAGGCGCCCCCGTGGACGGCGGCCCCGGCCCGGGCCCGTCGCCGGGGACCGGACGGCTAGGCTCCGCGAGGGTCCTGGGGCGGCGCTCCGGGCACGACCACCGGCCCGGCCGGTGAGGAAGAGGTGATCGGATGCGCCTGGGCATCAACCTCGGCTACTGGGGTGCCGGGAACGACGCGGACAACCTCGAGCTGGCCCGCGAGGCGGACCGCCTCGGCTACGCCGTCGCCTGGGCCGCCGAGGCCTACGGCTCGGACGCCGCGACCGTGCTCGCCTGGGTGGCCGCGCAGACCGAGCACATCGACGTCGGGTCGGCGATCTTCCAGATCCCCGGCCGCACCCCGGCCCTCACCGCGATGACCGCCGCCACGCTCGACACGCTCTCCGGCGGCCGCTTCCGCCTCGGGCTCGGCGTCTCGGGCCCGCAGGTCTCCGAGGGCTGGCACGGCGTGCGCTTCGACCGGCCGCTCGCCCGGACCCGTGAGTACGTCGACATCGTCAAGCTCGCTCTGAGCCGGCGCAAGGTCGCGTACGACGGGGAGTTCTTCACCCTCCCGCTGCCCGACGGCCCGGGGAAGGCGCTCGTCCTCACGGTCCACCCGACCCGCCCGCACATCCCGATCTACCTGGCGGCGATCGGGCCGAAGAACCTCGAGCTCACCGGCGAGATCGCCGACGGCTGGCTCGCGATCTTCTTCGCCCCCGAGTCGGCCGGCGAGCACCTCGCCGCGATCGCCGCCGGCCGGGCCAAGGTCGGCAGGACGCTGGAGGGGTTCGACGTCGTCCCCACGGTGCCCGTCGTGGTCGGCGACGACGTCGCCGCGTGCGCGGACGCGGTGCGTGCCTACAGCGCGCTCTACATCGGCGGCATGGGCAGTCGGGAGAAGAACTTCTACAACCAGCTCGCGGTGCGGATGGGCTACGACGCCGAGGCCGCCGAGGTGCAGGAGAAGTACCTTGCCCGCGACTACGAGGGGGCGGCGGCGGCGGTGCCCTTCGAGTTCATCGACCGCACGTCGCTCATCGGCCCGCGCGAGCGGATCCAGGAGCGGCTGCACGCGTACGCCGCGGCCGGCGTCACGACCCTGACCGTCGCCACCTACGCCGGGACGCTCGAGGAGCGGCTCGCCACACTGCGCACCATGGCCGACGTGCTCGCGGCCTCGGGACTGGGGGACTGACTTCCGTGAGCTACTTCGAGGCACTGGTCCTGGGCATCGTCCAGGGACTCACCGAGTTCCTGCCGATCTCCTCGACGGCCCACCTGCGCGTCGTACCCGCGTTCCTCGGTTGGGACGATCCCGGCGCCGCGTTCACGGCGGTCGTGCAGCTGGGCACCATGGCCGCCGTCCTGCTGTTCTTCTGGCGAGACCTGTGGCGCATCGCGAGCACCTGGTTCCGCGCGCTGTACCAGCCGGAGCCGCGCGGGACGCTGGACGCGCGCCTGGGCTGGTACCTCGTCTACGGCACCATCCCGATCGCGGTGCTCGGCCTGGCGTTCCGCGACCAGATCGAGACCGGCGCGCGCGACCTGCGCATCATCGGCTGGGTGCTGATCCTCTTCGGCATCGTGCTCTGGCTCGTCGACCGCGCGTTCCCGCAACGCAAGACGATCACCGAGCTCAACCTCCGCGACGGGGTGCTCTACGGCCTCGCCCAGTCGCTCGCCTTGATCCCCGGCGTCTCGCGCTCGGGCGCGACGATCACCGCCGGGCGCGCGCTGTCCTACCGCCGCGAGGACGCGGCGCGCTTCTCGTTCCTGCTCTCCGTGCCGGCCGTGGTGCTCTCCGGCCTGTTCGAGCTGCGCAAGATCGGGGGCGACGGCACAGCCGGGTGGGGCCCCACGCTCGTCGCGACGCTCGCCGCCTTCGTCGTCGGCTACGCCTCCATCGCCTGGCTGCTGCGCTGGCTCACGAGCCACTCGATGCTCGTCTTCGGCGTCTACCGCGTGCTGCTCGGCGTGCTCCTCCTCGTCCTCGTCTACGGCGGCCACCTCGCGGCGACCTGAGCGGCGCCGTCCGCTCCCGCCGACCCGTCCGGCGGGAACCCGACCTGGGCCTTAGGGTCGCGGCGTGGCCACCGTCATCCTGATCCGGCACGGCCGGACCGCAGCGAACGCCGGCGGCGTCCTCGCCGGCTGGACCCCGGGCGTCCACCTCGACGACCGCGGTCGCGAGCAGGCCACGGCCGTCGGCGCGCGGCTCGCCGCGGTGCCGCTGTCCGCCGTGGTCACGAGCCCGCTGGAGCGCACCCGGGAGACCGCCGACCTCCTGCTCTCCGGGCGCGAGACGACCACCCCCCTGCACGTCGACGACCGGGTCGGCGAGTGCCGCTACGGCGACTGGACGAACCAGCCGCTCACGACGCTCGCGAAGGACCCGCTCTGGAAGGTCGTGCAGGCGCACCCGAGCGCCGCCGTCTTCCCCGGTGACGACGGCGAGTCCCTCGCCGGCATGTCGGCGCGCGCGGTGGCGGCGGTGCGCGACTGGAACGCGCGCCTCTCGGCGGGTGGCCAGGAGCCGACGTACGCCGTCGTCTCGCACGCCGACGTGATCAAGGCGATCACGGCCGACGCGCTGGGCATGCACCTCGACGCGTTCCAGCGCCTGGCCGTGGACCCGTGCGCGGTCACGGTGATCCGCTACACCGACCTGCGGCCGTTCGTGCTGTGCACGAACGACACCGGGCGCGACCTGTCCGCGCTCGTCGCGCCGCCGGACAAGCGGCGTCGGTCGCGCCGGCCGTCGTCGGACGCCGTCGTCGGGGGCGGCGCCGGCGCCTGACCGGCGGATCCGGGCGGAGTCCGTGCGAGGGCGGTGACGGGAAGCCCGGGATAGGGTCGTCACGTGGCACGCCAGGTCTTCCTCTTCGACCAGCCGGAGCGGTTCGTCGCCGGGACCGTGGGCCAGCCGGGCGAGCGGCAGTTCTTCCTGCAGGCCCGTGACGGCGCGCGCGTCGTGTCGGTGGCCCTGGAGAAGCAGCAGGTGCGCGTCCTCGCCGAACGCGTCGACGGACTCCTCGACGAGGTGGTGCGGCGCAGCGGGGGAGAGGCCGCCGTCCCCGCGACCGCTCGGCTCGGCAGCGACGACCTCGACCCGTTGGACGTGCCCGTCACCGAGGAGTTCCGCGTCGGCGCGATGGCCCTCGGCTGGAACGGCGACACCGAGCTCGTCATCATCGAGGCGCACGAGGTCCTCGAGGACGACGACGAGGAGGTGCCCGACCTCGAGGAGGACCCCGAGGACGGGCCCACGGTGCTGCGGGTCCGGCTGACCGGGGCCCAGGCGCGGGCGTTCGCCCGCCGTGCGCTGTCCGTCGTCAACGCCGGCCGCCCGCCCTGCCCGTTCTGCAACCAGCCGCTCGAGCCGTCGGGGCACATCTGCCCGCGGGCCAACGGCTACCGACGCTGACCCCCGAGCCCCGATGGTCACCACCGACGACCTCCTCGAGGTGCTCCGCCGTGGTTCGCTCACGGTCGAGGGCCGGCTCGTCGACGCCAGCAACGCCACGCTGCTCGCGCTGGCGGAGCTCGACGGCGTCGAGATCGCCTGCGTCTACAAGCCGACCGCCGGCGAGCGGCCGCTGTGGGACTTCCCCGACTCCACGCTCGGACTGCGCGAGGTGGCGGCGTACGAGATGTCCGCGGCGCTCGGCTGGGGCATCGTGCCGCCCACGGTGTGGCGGGACGACGGCCCCTTCGGCCGCGGCATGGCGCAGGCGTGGGTGACGCCGCCGGGTGGCGGTGACATGGTGCCCGGCGGCGGCCTCGTCGACGTCGTGCCGCGCGGGCACGTCCCCGAGGGGTGGCTGGAGGTGCTCGACGCGCACGGCCAGGGCGGCGAGCCGGTGACCCTCGTGCACGCCGACGACGCGGACCTGAGGCGGATGTGCGTGTTCGACTCGGTGGTGAACAACGCCGACCGCAAGGGCGGTCACGTGCTGCACGGGCGCGTGCTGCCCGACGTCGAGCCGGCGACGTACGGCGTCGACCACGGGGTGACGTTCAGCGAGGACGAGAAGCTGCGCACGGTGCTCTGGGGCTGGGCCGGCCTGCCGGTGGAGGACGAGACGCTCGCCGATCTCGAGCGGCTCTCCGACGACCTGACCGGCGAGCTCGGCGACCGGCTCTCGACCCTGCTCACCCGGCGCGAGCTCGCCCGCACCCGGCAGCGGGTGTCGCGGCGGATCCGCGAGGCGGCGTACCCGCTGCCCGGGGACGGCTGGCCGTCGCTGCCGTGGCCCGCCTTCTGACCGGCCGTCCGGCCCCGCACCCTAGGATCGCGCTCATGCATGCCTGGCCGAGCCCCGACGTCCCGACGCTCCCCGGGCAGGGCCTGCCGCTGCGCCTGCACGACACGTCCACGGGGGAGGTCCGCCCCACCTCGCCGGGCGCCGAGGCGACCATCTACGTGTGCGGCATCACGCCCTACGACGCGACGCACATGGGCCACGCCGCGACCTACGTCGCCTTCGACCTCGTGCAGCGGGTCTGGCTCGACGCCGGCCACGACGTGCACTACGTCCAGAACGTCACCGACGTCGACGACCCGCTCCTCGCCCGCGCGCTGGAGACCGGCGACGACTGGGTGGAGCTGGGCGACCGGGAGACGCAGCTCTTCCGCGAGGACATGACCGCGCTCGACGTCCTCCCGCCGAGGCACTACATCGGGGCGGTCGAGTCGATCCCCGCGGTCGTCGACTACATCCAGAAGCTGCAGACCGCCGGTGCCGTCTACGACCTCGAGGGCGACCTGTACTTCCGGGTGCACTCCGACGAGCGGTTCGGCTCGATCGCGAACCTGCCCGAGGAGCAGATGGTCGCGGTCTTCGCCGAGCGCGGCGGTGACCCCGACCGCCCCGGCAAGGAGCACCCGCTCGACTGCCTGCTCTGGCTCCGCGAACGACCCGGCGACCCGTCGTGGGACAGCCCGTTCGGGCGCGGGCGCCCGGGCTGGCACATCGAGTGCTCGGCCATCGCCCTGGACCACCTCGCGTCGCCGATCGACGTCCAGGGCGGCGGCAGCGACCTGGCGTTCCCGCACCACGAGATGGGTGCCGCCGAGGCCCAGGTCGCCACCGGGTCGTGGCCCTACGCGCGGCACTACACGCACGCGGGGATGGTCCGCCTCGACGGCGAGAAGATGAGCAAGTCGCGCGGCAACCTCGTGTTCGTCTCGCGCCTGCGCGCGGCGGGCACCGATCCGGTGGCCATCCGGCTCGCCCTGCTCGCCCACCACTACCGCGGCGACTGGGACTGGACCGACGCGGGCCTCGCCGCGGCCGAGGCGCGGCTGGCGTCCTGGCGCGCCTCGGTCGCCGCACCGGCGGCCCCCCCGGCCGACGGCGTCCTCGCCGCGGTCCGCGCGCACCTGGCCGACGACCTCGACGCGCCGGGGGCGCTCGCCGCGATCGACCGCTGGGCCGAGGACACCCGCCTGCGGTCGGGCGGTCCAGGGGCGGAGGACGCAGCAGCCGGGTCGCTCGTCCGCGACGTGGCCGCCGCGCTGCTCGGCGTCCGGCTCTGACGTCCGGGCGGTGCGACCACCGCCCGCGGTGACTGCTCGCCCGATCCGGCAAAGGGCTGACGCCGCTGGGCTCCCGGGGGTTAGCGTGGCGTCGACGGGGCGTCCCGGACACGTCCGACCACGCGGGGACTCGCATGCAGTGGGTGGAGACGGCTCCCACGGAGCTGCGCCAGGCGGTGACCATCGACCTGCGCGCGGGGGACGCGATCGTCGTGCTCGACCGGTCGGGCACCTGCGTCGGTGTCGACGACGCCTCCGGGCGCGTGCTGGGGTCCGCCCCCGGCCGTCTCCTGGGCCGCCGGTCGCCGGATGCCGCGTGGCGTTGGTGCGACTCCGACGGCAGCCCGTTGCCCGCGGGACCGATCGCCACGGTGCTGGGCTCCGGAGAGCCCGTCGTGGGACAGGTGCTCGGGGTCGACGGCCTCGACGGCCTCGACGGGTTCGAGGGGACCGGTGGCGACGCCGCGGGACGCTTCGCCTGGGTCGAGGTCTCGGCGTACCCGCTGCGCGGGAGGGACGGCACCGTCGAAGGCGTCGCCACGTCGCTGCGGGACGTGTCACACGGACCGGCGGGCCGGGGCGCGACGGCGGCGCTGGTCCGCTCGCTGCGCTCGCTCGCGGCCGCGTCGCTGCAGGACGAGGAACGTTTCCGGGTGCTCGCCGAGAACGCGGCAGACGTGCTCTGCGAGACCGACATCGTCGGCCGGTGCGTCTGGGTGTCACCGGCGGTGACCGACGTCCTCGGCTGGACCCCGGAGCAGGTCGTCGGTCAGTCGCTCGTGCGTCTGCTGCACCCCGACGACCGTGAGGTCGCCAACGAGCGTCGCCTCGCCGCGCTGTCCGAGCGCGGTGGTGGACACGAGCGCCTCGAGCTGCGCTACGCCACGGCCGGCGGCGCGTGGCGGTGGATGAGCGTGCTGTCGCGCCCGCTGCGCGATGCCGCGGGCCGGGTGACCGGCGGGCTCACGGCGCTGCGCGACATCCAGGACGAGGTCGAGCGCCGGGAGGAGCGGCGCCACGCCCCGCGGTACGACGCCCTGACCGGGCTGGCCGACCGCGACACCGCACTCAAGGCGCTCACCCGGGCGCTGGGGGAGGCGCGCGGGTCCGGGCGCTGGGTCGGCGTGCTCTACGCCGACATCGACCGGTTCCGGGAGGTCAACGACGCCCACGGGCCCGAGGCGGGCGACCGGCTGCTCGTCGAGGTGGGTCACCGGCTCACCGCGCGGCTGCGCGACACCGACGTCGTGGCCCGGCTGGGCGGCGACGAGTTCCTCGTGGTGCTCGCCTCGATGCGTGAGGGCGCCCACGCCGAGCAGCGGGCCCGGGCCCTGCTCGCGGCAATCGGCGAGCCCGGCCCGGACGGCGTCGCGAGCGCCACGGTCAGCATCGGTGTGCGCGCCGACGACGGCACGAGCGACGCGGGCCAGGTGCTGCGCGACGCCGGGGACGCGCTCCGCCGCGCGAAGGACGCCGGCCGGAACCGCGTGTCGCTCTAGCGGTCCCGGTCAGGCCCGGTCAGCGCCAGCACCGGGATCGGGCGGATCCCCGCGGTCTTCTCGGCGTGCGCCGCGAGGCCGGTCGGCCAGCCTCGGGTGCCGCCCGCGGAGCCGGCAGCAGGATGCCGCGGCGCGCCGCCCAGGTCCGGGTCCGCCAGGTCGCGCCCACCGGACCTACCCCGCTAGTCGGCAGAGACCGCCCTACTTCGGCGGCTCGGTGCTGCGGCGGAGGAGATAGC
>JAJXTD010000098.1 GCA_021784035.1 Actinomycetes bacterium | reverse complement strand
GCCGACGTCGTACAGCTGCCGGCCGACGGCGTCCTCGTCGTGTCCGGCAGCGTGCTGCTCGGGCGCGGGCTGCCGTTCGACGTCGCGGTGCACGTGCGGCTCTCGCCCGCGGCACTCGCGCGGCGTACCCCTGCCGGCGAGGCCTGGACCCTGCCCGCGCTCGGGCGCTACGCCACCGAGCGCCACCCGGAGGCCGCCGCCGACCTGGTCGTCCGCGCCGACGACCCCCACCACCCCGCCCTCGCGCCCCCTTCCCCGGGACGTAACTGATCAACGGGTTGCTTCCGGCGCCGGGAAGCAACCCGTTGATCAGTAACACGCGCTCAAGGCCAGGGCGGCGTCGTCCACGTCCGCGGACGCGGAGGTGACGTCCGCCGCCGGTCCCCCCGGCGTACGCCGCAAGCGCGCGCTGCCGCCGGCGGAGCGGCAGGTCAGCGCGGGTCGTCCTCGAGGAGGTCGGCGAGGCCGTGGTCCGCGCTCGCGAGGTGGTCGTGCCGGCCGTGGCGCGCCTCGCTGTAGAGGACGACCCGGCCGCGCCCGGCGTGCTTCGCGTCGTACATCGCGGCGTCGGCGGCCGCGACGATCTCGTCCGGGGTCCACGTGCGCCCGGTGCTCACGGCGACGCCGATGCTGATCGTGACGGACGGCAGTCCCCCCACCCGGTCCGTGCCCGCGACCGCCTCGAGCAGGCGGTTCGCGATGTGCAGTGCCTCGTCCGGGTCGGACACGTCGTCGAGCAGCGCGAGGAACTCGTCGCCGCCGAGCCGGGCCGCGCTGTCGCCGGCGCGCAGCACCGAACGGATGCGTGCGGCCAGGTCGACGAGCAGCCGGTCGCCGGCGGCGTGGCCGAGCGTGTCGTTGACCTTCTTGAAGTCGTCGACGTCGATGAACAGCACGGCGAACCCGGCCCGGTGGCGCTGGTCGTGCCGCATCGTCTGGGCCAGCCGGTCCCAGAACAGGGCGCGGTTCGGCAGCCCGGTGAGCACGTCGTGCAGCGCGCGACGGCTGAGCTCCTCGGTGGCGAGGGCGAGCTCCTCGGTGCGCTCGGCGACCCGGCGCTCGACCTCACGGAACGACGCGGCCAGCGTGTCGCCGAGCAGGTTCACGCCGGCGGCGACCGCGTCGACGACGTCGCCCTCCGGACCGACCCGCGCCTCGGCGTCGAAGTCGAGCGCGGCGAACGCGGCGATGGTGTTCGCGATGTCCTCGAGGCGTCGCTCCACCTCGCGGTCGAGCCTCCCGGACCGGCCCTGCGGCAGCTCGTCGGGCGGGGCAGTCATCGCGTCCTCGATGGTCAGGGCTACGCCGCCCGCGCATCCGTCGCCGCAGCGGTTCCGGCTCGACAGTACGCCGGACCGGGATCCGAACCAGGGTCGAAGACGTCGCGAGGGGTCTGGCCGGGGTGACGCAGCGGCCTCCGTCGCACGGCGCTTCGCGACTCATGCCGTCCTCGCGCCCGGTACGTCGGTGGCGTTCGCGGTCGCGCCACGCGTGCGTGGCGGTGGGACGATGGCGAGGTCCGGTGGGGGCGCGACGCGTGACCGTGTCGGGAGGTGCCCACGGTGGTCCGGTTCGCAGACCGCGTCGACGCAGGCCGACGGCTGGCCGAGGAGCTCGAGCGCTTCCGCGAGGAGGACGTCGTCGTCCTCGGGCTCCCGCGCGGCGGCGTGCCCGTGGCGGCCGAGGTCGCCCGCGCGCTCGGCAAGCCGCTGGACGTGATCGTGGTGCGCAAGCTCGGCGTACCCTTCCAGCCCGAGCTCGCGATGGGCGCGATCGGCGAGGGCGACGTGCGCGTGCTCGACGACGAGGTCATCCGCCTCGCGCGCATCACCGACAAGGACCTGCACGACGTCGAGGCGCGCGAGCGGGCCGAGCTCGACGACCGGGTCGAGCGGTTCCGTCGTGGCCGGCCGCGGCTGGACCTGACCGGACGGGTCGCGCTCGTCGTCGACGACGGGATCGCGACCGGCTCGACGGCGAAGGCGGCCTGCCGCGTGGCGCGGCAGCTCGGCGCGGCGCGCGTCGTGATGGCGACGCCGGTCGCCCCACCCGACACGGTGGCCCGGTTCCACGAGGCCGACGAGGTCGTGACCGTCCAGATGCCGCAAGGCTTCTCGGCCGTCGGCCAGTTCTACCGCGACTTCAGAGCGACGACCGACGACACCGTCGTCGAGCTCCTGCACCAGTGGCCTGCACCGGTGCTGGCGGGCGTGGACGATCCGCCGATCCCGGTCGACGAGGACGTGCGCATCCCGGTCGGCAACCGCCGTCTCGAGGGTCATCTGTCCATCCCCGTCGGGGCGCCCGGCGTCGTGCTGTTCGCGCACGGCAGCGGCAGCAGCCGGCACAGCCCGCGCAACCGCTACGTCGCCGAGGTGCTCCAGGCCGCCGGCCTGGGGACCCTGCTCATGGACCTGCTCACCGTCGAGGAGGAGCGCGACCGGACCGAGGTGTTCGACATCGAGAAGCTCGCCTGGCGGCTCGAGGGCGCGACGGACTGGCTCGTCACGAGTCCCGAGATGGACGGGCGGAAGCTCGGCTACTTCGGCGCGAGCACCGGTGCCGCGGCAGCGCTGTGGGCCGCGGCGGCCGAGGAATGCCCGGTCGCGGCCGTCGTGAGCCGCGGCGGCCGGCCCGACCTCGCCGGCCCGAGGCTCCCCGGCGTACGCGTCCCGACCCTGCTCATCGTGGGCGGCGCGGACACGATGGTGCTCGAGCTCAACCGGCAGGCGCAGAGCCACCTGACGTGCACGACGTCGCTCGCCGTGGTCCCTGGCGCGACCCACCTGTTCGAGGAGCCCGGCACGCTGGCCGAGGCCGCGGGGCTGGCTCGCGACTGGTTCCTCCGCTACCTCGGACCGGACCAGCCGGCGACCGGGCCGGCGGAGCCGTCCTGACCTCGCGGCACGGCAACGCGACCACATCGGCCGAGGCCGAGATCCGGGGACGCGCCCGCGCGGGTCAACGGGCGAAGTAGACGCGGTAGCCGCCGGTGCCCTCGTGGGTGGTGATCGTCGAGAAGCCTGCCGCGGCAAGGGCCCGACGCAGTGCGACGCCGCCGTCCTGGGGGGCGATCTGGTTCGTGCCGGACGGGGACCTGGCCTCGACGTCGCAGTAGAGCAGGGCGCTCGCGAGACCGATCACCGAGAAGGGGTCGGCCGTGTCGACGTCGATGTCGCCCTCGTACGAGCTCTCGGCGATCACCATGACCCCGCCGGGCGGCAGCGCCGCCCGGATCTGGGCCAGGACGGCGTCGGGATCAGCGAAGTGGTGGAACGAGTCCAGGATCGTCACCACCTGGTAGCTCGCCGGCGGCGCCGTCGCGAACGACACGTTGCCGGGCGCCGTGCGACGCGCGCGGTCGAGGGCCGCCGCGTCCCGGTCCACGCCGATGAACGTCGACGTCGGGAAGGCTTCGGCCATCACGCGAGTCGCTGCTCCGCTGCCACAGCCGAGGTCGACGACCGTGGTCCCTGCCTCCAGGCGCGCCGTGACCTCGTCGTCAGCGGCGAGCCAGTCGGTGACCAGGGCCCCGGCGTACAGCGGTGCGTTGACCCGACCCACTGCCTCACCGAACTCGGCGCCGAACAGGTCGTGGTCCGGAGCGCTCCCGGACCGCAGCACGTCGAGGACCGCAGGAACCCTGGCTCCCATGGCGCGGACGAAGTCGAGGAGGGCCAGGGTGTCGACGGCCGGGAACGAGCCGTCGAGGAAGGCGACCTGGTCGGGATCGACACGGAACACGCCGGTGTCGTGCTTGGCGTACCCGGCGGCGACCATGGCGGCGAGCCACGTGGCGGTCGTCCGCGGGTCGGCGTCGGCGCGCAGCGCGATCTCGGCAGACGTCCCGGGGCCTTGCAGGAGCGCGGAGCGCAGGCCGAGGGCATCCCCGAACGCCAGCGCCTCCAGGGCGTACCACGAGATCAGGTCGGCGAAGAACCGTGGAGTCCCCGAGTCAGGCATACCGGCGACGGTAGCGACCGGGGTCGGCCGGCTCAACCGGGAGCCGCCGTGCCGCACGCACGACCTCTGGCCGTTCGAGACGACGGTCGAGACGGCATGCCTGCATCTGCTGCACGACCTGGAGCACCACGTGCTCGACGTCCGGAAAGGGCTTTCCGCACTCGGCCTTGCCACCGGAACGGAAGTCGTGTCCATCCGTCGCTGATCCCGCCGGTGCCGGCAGCCGTCGTCCTCCGTCTCGTCCTCGCCGTCCGCTTCGACACCCGGCGGAGCATCGACTGCACGGGAGCGGACCCGGGTGCGGCCGGAGGTGTCGCGCCGCGCGGCCGCCGTGGGCATCAGCGCCAGGAGGTGGTGAGGGCGGCAGGGCTCGACGGTGTGGTCCTGCCTTGGCAGGATCCGGGGATGACAACCGTGACCCCGTTCCTCATGTTCGAGGGCCGAGCCGAAGAGGCCATGACCCGCTACGTCGCGGTCATCCCGGACAGCGAGGTGCTGCGGCTGGATCGGCATGGCGCCGACGTTCCGGGAGCCGAGGGAACCGTCGCGCACGGCGAGGCGCTGCTCGCCGGACAGCGGGTCCGGTTCTTCGACAGCCCGGTCCAGCACGCCTTCGCCTTCACGCCGTCGGTCTCCCTCTTCGTCTCGGTCGAGACCGAGGGCGAGCTGGACCGCATCGTCGACGCGCTCGCTGCCGGTGGCAGCTTCCTGATGCCGACCGGCGACTACGGCTTCAGTCCCCGCTTCGCCTGGCTCAACGACGAGTTCGGCGTGTCCTGGCAGGTCAACGTCGACCGGTGACCGCCGTTCACGCGAGGATGGCCGCGGGGTGGGCGAGCCCCGAACCCCATGCCAGAGGGCGGCCGGCAGATCCTGGGCCACCTTGCTGCGTACGCCTCCGAGCGGATGGGAACTGAGGACTGATGGCCGGGACGGTGTTCTTCAGCGTGTCGATGTCGCTCGACGGGTTCATCGCGCCCCAGTCCTCCGAGGAGCTGATGGGGCGGCAGTGGATGGAGCTGCAGCGATGGGTGTTCGCGCAGCGGTTCTTCCGGGAGAACCTGAAGCTGGGCACGGGCGGCGAGGAGGGACCCGACAACGACATCGTGCGGGAGACGTTCGAGCGCACCGGTGCGAGCGTGATGGGCAAGCGCATGTTCGACGCCGGCGAGCAGATGTGGCCGGAGGACGCACCGTTCCACACGCCGGTCTTCGTCGTGACGCACGAGAGGCGCGACTCCTGGGATCGGCCGGGCGGGACCACGTTCCACTTCGTGAACGACGGCATCGAGGCAGCGCTCGACCGGGCCCGTGAGGCCGCCGGCGACCGCGACGTCCGCATCGCCGGCGGCGCCGAGACGATCGTGCAGTGCGTGAACGCCGGCCTCGTCGACGAGTTCACGATCTCGCTCTCACCCGTGCTGTTCGGCTCCGGGATCCGCCTGTTCGAGGGCGTGGACGCCGCCCGCGTGGCGCTGGAGCCGGTCCGCGCCGAGCCGACGCAGCGGGTGACCCACCTGGGCTACGCCGTACGACTGCGATAGCCGTCCGGATCCCGGCGCCTCCTCGCCGAGGTCGGCGGCGCAGCGAGATCCTGGTGCGGTCGGCTGAACCGGCCGCGTCCCCCCTCGCGCCTGCCGTTCTCGCTGGCCCCTTGCGACGGCCAGCCTCCTGATCCGATGCTGTCGGCGTGGATCCGAGCATCAGCGTCGTCTCACGGTGGCTCGCCGCGGGCGACGCCGGCGACGTCGACGCGTTCGACGAGCTGCTGCACCCGGATGTCGTCGTCCACGCCCCTGGCGGGCTGTCCACGACCAGTGCAGCGGCGGAGAAGGCGGTCTGGCAGGACGCCAGGGCAGCCGTTCCCGACCTGCTCCATGACGTGCAGGAGGTCCTCGTCGACGGTGACGTCGAGATGGCCCGTGTCGTGGTCTCCGGAACCTTGACGGCGGACTTCGGCGGCGTCGAGGCGACCGGGCGGCGGTTCCGCATCGACCAGGCCGTGATCACGCACCTCCGGGACGGGAAGGTGGCCGAGGCCTGGGAGATCGCCGACCTCGCCGCGGTGACCGGTCCCCCATCCGACGCTGAAAGGCTTACGCGCCCAACGCGTGACGCGACTTCCTGAGGCAACTCCCGCGTCGTCGACAGGCGACGTAGGGCCGCCGACCACCGCGCCCGCGTGTCGATCCTCGTCGAGCACCGGCCACGGCGCGCCCACGGCCCGAGGGCCCCGCTCCCGGCATCGGGCAACGGGACCCTCGGGGTCGGTCCGTGGACGTAGGGCTACGTCGGCAGCGTGCCGACGATCAGCCCTCCGAGAACGTCGTCAGGACATGAGCGGGGGGAAGGTGAGCGGCGTCGCCGACTGGAACACCGCACCCGACACGGCCGAGCAGTAGAAGTAGATGCCGGTGTCGACGTCGGGGGTCACGTCCCCATGGGCCTGGGCGGCGCGCAGGGCGTCCAGCGTGAGGATCCGCGTGTTCATCGCGCCGTCGCTCATGCCCTTCGGTGTGAAGAACGTGGCGAGGACGTGCCACTGGACGTTGTAGTCACCGCCCGCCCGCTGCGTTCCCGGCACTCCGACCAAGTGGTCGTGCCCCTTGATGCCGGGGATCAGCGCGTGGTCGCAGTTGTACCGGTCGGCGAGGTTGGTGAAGTAACCCTCGGTGTAGCAGTTGAGCGGGTCCGACCCAGGGTCGCCGACGGTCGATCCGACCGGATACGTCACCAACCACAGCGGGGCACTCACGTTCTTGAGGGAGGGCGGGATCGCGCCCGGAGTTGCCCCGTCGGCGTAGAAGGGCGCGTTGTTCGGCGTCAGCAGGAACGTCTGCATGCCGTTGATGGCGTTGACCGCCGGCTCGATGGTGGCTCCGCCGCCCACCGCCCGGATCCCGGTCTGCCAGGGATACATGGGCGCCGCGTTCGCCATCGACGGTGCCCAGACCAGTGCGAGCACCGCCGCCAGCGGCAGCAGCACCCGGAGGATCGTGCGCGGCTCGGACCGCGCGAACGCGTGTCGTGACCTCGACATGGATGCTCCTCGTTGATCGGGGGGATCTCCCCAGTGACCCCCATGGCGCGCACCATCCACCTCCGCCCCCCGATCGTCAGCCGTTCTTCCGATTTACATAGGCGAGGTTTACCTATATGGAGGGGACGAACGGCGCGAAACATCCGCAACCGGCCATATCGCCCCGGAGCCGTGAGGGACGCGCAGATCCGTGACGTCGGCCGGCGACAGCGGTCAGCCGACCTCGATGAGGCCGGTCTCGTAGGCGAGGATCACGGCCTGGACCCGGTCGCGCAGCGCGAGCTTGGTGAACAGGTGGCCGACGTGGGTCTTCACCGTCGCCTCGCTCACGTAGAGCTCCTCGGCTATCTCGCCGTTGGTCCGGCCGCGACCGATGGCGGTGAGCACCTCGAGCTCGCGCTCGGTGAGCGACGCGAGCGCGGAGGGAGTGCCCCCGCCCGGAGCCGGACGGCGCACGTAGCTCTCGATGAGCCGGCGCGTGACGGTCGGGGCGAGCAGCGCCTCCCCGGAGTGGACGAGCCGCACGCCCTCGACGAGCCGACGCGGCGGCGCGGTCTTGAGCAGGAAGCCGGCCGCGCCCGCTCGCAGCGCCTCGTACACGTACTCCTCGCTGTCGAACGTCGTCAGCACGAGCACGTGCGGCCCGCCCCCGGGCGTCGCCGCGAGCCGGCGCGTCGCCTCGAGGCCGTCCATGCCGGGCATCCGGATGTCCATGAGCACGACGTCGGGGGAGTGCTCGGCCACCACGTCGAGCGCCTCGCTGCCGTGCGCGGCCTCGGCCACGACCTCGATGTCGGGCTCGGCGTCGAGGATCATCCGGAGCCCGGCGCGGACGAGGTCCTGGTCGTCGGCCACCGCGACCCGGATCATGCGCCCGCCGGCACGAGGATGCGCGCGGTGAGTCCGCTGCAGCGCGAGCGTCCGGCCGCGAGTCGTCCGCCGTACGCCGTGACCCGGGTCATTCGCCCGCCTGCACGGGGATGCGCGCGCTCACGGTGAAGCCGCTGCCGCCGGCGCGTCCGGCCGCGAGGCGTCCGCCGTACGCCGTGACCCGCTCGCGCATCCCGACGAGCCCGTGGCCCGTGCCCGCGACGACGGTGTCCTCGCGTGCCGCGTCGCGAACAGCCGCGTCGCGAACAGCCCCGTCGCGAACAGCCCCGTCGCGAACAGCCGCGTCGCGAACAGCCCCCTCGCGCATCCCGTCGAGGGCCCTCGCCGCGGGACCGTCGTCGCTGACCTCGACGCCGATCTCGTGCGGGGCGTAGGTGAGGACGACCGAGGCGGACGCGCCCGGGCCGGCGTGCTTCCGGGTGTTGGTGAGCGCCTCCTGCACGATCCGGTAGACCGCGAGCTCCACGCCGGCGGGCAGCGGGCGGGGCTCCCCCTGGGTGCGCAGCGCGACCGGAAGGCCGGCGGACTCCGTCTGCGCCAGCAGGTTCGGGAGCTCGGCGAGCGTGGGCTGCGGCGCGAGCCCTACCTCGGGACCGGCGTCGCGCAGCACGTCGAGCAGCCGGCCGAGCTCGCCGACCGCCTGCCGCCCCGCTGTCTGGATCGACTCGAGCGCCCGCTCGGCCGCGTCGGCGTCCGCGCGCAGCACCTGCTGGGCCGCGCCCGCCTGCACCACCATGACGCTCACGGAGTGGCCGATGATGTCGTGCAGCTCGCGGGCGATGCGCCCGCGCTCCTCGGCCGCGACCCGGACCGCCTCCCGCTCCTGCTCGTCGCGGAGGTGCTCGACCTTGAGCTCGGCGGCGACCGCCTGGTTCGTGCGGATGCGCACGAGCCGGCCGATCGCCCAGAACACGCCGAGGAACGTGTAGATCCAGACCAGGTTGGCCAGCGACTGGTGGGCGACCACGACCTGAGCCGTGACACCGGCGAGCAGGATCGCCGTCCCCGCGACGGCCCGGCGTAGCGGGCAGTAGGAGACGACCGAGTAGAGCAGGATCACCGAGGCGACCGTCGGCAGCATCGGCTGGTCGGGGGGTACGCCGATCGCCGCGTCGGCCACGCACGCGGCCGCGACCACGGCGGCCGCGCCCAACGGTGCCGCGCGGCGCCAGGCCACCGCGACGGCCATGGCCACCTCGATGACCGTGCTGGCCGGCTTCGCCGGGATCCCGCTGTTGAGCCACACCTCGGACACCGCGATCACCACGAGCACGGCGGACAGCGCGATGTCGAACACCGGCGGCTTGGGCGGGAGCCTCACGCCGCCGGACGATACGCCGCCGGACGGCCGCCGGTCATCGATCTGCGGAGGGACCGTCCTCAGCCCGCGGGCGGACCCGGCACCGCGGGGATCTCCACCCGGTCCGGCCGCGGGCCGGACCCTGCGGTGGACGCGAGAACCCGTGTCGCCGATCAGGATCGGACGCGGTCGGCACGACGGTCGTGCCGTGCCGGAGAGGACTCCGATGCCCCGCGTACGTCTCCTGCCAGCAGCCCTCGTCGCCGCGAGCCTCGGCCTGGTCGTGATCGCGCCTCCCGCGACGGCCGGCACCGATCTCGTCGTACGGCCCGGCGAGTCGATCCAGGCCGCCCTCGACGCCGCGCCCGACGGCGCCGTCGTCACCGTGCGGCCCGGCCGCTACGCCGAGAGCCTGGCCATCACGCGCCCGGTGACCCTGGCCGCCGACCCGGGCGCCGTGCTCACCCCGCCGGCCGCGGCACCGGTGAACGCCTGCACCCTCGACCCCGACGCGCACGGCGCGATGCCCGGCGTCTGCGTCGTGGGGCAGCTCGCGGACCCGACCGAGGAGGCCTCGCCCGTGGTCGTGCCGGTCCGCGACGTGCACGTGTCCGGCCTGACCGTCACCGGCTTCAGCCTGTCCGGCGTCGAGGTCTACGGCGCCGAGCACGCCACCCTGCAGAGCGTCACGGCGCGCGGCAACGCGGGCGGCGCGGTCTTCGTCGGGCGGAGCAGCGACGTCGTGATCGACGGGCTGCAGGCGACCGGCAACGCCGGCAACGGTGTCGACCTGCACGAGGGCAACGCCGGGTTCGTCGTCAGCCACAGCACCGTGACCGGCAACCGCGGCGAGGGGATCTTCGTGGGCGACGGGACGGACGGTGTCATCACCCACGACGTCGTCTCCGGCAACTGCGCGGGCGTCGTCGCCCTCGACCTCGCGCTGCCGGGCGGGCACGGCGTATCCGGCCTGCGCATCGACCACAGCGACGTCTCGCGCAACAACCTGTTCTGCCCCGGCGACGACGAGGGCAGCCCGTCGATGAGCGGCAACGGCGTGGTGCTCGTCGGCGTCCGCGACACGACCGTCGCGTACAACCGCGTCGTCGGCAACGTGGGCGCGACCGACCCGGCGACCGGCTGGCCGGCGAACGTCGCGCTCGGCGGCATCGCCCTGCTCGACGCGTCGGGCTTCACGGGCGGGTCCGCGCCGACCGGCGTCGTCGTCGAGCACAACGTGGTCACCGGCAACCAGCCGTTCGACGTGCTCTACGACGGCAGCGGCGCGGGCAACACGCTCGAGCACAACGTCTGCGCGGTCAGCACCGTGCCGACCGCGTGCGAGCCCGGCCGGTAGGTCCTGGCGTCGGTCCGGGTGTGCGCCGGCGCGGTGCGGCACCGGTTCGCGGGGGCTACCCGGGCTGGCATCGTCCGGCCGGCGCGGCACCGGTCCGCAGGGTTCGGGGGAGGCTGTGGAAGTTGAGGCGTCAATCTCTCGAAACCCAGTGCGCCACAGCAAAATTCTTGCGCACAGGGCTTGACACGATTAGCACGCGAGTACCAGAATGGACCCATGCGCAGCGACCGGGATCCGAGCCTCGAGCCGGTCCCGGACGACCCGCGCGACGACCTCCGCGACGACGTCTCCGGTGTGCCGTTGTACGCGACGGCGGAGGAGGTGGCCTACGCCGCGGAGCTCGCCGCCCTGGACCGTGCGGAGGATGCCGCGTTGCGCGCGGAGTGGGACGCGGCGGGGTTCGACGTGCCGGGTTTGGATGGGGCGGGGTTCGAGGTGCCGGTCGATGACGCGGCGTGGGATGCGGCGTTGGCGGAGCTGGCCGACGACGACGCGCTGGTCGGAGCCTTGCGGGGTCCGGCGCACGCGGCGGACCTGATGCTGGTCGACTCGATCGACCCGGCGTCGCTGTGCAGTCAGCATGCGCGGTTGGACTACCTGCGGGCGTGTGACCGGATCGCGGCGAAGGTGGCGGCGCACCGCGGTGATGTCGTGGTGGCGCTGGTGGGGGAGC
>JAJXTD010000097.1 GCA_021784035.1 Actinomycetes bacterium | reverse complement strand
ATCTCACCGTCGCAGCGTTCGACGCGTCGACCTTCTTCACCGTCAGCGAGCTGAGGATCTGCGGGTCGGCGAACGTGGTGACCGCGAACGTCGAACCGGCGTTGGCCGCGTTGATCACGATCGGAGCACTCACCGTGACCGCCGGCAGCTGGTAACCGGTCGGCGCCTTGGTCTCCACCCACACGTACGTCCCGAACGGCAGGCCGCCGATCGTGCACGTCCCGTCGCCACCCGTCGTGCAGGAACCGACAGTCGTGCCGTTCACGTCGTTCTGCCGCAGGTCGAACTCAGCACCGGCGAGCGGCGCCCCGTTCTCACCCTCGGCCAGCTTCTTCACCGTCAGCGAGCTGAGGATCTGCGGGTCGGCGAACGTGGTGACCGCGAACGTCGAACCAGCGTTGGCCGCGTTGATCACGATCGGAGCACTCACCGTGACCGCCGGCAGCTGGTAACCGGTCGGCGCCTTGGTCTCCACCCACACGTACGTCCCGAACGGCAGGCCGCCGATCGTGCACGTCCCGTCGCCACCCGTCGTGCAGGAACCGACAGTCGTGCCGTTCACGTCGTTCTGCCGCAGGTCGAACTCAGCACCGGACAGCACCGTCGCAGCGTTCGACGCATCGACCTTCTTCACCGTCAACGAGCTGAGGATCTCCGAGTTCTCGAAGGTCAGGGTCGCGACGAGGGTGCCCGCGTTGCCCGCGTTCACCGTGATCGGACCCTGCGCCGGCGCGTCGGCCTGGTAGCCGGCGGCCTGCGCCGTCTCGACGACGTAGTAGGTGCCGAAGTCGAGGTTGCTGAACGTGCAGGACCCGTCGACACCGGTGGTGCAGGTGTCGAGGTTGGCGCCGCCCACGCTGGTGCGCAAGGCGAAGGTGAACCCGGGCAGGAACGTCCCGGTGTCCTTGTCCTTCTTGACGACCTTGATCTGCGAGGTCTTGCGCGGGTTCTCGAACGTCAGGTTCTGCGTCGTCCCCGCGTTAGCCGCGGTGATGACGACCTTCTGCACCGACGGGTCGGACAGCAGGTAACCGAACGGCGGCGTGACTTCCTGCACGAAGTACGTGCCGAAGGTCAGGTTGGTGAAGCTCGTCGTCCCGTCCGGGCCGGTGGGCTGGTCGAGCGTCACCTTGGTGTCGTCCGACTGCGATCCGCCGAAGAGCCCGTCGCCGCCGTCACGCCACAGCGCGAAGACCGCACCCTGGAGCGTGGCACCGCTCGTCGCGTCGAGCTTGGTGACCTTGATGGTCGTGCGCTTCTGCGGGTCGCTGAACGACCAGGTGAGCGTCGTGCCCGAGTTGGCCGGGGTCACGACGATCGTGTCGCTGACCGGGTTCGGCGGCAGGTTGTAGCCGGTCGGCGGGACCGTCTCGACCCACACGTAGGTGCCGAGGCCGATGTTCGGCAGCGAGCAGGAGGTGGCCGGGGCGGTGATGGTACAGCTGCCCACGGTCGCGCCCTGGGCGTTGTTCGCGTGCAGCACGAACGTGCCGCCGCTCACAGCCGCCTGGGTGTCGGCGTCGAACTTCTGGACCGCCAGCGTCGCGTTGCAGCTGACGTAGTTGGTGACCGTGTAGGAGTTGAGGCCGCGGACCAGCGTCTTCTCGCCGAGTCCGGTCGGGGCCTGCGACACGGTGCATCCCGCGATCGACGTGGACTCGCCCACCGTGACCTTGTCACCGGTGAAGTAGCCGGTGTAGGGGCCGCCGCCGAACGTCGGGCTGGCCTGACCGGTGAGGGTCAGGGACGCGGACAGACCGGTCGGCTGCTGGCCGTTGGGGTAGACGACGCCGTCGACGTTCCAGACCTTGTCGACCTTCACCGTGGCGGCGCACTTGTAGGTGTTGGTGATGGTGTAGCTGTTCGAGCCGGTGACGAGGGTCTTGTCGCCCGTGCCCGCGGCGGGCGCGGCGATCACGCAGTCGCTCGGGACGACGATGTCCTTCTCACCCACGGTCACGACCTGGCCGCGGTGGTAGCCGGTCGACGCGGTGCCCCACGTGACGGCGCTGCCGTCCACGGTCGGGGTCGCCGAGAAGCCGGTCGGGGGCGTGTTGAGCGCCGAGGTGACGCCGTCGACGACCCAGATCTTGTTCACGGTCACGGTTGCCGGGCAGATGACCTTGTTCGTCACGGTGTAGGTGTTCGTCCCGCGCGCCAGAGTCACCGTGCCGGTGCCGGTCGGGAAGCCCTGGACGAAGCTGCAGCCCGTCGGCAGCGTCACGTTCTCCGCGATCGCGACCTGGTCGCCGGTGTGGTAGCCGCCGTACAGGGTGCCGAACAACTTCGCAGCACCGTTGAGCGTGAGCGACGCGGGCGTGAAGGTGGCCGGCAGGTTGGCATTCGTGTAGTCGACGCCATCGATGTTCCAGACCTTGTTCACCTGGATCCCGGCGTCGCAGATGACCGTGTTGGTCAGGGCATAGGTGTTGAGGCCCTGGACGAGGGTGTGCGTACCGAGCTGCCCGCCGGGCGTGTTGGTGCAGTCGGACGGGACGGTGACGTTCTCACCGATCGTGACCGACTTGCCGGCCTTGAAGCCGGGGTACGTCGTGCCGAATGCCAGAGGGGGCGTCGGAGCGTTGTCACCCGTGACGGTCGGCACGCCCGAGAACTCGCTCGGCTGCTGCCCGTCGGGGTAGGTCACCCCGTCGATGGTCCAGGACTTGGTGACCTTCACCGACGCGGCCGGCGCCGTGATGGTGTTGGTGACGGTGCAGGCGAGGTTGTCGAAGCTGTTGAGCTTGATCTGGAATCCGGCCGTGTTCGCGTCGGCGTCGACGGCGGGCTTGTCGTTGAGCGTGCAGGTGATGGAGGTCAGCGCCCAGTTGGTGGGAGGCGTGCTCTCCGACACGGTGACCGTGGTCCCGTTGACACCCGGGTCCACGGTGACGGGACCTGAGGTGGCGCCGGCCTTCGTGGGCAGGTCCTGCGGGCTGGACGGCTTCACGCCGGTCCCGCTCACGACCAGCGGGAAGTCCGTCGTGGTTCCGTCGTCGTAGGTCGTGTCACCGGCAGCGACCTTCTTCACGGTGACGTAGGCGCAGGTGCTGGGGATGCTGACCGACATCGGGTCGACGTAGTCCTTGAGGTTGTCCGGCGCCTCCCCCGTCGCGGCGCGGAAGTTGACCGTGCCGAATCCGCTGCTCGGGCAGCTCGGCAGGACCCCGATCGCGCTCAGGTCGAATCCGACCTCGTAGAACTGGTTGGTGGGGATGACGCCGCTCACGGCGTTCGGCGAGGTGAACCCCGGCGGCAGCGTCACGTCAGCCGAGTTGACCGCGCCGAAGAACGACCCGGTCGGAGCCGACTGCGGGTCCCACGTGGACGTGGTCGCGTTCCAGGTGTCGGCCTCGTCGAGGTTCAACAGGCCATTGCCCAGGCTGTGGATCACGAGGCGGACATCACCGGACGTCCTGGTCGGGATCGGCGACGTGCTGCTCGCGTTCTTCTGCTGGTTGAACTCGAGGTAGAAGTAGTTGGTACCGCTGCCGCTCGCGCGGTCCCATGCCATGTACGTCCACGGGTGGGTCCCGGTGGCGTCCGTCGTGGTCTTCTTGTACGACCAGATGCCGCCGATGTCGGTCTTGGGCGGAGCAGTGCCCGGGGCGAGCGTCCAGGTCGAAGGCAGGTCGCTCTCCTTCGACGACGCCGAGAAGACCGAGGCGTCTGCGTTGCCGATGGGATCGGACGTCTGCACGAACCCGGGCAGCCCGTACACGCTGGCCCAGTCGTCTGTGCCGCCGTTGTTGACGGCCATATCCCCGTCGATCTCGAAGCCGCCAGGCAGACCGCCCGTGGCGGGGATGGCTGCGGACGCCGGCGCGATGGTCAGGGCCGGCATGCCCAGCAGGACGATGGCGGCGGCGGTGGTGCCGGCCAGCCAGCGCGGCACGCGCTTGCCCGTGAATCCGAAGTACGACCTGTCGGCCATGGTGTGAGCTCCCCACGACCGAGGTCGGTCTCACCACTGGCTCGCCGCGACCGTTCCCCCGTCGGGAGATCGGTGACCGTGTGCGCCGGTCGCGGGTCGTAGCCTCCTCGATCCACAGACCACCCGAGGGTGACCTACGTAACAGGATGGTCCAGACCGGGGACGCGTGGTACCGGTTTGTGACTGTCTGTACGCCAAATGGGCGATCGGAGGTCCGATATCGGCCGAACGGTGGAGGCCGGATCACGGTCGGGTCACGACGCCCTGAACGCAGAGTGACCGCGTCCTCACTGCGGGGTGACGCCGTGCCGGGCGTCCGCAGTGCGGAGTCCCGCACCCGACCGGACCTCGCCTGGTCGGCGGGCCTGGATCAGTCTCACCCTCAGGTGGAGATCGGGCGCTGCGGAACCGCGGGGGCCCACAGGGGAGGGTCGCCGCCCGGTGGCGAGCCCCGGTCCGAGGAGGTCGCGGTACTCCGCGACCTCCCGCTCGGTGAGGTGGAACGCGTACCGCTGCCGCACCTGGCGTTGGACGGCGCAGTACCTGTTCGACGCCGTCGCCCCTTCGAGGCGGACCCGGTCCTCGTCGAGGCGCTCGTCGCCCGTAACACCAGGAACCGGGCGTATCTCGCCGCTCGTCGGGGGTTCCTGGCGCAGCGGGATCATGAGCGGTTGACGGTGCCCCGCCGGCACGCGTCCGGCCGGCGCCGGGAGAACACTGAGGTCATGAGCGGGACACCCTCTCGACGCTGGCCCGGCGGGCTGGTCACCCGGCCGACGACAGCCGCAGAAGGTCGCCGGCACCCGCGACTGACCGGGCCGCACGCCGGCCGGGGTCCGCATCTGGCACGGTCACCCTCGCCGGCACGGAGCGAGGGGAGCCGGTCATGAGCGAGCAGGTGCCGGCCACGGCGCCGGAGCCCGTGCGTGCCCCGGCGACGCTCCGCGAGACGCACAGCGGCGTGGTGGTCCTGCTCGGCGACAGGGCCTACAAGGTCAAGAAGCCGGTCGACCTGGGGTTCCTCGACTTCACGACGACGGAGGCACGTCACCACGCGTGCCTGCGCGAGCTCGAGCTCAACCGGCGGCTCGCTCCGGACGTCTACCTCGACCTCGCCGCAGTGGTCGGTTCCGACGGTCACGTGCTCGATCACCTCGTGCTCATGCGCCGGATGCCCGAGGAGCTGCGGCTGTCCACGATGGTGCTGCGCGGGGACGACGTCGAGGACCACCTGCGCGCACTGGCCCGGCTCATGGCGAACTTCCACGCCGGTGCGGAGCGCGGCCGACGCATCGCGGCCGAGGGCGGGCCGGCCGGGCTGCACCGCCGCTGGAGCGACAACCTGCGCGAGAGCGAGGAGTTCCGCGGCCGGTTCCTCGACGACGGGACGCTCACCGAGATCGGCCGGCTGGCACTGGGCTACGTGGCCGGACGCGGACCTTTGCTGGCCGAGCGCGCTGCCGCCGGTCTCACCGTCGACGGGCACGGCGACCTCATCGCCGACGACGTCTTCTGCCTCCCGGACCACCCGCGGGTGCTGGACTGCCTGGACTTCTCCGACCGGCTGCGCTGGGTCGACGTGCTCGACGACGTCGCGTTCCTCGCGATGGATCTCGAGCGGCTCGGCCGTCCCGATCTCGGCGAGCGCTTCCTCGCCTGGTACGCGGAGTTCAGCGGCACGCCCACGGTGGTGTCGCTGCAGCACCACTACCTGGCCTACCGCGCCTTCGTGCGGACCAAGGTGACCTGCATCCGCGCGGCACAGGGCGTGGCCGACTCGGCCGGCAAGGCGCAGGCGCTGGCGAACCTGACCCTCCGGCACCTGCGGGCCGGCGAGCCCAAGCTCGTGCTCGTCGGCGGCGCACCCGGGACCGGCAAGACCACCCTCGCGGCCGCGCTCGCCGACCATCTCGGGGCCGTGCTGCTCAGCACCGACGTCGTACGCCGAGAGCTCGTCGATCCGCCCGACGGCGACCGCTACGGCGCACAGGCGAAGGCGGCCGTCTACCGCGCACTGCTGGCCCGGACCCGGCTCGCGCTGGAACACGGCGAGTCCGTCGTGGCCGACGCCACGTGGGGGGACGAGGCGTTCCGGCTCGAGGCCGGACGGGTCGCGGCGGACACGGTGAGCCGCCTCGTCCCGCTCGAGTGCCGGCTCGCGCCCGACATCGCCGCGGAGCGCGCGCAGCAGCGCTGGACCGCTGGGCGGTCCGCGTCCGACGCGGACGCCGTGGTCGCGGCCCGCCTCGCCGCCGAGCGCGACCCGTGGCCGGACGCCACGCCGGTCGACACCCGCTCCGCGGCGGACGCGCTCCGGACCGCGCTCTCGCTGCTCGCCCCGGACTGACTCCGAGTTACACCTCGGACCGACCTGTTCGCCGGTCTCGACAGGTGGCTTCGAGGTGTAACTCGCGGCTCGGCCCGGGGACCGGTGCGCGTCGATGCGCTCGCCGCCGGTGACAGACTCCGTGGGTGCGCCCCGCCGCACGCCGAGGAGGTCCCCGTGGACGACGCCCGCAGCCGGCCGTGGCTGTCCAGCTACGCCCCCGGCGTGCCGGCCGACATCGACGTGTCGGACGAGTCGCTCACCGACCTGCTCGAGACCGCGGTGCGCCGTCACTCGGACTCCGTCGCCCTCGACTTCTATGCCGCCACGACGACGTACGCCGAGCTCGGCGTCCAGGTCGCCCGGGCGGCGGAGGCGCTGCGCCGTCTCGGCGTCGCGCCCGGAGACCGGGTCGCGCTGATCCTGCCCAACTGCCCCCAGCACGTCGTCGCGTTCTACGCCGTGCTCCGGCTCGGGGCCGTCGTCGTCGAGCACAACCCGCTCTACACCGCGGGCGAGCTCGCCCACCAGCTCTCCGACCACGGTGCCCGGGTGGCGATCGCGTGGGACAAGGTCGTGCCCACGCTCAACGGCATCGCGACGCAGACCGCCGTGCGGACGATCGTCGCGGTCGACCTCACCACCGCGCTCCCGCGGACGAAGCGGTGGGCGCTGCGGCTGCCCGTCCGCGCGGCCCGCGAGACACGCGCGGCGATGACCGGACATGCCCCGGGGGCGATGTCGTGGGCGGACCTGGTCCGGGACGCGCCCCCGCTGCCGGCGGACCACCCGCGGCCGGACGCGGGCGACCTCGCCCTGCTGCAGTACACCGGAGGCACCACGGGCGTCCCCAAGGGTGCGATGCTGACGCACCGCAACCTGCGGTCCAACGCCGCGCAGGGCCGCGCCTGGGTGCCCGGCCTCGCCGACGGCCGCGAGGTCGTCTACGCCGTGCTTCCGCTGTTCCACGCGTACGGCCTGACGCTGTGCCTCACCTTCGCGATGAGCATCGGCGCCACGCTCGTGCTGTTCCCACGGTTCGACGTCGACCAGACCCTCGAGGCGATGGGCCGGCGGCCGGCGACGTTCCTGCCCGGCGTACCCCCGATCTACCAGGCGCTCGCCGACGCGGCACCGGGCCGCGGCGTCGACCTCAGCACCATCCGCTTCGCCATCTCCGGCGCGATGGCACTGCCCACCCACGTCGTCGACCACTGGGAGAAGGTCACCGGCGGGCTGCTCGTCGAGGGCTACGGGATGACCGAGACGTCCCCGGTGAGCGTGGGGAACCCGGTCGCGCCGACCCGCCGGCCCGGGACCATCGGGGTGCCGTTCCCCTCCACCGACGTGCGGGTCGTGGACCCGGAGGACGCGAGCATCGACGTCGGCGCGGGCCGCCCCGGCGAGCTGCTCGTGCGCGGACCGCAGGTCTTCGCCGGCTACTGGCAGCGGCCGGCGGACACGGCGAAGACGCTCCTCGACGGCGGGTGGATCCGCACCGGCGACATCGTGGTGATGGACGCGGACGGCTTCCTCACCGTCGTCGACCGGATCAAGGAGCTCATCATCACCGGCGGGTTCAACGTGTACCCGTCGGAGGTCGAGGACGCACTGCGCCACGTGCCCGGTGTCCTCGACGCCGCCGCGGTGGGCCTGCCCGACGGGTCCGGCGGCGAGCGCGTGGTCGCGGCCGTCGTGGCCGAGCCCGGCGTCCGCCTCGACCCCGAGGAGGTGCGGGCCGCCTCGCGCGAGCGCCTGACCGGCTACAAGGTCCCCCGGCAGGTCGTCGTCGTCGACGAGCTGCCGCGCTCGGTGATCGGCAAGGTCCTGCACCGCGCGGTCCGCGAGCACCTGCTCGAGCACCCCGACCAGCGGTAGCCCCCGGGCGAGCTGCACCTCGCCCGGTGAGCCACCCGAACCGTGGGCCGCGCCCGACCGTCGCGGCCCCACCCCCGTCGCGGGCGGGACCGGCCGCGTTGGTCGGGACGCTATATTCCAGTATTCTCTGGAACACTGTCCAACGACCTCGGAGGTTCTCCATGCTCGCCGACCGCGTCACCGCCGTGCTGGACGACGGCCTCGGCAACCAGGCCTACCTGGTCGACCTCGGCGACGGGCGCGCCCTGGCGCTCGACCCGACCGTGGACCTGCGCGCGCTGGACCGCGCCGCGGACCGCCGCGGACTGCGGGTGGCGTACGCCGCCGAGACCCACCTGCACGCCGACTTCGTCTCGGGCGCGGTCCGTCTCGCCCGCCGGGACGGCGCGCGCGTGATCGGCTCGGCAGCGGGCGCGCGCCGGTTCGAGCACCTCGGGATGGACGACGACGACGTGCTCGACCTCGGCGGCCTGACGATGCGGGCCTGGGCGACGCCCGGTCACACCGAGGAGCACCTGACCTACCTCCTCGCCGATGGCGACGCACCGCTGGTCGTCTTCACCGGCGGTTCGCTGATCGTGGGGGCCGCGGCGCGGACCGACCTGGTGTCCCCGGAGCTGACCGTGCCGCTCGCCCGCGCGCAGTTCCGCTCCCTGCGCCGCCTGGCCGGGCTCCCCGACGACACGGTGGTCCTGCCCACGCACGGCGCGGGCTCCTTCTGCTCGGCGCCTCCCGGCTCCGACCGCACGTCCACCATCGGCCGGGAGAAGGCGACCAACCCGCTGCTGCGCATCGAGGACGAGGACGCCTTCGTCGAGGCGCTGCTCGGCAGCCTCGGCACGTACCCGCCGTACTTCTCCCGACTGTCGGGGACCAACCAGGCGGGGCCCGCCGTGCCGGGTCCGGCCGAGCTCGCGCCGCTGTCGGTCGCGGAGGTCGTCGGCCTGCGCGCCGCCGGTGCCGAGGTGGTCGACGTGCGGCCGGTCCTCGACTACGCCGCGGCGCACCTCCCCGGCTCCTTGGCCATCACGCTGCGTGGCGTGTTCGCGACCTGGCTCGGCTGGCTCGTCCCCGACCCGAGCACTCCGCTCGTCATCGTGCGCAACGACGACCAGGACCCCGAGGAGATCGTCTGGCAGGCCCGGAAGGTCGGCTACGACGGGATCGTCGGGGAGCTCGCCGGCGGCGTCGCGGCCTGGGCCGCTTCCGGACAGGCGACGACGGCGACGCCCATCGCCGACCCGGTCGACCTCGACGTCACCCGCGTCGTCGACGTGCGCCAGCGCGGCGAGTACGCCGCGGGGCACGTGCCCGGCGCCGGCAACGTCGAGCTCGGGGCGCTCGGGACGGCGTCCCTGCCCGACGGCCCCGTGGTGACCATGTGCGGGCACAGCGAGCGCGCGACGACGGGCGCCAGCGTCCTCGAGCGCGCCGGCCGCACCGACGTCTCCGTGCTCCCGGTCGGTCCCGCGGACTGGGCCGCGGCGACCGGCGGCGCCGTCGAGGTGACCGCGTGACGCGCACCGAGACCCGTCCGATCACGCTGGGCATGCGCGCCAACCTGGCCGCGTTCAGCCTGCTCGTCGGGGTCAACGCGCTCGTCGGCGGCATGCTCGGCCAGGAGCGCACCGTGGTGCCGCTGCTGGCCACGCAGGTGTTCGGTGTGCCCGGCTACACCGCCGCGCTGGCGTTCATCGTCGCGTTCGGCATCGCCAAGGCCGCGACGAACTACGTCGCCGGCACGCTGTCCGACCGGTTCGGCCGCAAGCCGGTCCTCGTCACGGGGTGGCTCGTCGCTCTGCCGGTGCCGTTCCTGCTGATCTGGGCGCCCTCGTGGGCCTGGATCGTCTTCGCGAACGTCCTGCTCGGTGTCAGCCAGGGCCTGACCTGGTCCACCACCGTGGTGATGAAGATCGACCTCGTCGGCCCGGCGCGCCGGGGTCTTGCGATGGGGTTCAACGAGGCCGCGGGGTACGCCGCCGTCGCGGTGACCGCGCTCGCGACCGGCTACCTCGCCGCGGCGTACGGGCTGCGCCCCGCGCCGTTCTACCTCGGCATCGCCTTCGCCGCCCTCGGCCTGGGCATCTCGACGCTGTTCGTGCGGGAGACCCGGGAGCACGCCCGCTTCGAGGCACGGAGCCACGTCGCCCGCGCGGACGGCCGGCACGACCACCTCGGCGACCACCTCTCCAACGGCCAGGTGTTCCTGCAGACCTCGTTCAAGGAACCTGCCTTGTCCGCCGCCAGCCAGGCCGGGCTGGTGAACAACCTCAACGACGGCCTGGCCTGGGGCCTGTTCCCCGTCCTGTTCCTGTCCGCCGGGCTGTCCATCGAGCGCATCGGGCTGCTCGCCGCGATCTACCCGCTCGTCTGGGGCCTCGGCCAGCTCGTCACCGGCGGCCTGTCGGACCGATGGGGCCGCAAGTGGCTCATCGCCGGCGGCATGCTCGTGCAGGCCGTCGGGCTGACGATCATGGCCACCGCGAACGAGTTCGGCTGGTGGGCGTTCGCCGCCGTCCTGCTCGGCGCCGGCACCGCCATGGTCTACCCGACGCTGCTGGCTGCGATCGGCGACGTGGCGCACCCCGCCTGGCGGGCCCGCGCCGTCGGCACGTACCGGCTGTGGCGCGACGGCGGCTTCGCCGTCGGCGCGATCCTGTCCGGTGTCGTCGCCGACCTCTACGGCGTCCGCACCGCGATCGGCGCGGTCGCCGCGCTGACCGCGCTGTCCGGTGTCGTGGTCGCCGCGCGGATGTACGAGACGCGACACGACCCCGTCCCTGCTGACACGGTTGTCGCCGGAGGAACCCCATGAGCCGGCGCGACGCCAAGACCGCCCTCTACGAGCAGTTCGCCCGCGCGGGCAAGGGGCTGTCGAACCCCAAGCGCCTCGAGCTGCTCGACCTCCTCGCGCAGGGCGAGCGGTCCGTCGAAGCGCTCGCCGAGGCGGCCGGGCTCGGCACGTCGACCGCATCGATGCACCTGCAGTCGCTCAAGGACGCCGGCCTCGTGCGGGCCCGCCGCGCGGGCACGTTCGTGCACTACCGGCTCGCGGGCGACGACGTCGCCGCGCTGCTGGCCCTGCTACGCACGGTCGCGACCACGCACCTCGCCGACGCCGAGCGGGCCGCGACGGACTACCTCG
>JAJXTD010000271.1 GCA_021784035.1 Actinomycetes bacterium | reverse complement strand
CCGTTCGGCATCGGCCAGGTCGGCAAGTCCTTCCGCAACGAGATCACGCCCGGCAACTTCATCTTCCGCACGCGCGAGTTCGAGCAGATGGAGATGGAGTTCTTCGTCAAGCCCGGCACCGACGAGGAGTGGCACGAGTACTGGCTGCAGGAGCGGTGGAACTGGTACCTCGACCTCGGCCTCTCGGCGGACAACCTGCGCTTCTTCGAGCACCCGAAGGAGAAGCTCTCGCACTACTCGAAGCGCACCGTCGACATCGAGTACCGCTTCAACTTCGGCGGCACGGAGTTCGCCGAGCTCGAGGGCATCGCGAACCGCACCGACTTCGACCTCAAGACGCACTCCGAGCACTCCGGCGTCGACCTGTCGTACTTCGACCAGGAGGCCGGCGAGCGCTGGTTCCCCTACGTCATCGAGCCGGCGGCCGGGCTCACCCGCGCCGTGTTCGCGTTCCTGCTCGAGGCCTACGACGAGGACGAGGCGCCCAACGCGAAGGGCGGCGTCGACAAGCGCACCGTCATGCGCTTCGACAAGCGCCTCGCCCCGACGAAGGTCGCCGTGCTGCCGCTGTCGCGCAACGCGGACCTCACGCCGAAGGCGAAGGACCTCGCCGCCGAGCTGCGGAAGTCGTGGAACGTCGAGTTCGACGACGCCGGTGCGATCGGTCGCCGCTACCGCCGCCAGGACGAGGTCGGCACGCCGTACTGCGTCACGGTCGACTTCGACACCCTCGAGGACCAGGCCGTCACGGTCCGGGACCGCGACACGATGGCGCAGGAGCGCATCGGTCTCGACGCCCTCCCCGGCTGGCTCGCGCAGCGGCTCCCGGGCTGCTGAGCAGCAGGGGGGCGCGGGTCGTGGGCGCACGGGTGCGGGGGCAGCGCGACCACGACGTCGTCCTGTTCGGCGCGACGGGCTTCGTCGGCCGGCTCACCGCGGCGTACCTCGCGGAGCACGCGCCGTCCGGCGTACGCGTCGCGCTCGCGGGTCGGTCCCCGGAGCGGCTGGCCGCGGTCCGGGACGACCTGGGTCCCGCCGCCGCGGCGTGGCCGCTCGTCAGGGTGGACGCCGCCGACCCGGATTCCGTGCGCGCGCTGGCCCGCTCGACCGACGTCGTCGCCACGACCGTCGGCCCCTACCTGCGCTACGGGCTCCCGCTCGTGCACGCCTGCGCCGAGGCTGGCACCGACTACGCCGACCTCACGGGCGAGGTGCTGTTCGTCCGCGAGTCGCTGGACACCTGCGCCGATGCCGCCCGGGACTCCGGTGCGCGCATCGTGCACTCGTGCGGGTTCGACTCCGTCCCGTCGGACATCGGCGTCCTCCTCCTCGCCGAGCGGGTCCGTGCCGACGGGGAGGGGACGCTCGAGGACACGACGCTCGTCGTCCGCTCGATGCGCGGCGGCGTCAGCGGCGGCACCGTCGACTCGGCACGTGCGATGGCGCAGGCCGTCGCCGCGGACCGTTCGCTCGCGAAGCTCGTGGTCGATCCGTACGCCCTGAGCCCCGACCGCGACGCCGAGCCGGACGCCGGTGCGTCGCCGGACTCCGTGCGCATCCGGCGCGACGCGAGCATCGGCGCGTGGGTGGGGCCGTTCGTGATGGCGCCGTACAACACCCGCGTGGTGCGGATGAGCAACGCACTGCAGGGCTGGGCCTACGGCCGCACGTTCCGCTACCGCGAGGCGATGGCCTACGGCGACGACCTCGCCGCGCCGCTGCGTGCCGTCGGCGTATCCGTCGGCCTGGCCGTCGGTCTCGCCGGCCTGGCCTTCGGCCCGACCCGTGCCGTGCTCGACCGGTTCCTGCCCGCGCCGGGGGAGGGTCCGGACGAGGAGTCCCGGCGCAACGGCGGCTTCGACATCGAGATCCGCACGCGCACCACGACGGGCGGCGTCTACCGCGCCGTCGTGGCGGCACAGGGCGACCCGGGCTACCAGGCCACCGCGGTCATGCTGGGCGAGAGCGCCCTCGCCCTCACGCTCGACGGCGACGCGCTGCCGGACATCGCCGGTGTGCTCACGGCCGCCTCGGGGATCGGCGTACGCCTCGCCGAGCGGCTGCGCACCGCCGGCTTCACGCTGACCGTCGACCGGCCCTGACCGTCCGCGCTCAGTGCGCCGGCTCGAGGCGGATATCCCCTGTGCCCGTTGCGATATCGACCGCTATGACCCCGCGGTTGCCGGGCACCACCTCCACCGGCAGGTCGACTGTCCCGAGCCACAGGGAGAGCAGGCCAGGGTCCGTCTCGACGGTGAGCGACTCGAGATGCGCATCGCGTACGCGGTGGACGTCTGACCGCACGCTCGGTCCTGTGACGGTCGTTCCGGAGGGTGACGGGTGGTGCGCCCTGGCCCTCGCGGGGCTCAGGGCCGGGTTCGTGGTGGGGTGAAGGTCCAGCAGCCGGTGGTGTGGGCGTCGACGCCGTCGGTCCGGGTGATGGTCCAGCCGCCTTCGTGCACGGCGTGGTGGTGCTTCACGCAGAGCAGGACGGTGTTCGCGAGGGTGGT
>JAJXTD010000270.1 GCA_021784035.1 Actinomycetes bacterium | reverse complement strand
AGGCGCCGGCCGCGCAGCCGGTCCGCGCCAGCCGGCGCGGTTCGTCCGGTGCCATTGCGTCGAGCACCCGGGCCGCGTCGAGCACCCGGGCCGCGTCGAGCGGCTCGCCGTCCAGCCGGGCCCGGATCGCCGTGGCCTACGCGTTGTCCAAGGTCGGCCATCGCTACGTCGCCGGCGCGGCCGGCCCCGGATCGTTCGACTGCTCCGGCCTCACCCTGGCCGCCTGGCGCGCGGCCGGTGTGTCCCTGCCGCACTACTCCTACGCGCAGTACGCCAGCACCCGGCACATCAGCCGGAGCGAGCTGCGCCCGGGTGACCTGCTGTTCTACTTCGGCAGCGGTGCCCACCACGTCGCGATGTACATCGGCGGCGGCATGATGGTCAGTGCCTCCAACCCGGGTGCCGGCGTCGAGGTCATCGCCGCCTGGGGTCCGTGGTACGGCGAGCGCTACAGCGGGGCGAGCCGGGTCGTCTGACCCGTCCCGACCGACCGCCGGACGACGAGGTCGTCCCCGCGGACCGCTGGCCCGGTCCGGACACCTACCGTGTGTCCATGGACGACGGCACCGCGGGCACGACCGGCGAGGGGACCGACCCCCGCGTGCCGTCCGCGCCGTGGTCGCCCGTCGACCCGGGAGCCTGGGACCATCGGCCGGACGCGTCCTGGTACTCCGCCGGGGCCGGACCCGCCGTCCCGACCCGTCGCCGCCGGCGGACCGGCCCGGTCGTCGCCGGGATCGCGGTCCTCGTGGCGCTTCTCGTGGCCGCGGGCGTCGCGGCGCCGCGCCTGCTGCCCACCGGATCGGGCCTGCGCTCCGTCGTCCCTGCGGCCGGGAGCGGCTCGACCGCCACGGGCTCCCCGGGGACAAGCGGCGCCGACGCCGCGGCCGCCCGCGAGTCGGCCATCGCGGCCCTGCTGGCCCGGCGCGGGGACGCCGTCGCCGGCGACGACCTCGCGCAGTGGCGCACCACGCAGACCCCCACCGCGAAGGCACCGCTGTTCGCTCGGCTCGCGGCGCTGCCCATCACCCAGTGGGTCTACGACGTCACCTCGACGACCCCAGGGAAGAACGCCTCGACCGTCGCCCTCGACGTCCGGGTGCACCTGCGGCTCGACGTGGACACGTCGGACGCCGTCGTGCACGAGCACCTCACGCTCGTGAACGGCACCGCGGGGTGGCGCGTCGCCGCCGAGGCCACCGCCGACCGGCGGGCGCAGCCGTGGGATCTCGGCGCGCTCACCGTCGTACGCGGCACGCACAGTCTCGTCATCGGGATCGACACGGCGACGTCGGTCCTGCGCGGGTACGCGCGCCTCGCCGACGCGTCGGTGCCGGGCGTCGACGCGGTCTGGGGGACCGCGTGGAGCCAGGAGCCCGTGCTCGTCGTACCGCACACGGTCGCGCAGCTCGGCCGGGCGCTGGCCCGCTCGGCCGCGTCGCTCGACGGCTATGCCGCGGTCACGACCGGCGAGCTCACCGACGGCGGGTCGCCGTCCGCGCTGCGGATCTGGACGAACACGCCCGGCATGGCCGAGCTGTCGGCGACCGGCCGCGAGGTGGTCGTGCGCCACGAGATCACCCACGTGGCCACGAACGCCCCCGGCACGCCCGGCGTACCGCTGTGGCTCGAGGAGGGCTTCGCCGAGTACGTCGGCTACCGCGGCAGCGGCATCGCGCTCGACGACGAGCTCCGCGAGCTGATCGAGGCGCAGCGCCGCGGGACGGCCCCCCGGCACCTGCCCACCCAGGCCATGTTCGACGGCGAGGAGGTGGACCTCGCGTACGAGAGTGCGGACCTCGCCTGCCGGCTCGTCGTGGAGGAGTACGGCCAGAAGGCGCTCGTGCGCCTCTACCGGCTCACCGTGGCCGGCACCGGCTCGGCCGCCCAGAACCTCGACGCCGCGCTGCGTCAGGTGACCGGCGCGGGCACCGCCGCGTTCGAGACCGCCTGGCGCGCGCGCATGCGCACGCTGGCCGCCTGAGGGCTCGCGTCGTGGCCGCCGCGGTCGTGGTCGTCGTCGGCACGGTGCTGCTCGGCTTCCTGACCGCTCGATGGGTGCCCGCGCAGCCGGTGCCCGTGGTGACCTCGGCCGACCTGGACCGCGACTTCACCCGTGCCGAGCAGGAGCGCGACCGCGCGTTCCGCCGCCGCGTCCGCCCGTGGGGCCTCGCCGCGACCGCGCTCGACGTGCTCGTCCCGACCGCGCTCGTCGTCACGGGTGCGGTGTCGGCGCTCACCGGCGCCGTGCCGGGGCCCTGGCCGGTCGAGGTCGTGGCCGCCACGACGCTCGTGCTCCTCGTGGGCCGGCTCGTCTCGCTCCCGTTCGCCGTCGTCGTCCGTCGCGAGTCGCTCGCCGTGGGGCTGGCGGCGGGCCCGTGGACGAGGTGGGCGCGCGACGTGGTCGTGGCGTTCGCGCTCGGCTGGGCGATGGCAGCCGGCGCGCTCGTCGGGTGGGTGGCCGCCGTACGGCTGTGGCCCGATGCGTGGTGGGTTCCTGTCGCGGCCGTGGCGGC
>JAJXTD010000096.1 GCA_021784035.1 Actinomycetes bacterium | reverse complement strand
CGAACCGCAGGACCCGCGCCGCGCGGGCGACGTCCGCGACCGGGGAGGTGCGGGCCAGGGCGAGGAGGATCTCCTCCGCCTCCCCGGTGCGCTCCGCTCGTTCGAGCACCGGCAGCGCCTTCACCGCGAGGGTGATCCCGCGGGTGATCTCCCGCACCGCCCCACCCGGCACCTCCCCCGCGAGCCACGCGTCCGCGGTCGCGGCGTACTCGTCGCGCAGCGCGGTCGACGAGGCGAGGAGGACCTTCGACTCGGTCTCGGAGGTGCGGCACGGTCCTTGCAGCCAGGCCTTCGTCGAGGCGAACCCGTCCACCTCCAGCGCGCCGGAGGCGTGCACCACCCCGGTCGCCACCGTCGACACCGCGGCGAGCCGGTCACCAGCGCGGTGCATCGCCACGGTCAGTCCAGCCAGCGCGGAACCCGGCACCTCGACGAGTGCACCCGCGCGGGTCAGCTCCGCGAGCCGCGCGACCGCGTCGGTCAGGTCCGCGACGGCGTCCGCGAGCAGCGCACCCGGGGTCCGGGGCGGGCGGCTGGTGGTCGAGCTCATGCCTCGAACCTACGCGGGGGGTCTGACAGTCGAGGGCCTCGAAAGCCCAGTGTGCACAACTACTTTCCGCGAATCCCGACCACGCCGAGTGACGGCGCGACCGCCGTCCCGGCGACCCCGACGCAAGCGCGCCGAGACGACCGAGGCCAGCCGTCCACGGGCCCGCAGCCAGCGCCGTTCACCACCCCGGAAGCAAGCCGACACCACCCAAGCCGACCGTCCACGGATCCATAGCCAGCGCCCTTCACCCCGCCGGAAGCGAACCGGCCCCACCGAAGCCGGCTGTCCACGGGCCCACAGCCAGCGCCTTGACCACGCTGGACGCGAGCCGATGCGGCCGAGTGAGCCACCACGGAACCCGCCGGCCTGACAGCGCGGCCTCGTGGCCGACACGCCCGACTTGTGAGCTCGGTGGGGCGCCGCAGCTGCGTCTATCGCGTCCGTGGGCACCTTGATGCGGAAACCCGGGCGGCTCAGGCGGAGAGGCGACCGTGCGCCACGACGAGGAGCTGGGTGAGGGCGACGAGGGCGATGGTCAGGGACGCGTAGGCACCGAGGGAGGCCCAGGTGACCGCGGACGCGACGTAGATTCCTGCGGCCAGGAGGAACATCGCGACGACGATGACGCGGGTCGGGCGCTCCCCCACGGTGACGACACCGATGTCGTCCATGCCCACCGCGGTGGCGCGGGCGCGCGCGTACTCCTGGGTGAGCACGACCGCGCCGGCCGCGACGCACGTCCACGCCGGTGCCCCGACGAGCCACAGCGCGACGAGGTAGAGCACGTCGCTCACCCGGTCGACGAGGGAGTCGAGGACGGCGCCCCAGCTCGACACCCGCTCGGTGAGGACCGCGACCGCGCCGTCGAGCGAGTCGAGCAGACCGGACGCGCCCACGACGAACGCGGCGAGCAGCATCCAGCGACCACCGAGGGCGGACAGCCACACGACCAGGCCCGACAGGACGACGCCGGCCAGCGTCACGACGTCCGGTCGTACGCCGAGGCGCGCGACCGGACGCGCGAGCGCGTAGACCGTCCCGAGCCACGGGCCGACGACCCGCGACGACCGCGGGTCGTACCCGCCGTGCAGCGTCGCCCACCGGTCGAGGTACGCGTCGCGCGTGAGCACCCCGCGCATCACGGCCGACACCCCTGGCACCTCGCGGCGCACAGGCGCCGAGTCAGCACAGAGCGCATCACGGGCGACACCCCCGCAACCTCGCGGCGCACGCGCGTCGGGTCAGCACCTGGCGTGTCACGGCCGCAACCACCTCGGGCACATCAGACGGCGGGCCCGAGCGCCCACGTCACCGAGACGACGGCCGCGACCGTGCCCTCGCCCGCGTCGACCGGGACCCCGGCACCGGAGTCGGCGGCCGGCGCGAGGTGGCGGCGCGGCGACGGACCGCCGGCGAGTTCGCCCTCGACGACGTGCCGGACCTCGCCCAGGGCCTGGCCGGCGAGCCCGGCGTACTGCTCGGCCTTCGTGCGGGCGTCGGCGAACGCGGCGTCGCGCGCCGCGCGCTGGAGCGCGGCGGCGTCGCGGTGGCTGAACGCGATCCCGTCGACCCGGGCCCCGTCACCGCCCGCGTCGATGGCGGCGACGAGGAGCGTCCCCACGCGCGAGAGGTCGGCGAGCCGCACGGCGAGGCCGAGGGAGGCCTCGTAGGCCACGACCGTGGGCCACGGGTCGTGCACCGGGTTGAGCGACACGTTCGTGGTCGAGAGCGCCGACGGGTCGACCCCGCCGGACAGCACGGCGTCGCGCATCGCGGACATCGCATAGGTCGCCCGGGCCGTCGCGTCGCTCGGGTTCGCGGCGCGTGCCGATGCGGCGAGCCGGAGCGTGGCCTCGTCGTACGCCGCCGTCGCCCGTCCGTGCCCGCTCACCGTGACCGATCGACCCATGCCGTGATCCTGCCCGACTCCGGGGCGGTACGCGGCGCGGACGCGTCAGGCGTAGGTGGCCAGGCCGAGACCGGTGTAGATCTCGCGGGTCGAGGTGGAGCGGTTGAGCGTGTAGAAGTGCAGGCCAGGCGCACCGGCGGCGAGCAGCTCGGTGGCGAGCTCCGCCGCCGCCTCGACCCCGAGCGCGTGCACCGCCGCCGGATCGTCGCCCACGGCCCGGAACCGCTCCGCGAGGTCCTCCGGGAAGGCCGTGCCGGAGAGGGCGGCGAACCGGTCGATCTGGGAGATGTTCGTGAGCGGCATGAGGCCGGGGATGATCGGCATCGTGCAGCCGACCGCGCGGGCCCGGTCGACGAGGGCGACGTAGTCCTCCGCCCGGAAGAACAGCTGCGTCACGGCGAACTCCGCACCGGCCTCCTGCTTGGCCAGCAGGACGCGCGCGTCCTCGTCGAGGGACGCCGACTCCGGGTGGCCCTCGGGGAACGCGGCGACGCCGACGCAGAAGTCGCCGAGCGAGCGCACGAGCCGGACGAGCTCGTCGGCGTGCGCGAGGCCGCCCTCGGTCCGCACCCACTCCGCCCCGGGGCCGCCCGGCGGGTCGCCGCGCAGCGCGAGCACGTTGCGCAGCCCGGCGTCGGCGTACGACCCGATCACCGAGCGGAGCTCCGCGACTGTGGCCCCGACGCACGTGAGGTGGGCCATCGGGAGCAGCGTCGTCTCCTCGTGGATCCGGCGCGTCACGCGGACGGTGCGGTCGCGCGTCGAGCCGCCGGCGCCGTAGGTCACCGAGACGAACGTCGGCCGCAGCGCCTCGAGCTCACGGATCGCCTGCCAGAGCTGGCGCTCGCCCTCGTCGGTCTTCGGTGGGAAGAACTCGAAGGAGAACGAGTGCCCGCCTGACGCCAGCAGCCCGCCGATCGTCGCCGCGGACGCCGCGGGGGACGGGAGACGACGCGCTGAGGCCATGGCGTCGAGCGTACGGGGAGTCCCACCCTTCGGACCCTGGCGGTCCGCATGCTGGGCACCGGCGGAGGATCGGTCGGTCGCTCCGGGTGCCGCCGGGTCCGCACACCTCTACCCTCGGAGGATGACCGTCACGGGGGCACCCGGTTCGCCGCTGGATGCCGAGGACCTCCGCGTCCGCGTGCAGAAGCGGCTCGACGACTTCCTCGCCGCGCAGGTCCCCGTGCTCGACGACGTCAGCCCGGACCTCGCTCCGCTGTCCGACGCGCTCCTCGACCTGCTGCGCGGGGGCAAGCGACTGCGCCCGGCGTTCGCCTACTGGGGCTGGCGCGGCGCGGGCGGCGCGGACTGCGAGGAGGCCGTGACCGCGGCCACGGCGCTCGAGCTGCTCCAGGCCTGCGCCCTGATCCACGACGACGTCATGGACGGCAGCGACACCCGCCGCGGCCTGCCGGCCGCGCACCGCAGGTTCGCCACGCTGCACCGCGGCAACGAGTGGCTCGGCTCGTCGGAGGGGTTCGGCACCGGAGCCGCGATCCTGCTCGGGGACCTCTGCCTGTCCTGGGCCGACGAGCTGCTCATGTCCTGCGGCCTGCCGCCGCGCTCGGTGATGCGCGCCAAGCCGGTCTACGACGTCATGCGCACGGAGCTCATGGCGGGGCAGTACCTCGACCTGCTCGAGCAGGCGCGAGGCGGCGGCTCGGCCACGCGCGCGATGCGCGTGGTGCGCTTCAAGGCCGCGAAGTACACGATCGAGCGGCCGCTCCACCTCGGCGCCGCGCTCGCGGACGCCCCGACCGAGCTCGTCGTGACCTACTCCGGGTACGGCCTCCCGCTCGGCGAGGCCTTCCAGCTGCGCGACGACGTGCTCGGCGTGTTCGGCGACCCGGCCGAGACCGGGAAGCCCGCGGGCGACGACCTGCGCGAGGGCAAGCGGACCGTGCTCGTGGCCACGGCGCAGGAGGCCGCGTCGCCCGCCCAGGCGGCCGTGCTGCGCCGCCGGCTCGGCGACCCGGCGCTCGACGCCGACGGCGTCGACGAGCTGCGCGGGATCATCGTGGACACCGGCGCGCTACGGCACGTCGAGGCGCTCATCGAGGCGCTCACCGGGCAGGCGCTGCGCGCACTCGCGTCGCCATACGTCGACGAGCCCGCGCGCGACGTCCTCCACGGGCTCGCGGTCGCCGCGACCTCGCGCACGGTCTAGCCCGTCCGCCCGCACCGTTCTCGGGAGGCCGTGGACGCCGCGCCTCCCTAGGCTGTCGTCATGTCCCTCCTGCGCCGCGGCGTCCGCACCGTCACGGGCCCGACCGACGACGTCGTCATCGTCGGCGCGGGCCTGGCCGGTCTCTCGTGCGCGCTGCGGCTGGCCGGCACCGGCCGCCGCGTCACGGTGCTGGAGCGCGAGGCCGTGCCCGGTGGCCGGGCCGGGCTGATCGAGGACTCGGGCTTCCGGTTCGACACCGGGCCGACCGTGCTCACGATGCCGGACCTGATCCGCGACGCGTTCGACTCCGTCGGCGAGGACATGGACGACTGGCTCGACCTCGTGCCGGTCGAGCCGCTCTACCGCGCGTACTACCCCGACGGCTCCCAGATCGACGTGCACTCGGACGTCGACGCGATGGCCGCCGAGATCGAGCGGGTCATCTCACCGGACGAGGCGGCCGGCTACCGCCGCTACGTCGAGTTCGTGTCGAAGCTCTACCGCTACGAGATGCGCGACTTCATCGACACCAACATCGACAGCCCGCTCGACCTCGTCACGGAGAACCTCGCCCGGCTCGTGGCGATCGGCGGCTTCCGCCGGCTGTCGCCGAAGGTCCGCCAGTACCTGAAGGACCCGCGCACCGAGCGGCTGTTCAGCTTCCAGGCGATGTACGCCGGGCTCTCGCCGCAGGACGCCCTCGCGATCTACGCCGTCATCGCGTACATGGACTCCGTCGCGGGCGTCTACTTCCCGCGCGGCGGCATGCACGCGCTGCCCCGGGCGATGGCCGCCGCCGCGGAGAAGCACGGCGTCGAGATCCGCTACTCGACGGAGGTCACGCGTGTCGAGACCGGTGGCGGCCGGGCCACGGCGGTGCACACCGCGGAGGGCGAGCGCATCCCGGCCGACGTCGTCGTGCTCAACCCGGACCTGCCCGTCGCGATGCGCGAGCTGCTCGGCCAGGAGCCGTGGTCGGTACGCCGCCTGACGTACTCGCCCTCGTGCTTCCTGCTGCTGGCCGGATCGTCGGCGACGTACACGAAGACGGCCCACCACAACATCCACTTCGGGCGCAGCTGGGACGGCGTCTTCCGGGAGCTCATCGACGAGAAGCGGCTGATGAGCGACCCGAGCATCCTCGTCACGAACCCGACCCATTCGGACCCGTCGCTGGCCCCCGACGGCCGGCAGATCTACTACGTGCTGTTCCCGACGCCGAACCTCGACGCCGACATCGACTGGGGCACCGAGGGCCCGCGCTACCGCGACGAGGTCGTGCGCACCCTCGAGGAGCGCGGCTACGTCGGCTTCGGCGACGGCATCGAGGTGGAGCACGTCACCACGCCGCTCGACTGGGCGGCCCGCGGCATGGAGCGCGGCGCGCCGTTCGCGGCCGCGCACTCGTTCGGCCAGACCGGCCCGTTCCGCCCGTCGAACCTGTGGGGCGAGAACGTCGTGTTCACCGGGTCGGGCACGCAGCCCGGCGTCGGCGTGCCGATGGTGCTCGTGTCCGGGCGCCTCGCGGCCGAGCGCATCACCGGCCCGGACCCGTCCTACCGGCCGACGTACCTGCACTGAGCCGGCAGCCCCCGGTCGGGGGACCACGTCCCCGGAGGTCACGGGACGGCCACGTCCGGCCACCGGGCAAACCCACGCGAAGCGGGCATCGCCGGCCGGAGTTCCCGGGCTCGGCGCGACGTTCGTCACGCCGCGGGCGGCGCTGGCGGGGTCGGCCTCGGCCACCTGCCACAGCTACCCTGGGGACCGTGGCCTCCCCCGTTCCCGACGACGTCGACGGCGTCGAGTCGGACTCGGGTCTGGCGTTCACGCTGCGCTACGCGATCCCCGGGCTCGTGGCCACGACGGTCATCGCCATCGGCGCCCTGGGCGTGGGTTGGATCCCGTGGGAGAGCGCACTCGTCGACGTGCCGATCATCCACACGCTGAAGACGACGGACATCGGCCAGTTCGTGTCCCGCGCGTCGGTGATCCTCGGCGGTGCGCTGTTCCTCCAGGCCTGGCTCGTGGTCGGCGCCGACATCCTCGCCGGCCACGTCCGCGACATCCGCCGGCTCTGGGCGGTCCTCGCGCTCTGGAGCGCGCCGCTGCTCCTGGCACCGCCGCTGTTCAGCCGCGACGTCTACTCCTACTTCGTCCAGGGCAAGCTCATGCTGGCCGGCGGCGACCCGTACACCCAGGGCGTCGCCTCGATCCCCGGGTGGTTCCGCGACGGCGTCGACCCGATGTGGCAGAACACGCCTACGCCGTACGGCCCGGTGTTCCTCGCGCTCTCACGCGGCGTCGCCGCCTTCGTCGGCGACAACACCTGGCTCGCCGTGGTGGCGTTCCGGCTCATCGCACTGGTCGGGGTCGGGCTGCTCGCCTACTACGTGCCGCGGCTCGCGTTCCACTGCGGCATCGACGCCTCGAAGGCGCTGTGGCTCGGCGTCATGAACCCGCTCGTGATCATGCACTTCGTCGCCGGGGTGCACAACGACGCCCTCATGATCGGCCTCGTCGTCGCGGGGCTGGCCATCGCGATCGAGGGCCGCCCGATGCTCGGCGTCGTGATCCTGAGCCTCGGCGGCATGGTCAAGCCCATCGGGCTGCTGGCCCTCCCGTTCGTCGGGCTCGTGTGGGCGGGCACGCGCGCAGACCTCCGTGGCCGCGTCGTCGCGTGGGTGAAGACGGCGGCCACGTTCGCGCTCAGCTACGTGATCCTCGCCGGGATGGTGGGGACGAGCCTCGGCTGGATCCGGGCGCTGACGACGCCGGGCGAGGTGCGTACCTGGCTGTCGCCCACCACCGCGCTCGGCATGGCGTCGGGCAACCTGCTGTCCTGGATCGGCCTCGGCGACCACGTCGACCTGACCGTCGGCGTCTTCCGGGCCATCGGCGAGGTCGCCGCCATCGTCATCGTCGCGTGGCTGTGCCTCAAGCCCCAGGGCCGCACCGCCGTGCGGTCGCTCATGCTCGCGTTCCTCGCGGTCGTCGCCCTCGGCCCGGTCATCCAGCCGTGGTACCTGCTCTGGGCCCTCCCGCTCGCGGCCGCGTCCGGGCTCTCCCCCCGCGAGCTGCGGGTGGTCATCAGCCTCACCGCTGCCTTCACGCTCTACGGCCTCTGCGAGACCAGCGCCTCGGCCGACAGCCTGCTCGAGCTGAGCGACGGCCTCGCCATGCTCGCGTCCGCCGCGGCCATCGGTCTCGCCGTGACGGTCTCGCCGCGCGAGCGCGCCCTGGTGTTCGGCGGCGCGACCTCGCACGGCCTGATGCCCGACGACCAGCCCGCTGCGGCACGCCGCGACCGGCTCGTCGTGCGCGGCCCCGCCTCCGCCTGACCCGCGTCCCGGGAAGGTGGGATCAGAGCTCGGCGACGTCGAGGTCGGGTCCCTCGCCGACGAGCAGGACTCCCCCGCGCACGCCGTCCGTCGTCCAGCCGCGCACGGCCGAGCCGAGCACGTCGAGCGCGACGGCGAAGTCCTTCGGCGCGGCCTCCGCGAAGGTCCCCCACGACGACCACACCACGACGACCCCCTCGGCGCCCTCGAGCTCGAGGTCGGCGAGGCACTCCTCGAGCGCGTCCCAGTTCATGCCGAACCACTCCGGCAGGGCGAACGCCTCGTCGCAGGACTCGAGGAAGGCCACGCGGTCCTCCACGTCGCTCCCGTCCAGGACGACACAGCGCCAGTCGAGCGCTTCGGCCTCGGCCTCGAGCTCGTCGACCGGTGCGTCGGTCCGGCGTACGCCGCTCAGCTTCGCGAGCGCTGTCGAGGTCATGAGGACACTCCCGAGAGGACCTCGCGGAACGAGGCGTAGTGGTCGCCGGTGTAGAACCGGCCGCCGTCCGCGCCGGCCACGATGCGCCGCGCACCGCGGTCGGCCGAGCCCGGAGTGACGACCGTGTACTCCTTGTACCAGCCCGACGGGTGCTGCGGCAGCAGTCCTTCGCGGTTCGCGAACGTGGCGCCGTCCTGCGCGTACGGGAACGGCCCGCCCAGGGCGATGAGCCGGAGGGTGTCGACGCCCTCCGCGGGCAGCTGCGCGACGGTCGTCGTCGGCAGGTCCGAGACGGGTGCCGCGGGGGCCAGCTTCGCGGCGTCGGCGGGCGTCGGAGTCGCGGTGGCGAACGGCGACGACGCCGGGGTGGAGACGGCCGGGGTCCCGGTCGGCTGGTATCCCTGGCCCGCCGTGCCGCCGGAGTAGGTGGCCGTGCCCCTCGGCGTCGAGTCGCCGCACGCGCTCAGCAGGACACCGAGCAGCACGGCGACCAGGACGGCCAGCGCGCGCCGGGGCACGGTCGCGGCGACGGGCACGCTCCGTATGGTGGCACGCCCACGGCGGCGCCATCGCGGCATCGGTGCGAGGATCGTCCGCATGCGCAGCCAGGACCTCGACCGCGCGGGCATCACCGATCCGGAGATGCGCGCGTCGTACGAGCGCTGCCGGGAGCTGAACGCCGCGCACGGGAAGACGTACTACCTCGCGACGCTGCTGCTGCCGCCGGCCAAGCGGCCCTATGTCCATGCGCTCTACGGCTTCGCCCGTTACGCCGACGAGATCGTCGACGACCTCGCCTCGACGCTGTCCGAGCAGCAGAAGGCCGACGAGCTCCGCTCGTGGGGCGACCGCTTCTTCGCCGCCCTGCGCCGCGGCCGAAGCGACGACCCGGTGTGCCGTGCGGTCGTCGACACCGTGCTCCGGTGGGACATCCCGGTCGAGCACTTCGAGGCGTTCCTGCACTCGATGGCGATGGACCTGACCGTCACCGGCTACGACAGCTACGAGGACCTCTACGAGTACGTCTACGGCTCGGCCGCGGTCATCGGCCTGCAGATGGTGCCGATCCTCGAGCCCACGCAGCCGGCGGCGTACGAGCACGCGAAGGATCTGGGAGTCGCGTTCCAGCTCGCCAACTTCGTGCGCGACGTCGGCGAGGACCTCCAGCGCGGCCGGGTCTACCTGCCGCGCGACGAGCTCGCCCGGTTCGGCGTGACGCGCGCGGACCTCGAGCGACGAGTCGTCACGCGGGAGATCCGGGCCGCGCTCGAGTTCCAGATCGCGCGGGTCCGGGCGCTCGAGGAGGCGTCGCGCGCCGGGATCACGATGCTGCACCCGTCGTCGCAGCCCTGCATCGAGGCCGCGCGCATCCTCTACTGCGGCATCGTCGACGCCGTGGAGGACATCGACTACCAGGTCTTCACCCGGCGCGCCACGGTCCCCACGTCCCGCCGGCTCGCCGTCGCCCTGCCCGCCTGGCGCGAGGCACGCCGGGCCCGCCGGCTGCACGGCGAGGGCCGCCCGCACGGCCTGAACGCCCCGGCCGCCGCCAGCGGGGGCTGACGAACCGCTGCTGCCCGTCTCGCGGTCGTCTCCGGGGTCCGTTCCCGGTGCGGAAACGACATCCGGGTGGGCAGCGGCGGCGCCCGACTCGTCAGCCGCGCGGGTCGTCCGCGGCGCCCGGCATCGGGAGCCGAGGCGGTCCGGCGTACGGCGTCCGCTGCACGCCGCGCCGGCCGAGCCACACCCAGAGCACCTGCGTCAGCACGACGAGCGCGAACCCGAACAGCAGGTCCTCGAACGGCGCGAACGCGATCCGCCCGTCGCCCAGGAACGGCGGTGGTCCGTCGGCCGGCGTCGACGAGCCGACGATCGCGGCGCCGTCGTAGCGCACGATGCGCAGGCCGGTGAGGATCCCGTTCGTGACGAGCTGGAAGAACAGCACGATCGCGTACGCCGTCCAGAACACGCGACGCCGGAGCAGACGGGTCCGCACGACGAGCAGGTCGAGCAGCACGACGAGGACGACACCGAGCAGCGCGAGCTGCGTGTAGGTCATGCCGCGTCCCCGTCGTCGACGCGCGTCCCGTCGACGCACGCGCCGGGGGGCTCGTCGCCGACCTCCCAGCGCTTCACCGACCGCACGGCCTCGAGCGTGAGCAGCGCTGCGATCGGCACGACGACGAAGAACAGCACCTCGTCGAGCGGCAGCGCACCGGGGAGGAGCACGCCGGTCGTCCGCTCCCCGTCGAACGTCCAGTGGCCGGCTGCGATCGCGTGGACGTCCCAGACGCTGAAGATGACGACGACCGGAGCGAGGGTGAGGAGCAGGCGCCGCCACCGCGCGTAGACCCGGGTGCGGAGCAGTAGCTCGAGCCAGGCGGTGCCGAGCACGACCAGCAGGAGCACACCGACGTACGCGAACCGGGTCATCGGCCGGTCACTCCGGGCCGCCGGAGACCCCGGCCTGCTTGCCGTGGTCCCAGGACACGGTGCGCGTCACGTCGAGCCGCAGCGCGCGCTGCTTCGGCGCGCGCTCGCGGTAGGCCGCCTTCACGGCGTCGACGTGCTCCGGGTCCAGCCCCTCGTAGCGCACCAGGAGGCCGGCGAACACCTCGCAGACCGTGTCGACGTCGTCGACGATCGCGACCGTGCCGGACAGCTGGGCGCCGCGGAGCTCGACGTAGCGGTCCCCCGTCTCGACCAGCGCCGCGAACCGCGCGTCGCGCTCGAGGTTGCGCACCTTCTGGCTCTTCGCGTACGTCCGCATCCACACCGCGCCGCCCTCGTCCACGACGAACCACATCGGCACCGGATCGGGTACGCCGTCCGGCCCGTTCGTCACGAGCACGAGCGTCCGCGCCGCGCGCAGGAGCGCGTCGACCTCGGCCGCGGTCAGCGCGATCGACGCCCGTTCGTTCGCCACAGGCACATAGTGCCGTGTTGCTGCGCCTCCAAGCGCCCGCGCTCGCGCGCGGCCGCGTCGGCGACGGCTCCGCTACGGCGGCTGGTCGTCGCCTCACGGCGACTCCCGCGCGGCCCTCGACACCCCCTACGGGGGTGGTCTCGGTCCGCGGCCGCC
>JAJXTD010000095.1 GCA_021784035.1 Actinomycetes bacterium | reverse complement strand
CGACGAGCCCGGGGACGTCGTAGACGTCCTGGAGCACCTCGCGCATCGTCTCGAGCACGATCGGGAACGAGCCGTACTGCGCCGCCACCGAGAGCAGCTGCGCCGAGCGCTGTCGCTGCTGCCAGAGCGGCGACCGCTTGCCGGGGTGGCGCCGCGGCAGCAGCAGGGCCCGCGACGCCGACTCGCGGAACCGCGCGGCGAACAGCGCCGAGCCGCCCGCCTCGGCGGTCACGAGCGCCTCGACCTCGTCGGGATCCATGAGCGCGGCCTCGAGCACGCCGCGCACGACCTCGTCGTCCTCGACGTCGGGCAGGCGCAGCACGATGCCGTCGTCGGCGTGCATCACCTGCGCGTCGACGCCATGCCGCTCGCGCACCCGCGCGGCGATCGCGAGCGCCCACGGCGCGTGGACCTGCGCGCCGTACGGCGAGTGCAGCACGATCCGCCAGTCGCCGAGCTCGTCGCGCACCCGCTCCACGAGCAGCGTGCGGTCGTCGGGCAGGTGGCCGGTGGCGGTGCGCTGGTCGTCGAGGTAGGCGAGCAGGTTGCTCCGTGCGCGCTCGTCGAGGCCGATGGCCGCGAGCCGTGCGTCGGCGTCGCCGCGGGGCAGGGCGCCGACCTCGCGCACGAAGGCGCCCATCGCGCGACCGAGCTCGAAGGGTCGGCCGAGGGTGTCGCCCTTCCAGAACGGGAGCCGGCCGGCGAGGCCCGGCGCCGGAGAGACGAGCACGCGGTCGTGGGTGATGTCCTCGATCCGCCAGCTGGACGCGCCGAGGGAGAAGACGTCGCCGAGGCGCGACTCGTAGACCATCTCCTCGTCGAGCTCGCCGACGCGGCTGGCCTTCTCGCCGACGAGGAAGACGCCGAACAGCCCGCGGTCGGGGATGGTGCCGCCGCTCGTCACCGCGAGCCGCTGCGCGCCGGGGCGCCCGGTGATCGTGCCGGACGTGCGGTCCCACACGAGGCGCGGGCGCAGCTCGGCGAACTCGTCGCTGGGGTAACGGCCGGCGAGCATGTCGAGCACCGCGTCGTACGCCGACTGCGGGAGCGCCGCGAACGGCGCGGCGCGACGCACGAGCGCGAGCGCGTCGTCGACGGACCAGGTGTCGAGCGCGGTCATCGCGACGAGCTGCTGGGCCAGCACGTCGAGCGGGTTGCGCGGCATGCGCATCGACTCGATGAGGCCGTCGCGCATGCGCTGCGCGACGACCGCGGTCTGCACGAGGTCGCCCCGGTGCTTCGGCAGCACGACGCCCTTGCTCACCGCGCCGACGTGGTGACCCGAGCGTCCGACGCGCTGCAGCCCGCTCGCCACGCTCGGCGGGGACTCGACCTGGATGACCAGGTCGACGGCGCCCATGTCGACGCCGAGCTCGAGGCTGCTCGTCGCGACCACCGCGGGCAGGCGCCCCGCCTTGAGGTCGTCCTCGATGAGCGCGCGCTGCTCCTTGCTCACCGAGCCGTGGTGCGCCCGCGCGAGCACCGTGGGGGCGCCGGCCGTGGCACCCGACTGCGCCATGACCTGCGCGGGCGCGGACCCGGGCTCGAGCACCTCGCCGGTCTGCCGCTCGTGCCAGATCTCGTTGAGCCGCGCGGTCAGCCGCTCGGCGAGCCGCCGCGAGTTGACGAACACGATCGTCGAGCGGTGCGCGGCGACGAGGTCGACGACGTGCTCCTCGACGTGCGGCCAGATCGAGCCGCTTCGCGCATCGCCCGTCGCCGGACCGGCCCCCTCGCCGGTGCCCGCACCGAGCTCGGCCATGTCGTCGACCGGGACGACGACCTCGAGCAGCACGGTCTTGGGGCTGCCCGGCTGCACGACGGTGACCGGGCGTGCTCCGCCGAGGAAGGACGCGACCTCCTCGACCGGGCGCACCGTGGCCGAGAGCCCGATCCGCTGCGCCGGCTGCGGGAGCAGGGCGTCGAGCCGCTCGAGGGAGATCGCGAGGTGCGCGCCGCGCTTCGTGCCGGCGAGCGCGTGCACCTCGTCGACGATCACGGTCGTGACGCCGCGCAGCGACTCGCGCGCGGCCGACGTCAGCACGAGGAAGAGCGACTCCGGCGTCGTGATGAACACGTCCGGGGGCCGGGTGCCGAACCTGCGCCGCTCGTCGGCGGGCGTGTCGCCGGACCGTACGCCGACCGCGATGTCGGGCTCGGGCAGCCCGAGCCGCGCGGACTCGCGGCGTATCCCGGTGAGCGGGCTGCGCAGGTTGCGCTCGACGTCGACCGCGAGCGCCTTGAGCGGGGAGACGTACAGGACGCGGCAGCGCAGCCGCGGGTCGGCCGGCGGGGGCGCGGACGCCACCTGGTCGAGCGCCCACAGGAACGCCGCGAGCGTCTTGCCCGATCCGGTGGGCGCGACGACGAGCGCGTGCTGCCCGGACGAGACGGCGTCCCACGCCCCGACCTGCGCGGGGGTGGCCGCCTCGAACGCCGAGCCGAACCAGGCGCGGGTCGCGGGGGAGAACCGCGCCAGCACGTCGGCCGGCGGCTGCGGGCCGGGGGGAGTCCGGGGCACGGGGACATCCTGTCGCGGCCGCCCGACGGCCGGGGGCGTCCCGTCCGGCCTGACGACGTACCGCGGGCGGCGGCCGCGTGCCCCGCGCGGGCGGGCATGGCACGCTGTGTGCGACGACGACGAGGGACGGAGGCACCTGGTGGGGACGACGGCAGCGGCGTACGCCGCGACCCTGGCCGCGAGCGCGACGCCGGCCGGCCCGGTGACGGTCCTCGTCGTCACGGTCGTGCTGCTGCTCCTGCTCGGGGCGGTCTTCTGGTCGTTCCTGCGCCGGGCCCGGCGTGACGGCGTCGAGCCGCTCGCCGTCGACCGGCCCGACGCCCCGCGGCTGCCGGAGCCGCCGGAGCCGACGGTGCTCGCGGCCGAGGCGGGCGGGGCGACCGGCCCGGCCGAGGACCCCGAGACCGCCGCGGCGATCTCGGACGAGATCGAGGAGGGCGGACCCGTCCGCCCGGAGGACCCCTCGTGACCCTGGTCGGTACGACGTGCGGCTGACCGACTTCTGGGCTCGGATGGAGGCCGCGCTCGGCGCCGGCTACGCGCGCTCCTGGGCCCACGACCACGTGCTCGCCGGCCTCGGCGGGCGCACGGTCGACGAGGCCATCGCCGCCGGCGAGGACACCCTCGTCGTCTGGCGTGCGGTGCACTCCGAGCTCGCCCTGCACCCCAGCGACCGCTGACGCCGACGACAGGAGCGGCCGGCCCCCAGGGGGTGCCGGCCGCTCCTGTCCGTCGGTCGCGGTATCAGTCCATCATCGGCAGCGGCACGGCGGCCTCGTCCGCGAGCACGTGCGCGGCGTCCTGCGTCGTGCGCAGCCGGACCTCGGGCAGCACCAGCGCCATGAGGAACGCGACGGCCATGATCGGGACGGCGACGAGGAACGTCGTGTCCATCGCGCGGGCGAACGCGCCGAGCACCTGGTCCTGCACCGCCGGCGGCAACGCGTGGATGGAGCCGATCGACGACGTCACGTCGCCCTGCGTGCCGCCCGGGAAGATGGCCGACAGCTCCGCAGCGAGTCGCGCCGTCCACACCGCGCCGAAGAACGCGGTGCCGAACGAGCCGCCGATCGAGCGGAAGAACGTCGACCCGCTGGTCGCCGCGCCCATCTGCTGCGGCGCCACGGTGTTCTGCACCGCGAGCACGAGCACCTGCATCACGTTGCCCATGCCCGCACCGAGGACGAACATCGCCAGCGCCGCGTAGGCGTAGGGCGCGTCGACGCCGAGCTTCGACAGCATGAACAGGCCGATGGTGGCCAGGGCCGTGCCGATGATGGGGAAGACCTTGTAGCGGCCCATCTTCGTGATGAGCTGGCCGGACAGGATCGAGGTGAGCAGGACCCCGACCATGAGCGGCAGCAGCATGAGCCCGGCCTCGGTCGGCGTGGCGCCGCGCACGACCTGGAAGTAGATCGAGAGGTAGACGATCGAGCCGAACATCGCGAAGCCGACGATGAAGCCGATGATCGACGAGACGCGGAAGACCTTGTTCGAGAACAGGGTCATCGGCACGATCGGCTCGTCCACGCGCAGCTCGTGCCACACGAACACGCCGATCGTGAGTACGCCGGCGAGCGAGAGTCCGATGATCTGCGGCGAGGTCCAGTCGTACTGGTGACCGCCCCACACCGTGACGAGCAGCAGCATCGTGACGCCCGCGACGAGCAGCGCCGAGCCGAGCCAGTCGATCGGCTTCTTCTGGTGCAGCACCGGCAGGTGCAGCACGGCGCCGAGGATGAGGAAGGCCGCGATGCCCAGGGGCACGTTGATGTAGAAGATCCAGCGCCAGCTCAGGTGCTCGGTGAAGTAGCCGCCGAGCAGCGGGCCGACGATGGAGGAGATGCCGAACACCGCGCCGAACAGGCCGGCGTAGCGGCCCCGCTCGCGCGGCGGGATGAGGTCGGCGATGACCGCCATGACGAGCACCATGAGCCCGCCGCCGCCGACGCCCTGGATCGCGCGGGTGGCGATGAGCTCGGTCATGTTCTGGCTCGCGCCGGCGAGGGCCGACCCGATCACGAACACGACGACGGCGCTCTGCAGCATGAGCTTGCGACCGTGCAGGTCGGAGACCTTGCCCCAGATGGGCGTGCTCGCGGTCGCGGCGAGGAGGTACGCCGTGATCACCCAGGAGAGCTCGTTCAGGCCACCGAGGTCGCTGGTGATCGTGGGGAGCGCGGTCGAGACGATGGTCTGGTCCAGGGCGGCCAGCAGCATCGTGAGCATGAGCGCGCCGAGGATGACGCGCAGGTGTCGGCGGCTCTCCGCCACCTGCGGGTCGGTGGCGGTGTCGTCGGGGATGGTCACAGGGTCTCCAGGTCGTGGGCCAGGCGGTGCAGCAGTCGGGACAGCTCGACGGTGTCCTCGCGCGACCAGTCGTCGGTCGCGCGGGCGAGCAGCTCGGTGCGGTGGCGGGTGGTGCGCTCGAGCAGCTCGTGGCCGGAGGCGGAGAGCTCGAGCAGGGCGGCGCGGCCGTCGTCGGGGTCGGGGGAGCGCCGGACGAGGCCGGCGTCCTCGAGGCCGCGCAGGTGGCGGCTCACGGTCGAGAGGTCGAGGCCGGCGTGCTCGGCGACGTCGGTCGCGCGGACCGGCGCGAGCCGGTCCACGTGCGCGAGCAGGTAGGCGCGGGCGCTCGTCTCCGGGTCGCCGGCCGTGCGCTTGAGGTGGGTCAGCAGTGACGTGAGGGCGGCGAGGAGGTCCCCCTCCCATCCGCCGCTCGGCGGGCCCGCAGGGGCGCGGCCGCCCCGGGGCGTAGTTGCTTGCGACATGCAACCACTCTACCACGGCTCCGGGACCTGCCCGTCCAGCCCGGAGACCCGGAGGCCGGTCCGACGCCGGTGCGCGCGGCATCGGGTCGGGCGGCGTGGTGGGGTCCAGCCCCGACCGGCGTGTCGCGCGGTGGTCGTACACCCGTACGACGTAGGGTGGGGCTCGCACCACCCGCTCGACGTCCCACCCGGGACCGCCCGTCGGTCGACCGTCCCCCGGACCCGCTCGCCCGGCCGGTCGTCCCCAGGCCCGGGAGGTCGCGCGAGGGTTGTCGGACCCTGTCCGTAGCGTCACCGTCGTTGTCATCCGCATCCCACGAAGGCAGGTCCCGATGGCCCCCTCCGACCGCAAGACCCCCGGCGGCTCCGGCGGTTCCGACCGCGAGAAGGCGCTCGACACCGCACTGGCCCAGATCGAGCGTCAGTTCGGCAAGGGGTCGGTCATGCGTCTCGGCCAGGAGGGCCGGGCACCCGTCGAGGTGATCCCCACCGGCTCGGTGGCCCTCGACATCGCGCTGGGCATCGGCGGCCTGCCGCGCGGCCGCGTGGTCGAGATCTACGGCCCGGAGTCCTCCGGCAAGACCACGCTGGCCCTGCACGCGATCGCCAACGCGCAGAAGGCCGGCGGCATCGCCGCGATCATCGACGCCGAGCACGCGCTCGACCCGGAGTACGCCAAGGCGCTCGGCGTCGACATCGACGCCCTGCTCGTGAGCCAGCCGGACAACGGCGAGCAGGCCCTCGAGATCGCCGACATGCTGATCCGCTCCGGCGCGATCGCGATCATCGTCATCGACTCGGTCGCGGCGCTCGTGCCGCGGGCGGAGATCGAGGGCGAGATGGGCGACAGCCACGTCGGGCTGCAGGCCCGCCTGATGAGCCAGGCGCTGCGCAAGCTCGCCGGCGCGCTCAGCAACTCCAACACCACCGCGATCTTCATCAACCAGCTGCGCGAGAAGATCGGCGTGATGTTCGGCAGCCCCGAGACCACCACCGGTGGCAAGGCGCTCAAGTTCTACGCCTCGGTCCGCCTCGACGTGCGCCGTATCGAGACGCTCAAGGACGGCACCGACGCGGTCGGCAACCGCACCCGCGTCAAGGTCGTGAAGAACAAGATGGCCCCGCCGTTCAAGCAGGCCGAGTTCGACATGATCTACGGCGAGGGGATCTCCCGCGAGGGCGGTCTCATCGACATGGGCGTCGAGCAGGGCTTCGTCCGCAAGTCCGGTGCCTGGTACACCTACGAGGGCGACCAGCTCGGCCAGGGCAAGGAGAACGCCCGCCAGTTCCTCAAGGACAACCCCGACCTCACCGACGAGCTCGAGCGCAAGATCAAGAGCAAGCTCGGGATCGGCGGCTTCGCGGAGCTGCCCGAGGGCGAGACGATCGTCGTCCCCGACCACGTGCCGATCGACCTGTAGGTCCCCGCGTGCCGAGCTCCCGTTCCGCCCGCAACGCCCCGTCGGCCGACGGCCCCACCCCGGGGTCGTCGGCCGACGCCGTGCCGGACGCCGTGCCCGCCGACGTCGCCCGGGAGATCTGCCTCCAGCAGCTCGCGGCGTCGCCCAAGTCGCGCGCCCAGCTCGAGACCGTCCTCAGGCGCCGCGGCGTCGACCCAGATGTCGCGGCCGAGGTCCTCGACCGGCTCGAGGACGTCCGCCTCGTCGACGACACCGCGTTCGCCGAGTCCTACGTGCAGACCCGCCGCGCCGCGTCGATGTCGCGCCGCGCGCTCGGGCACGAGCTGCGCGCCAAGGGCGTCGCCGGCGAGGTCGTCACGGAGGCGCTCGGCACCCTCGATCCCGACGCCGAGGCCGAGACGGCCCGCGCCCTCGTCGCGCGCCGGCTGCCGTCGACGCGCGCCCAGCCGGTCGACGTCCGCGTGCGCCGCCTCGTCGGCATGCTCGCCCGCAAGGGCTATCCGGGGGGCCTGGCGCTGCGCGTCGTGCGCGAGGCGCTCGCTGCCGAGCGCGAGCTCGACGAGCTCGAGCGGGCGCTGCTCGAGAGCCTCGACGTCGACCTCAGCGACGCCGCGCGGCTGGGGGAGTAGCCGGCCGGTCGGCCGCGTCAGGACGTGGCGGGCTCGGCGTCCGGGTGGGCTCGGCGGAACTCCGCCATGGCGAGCTCGGGGAGCGAGTCGAGCCGCTGTTGCACCGTCTCGGCCAACCGGCCCATGAGGTCGGTGAGCGCCTCGACGTCCTCCCGCGGCCAGTCGGCGAGCAGGATCCGGGTGAAGAAGCGGGTCATCGCCGTCGCGTCCGCGACCACCGCCCGGCCGAGGTCGGTGAGCTGCACCGTCGTACGGCGGCGGTCGGCCGGGTCGGAGCCGCGGACGACCAGCCCGTCCTCCGTCATCTCGCCGAGCAGCCGGCTCACCGTGGAGTGCTCGAGGTCGAGCTCGGCCGCGACGTCCTTGACGGTCACGGTCTCGCGCGCCGCGGACAGCTCGGCCACCGCATCGCAGGCGAAGATCTTCGCGATGTCGAGCTGACGGCCCAGCGCCGGGACGGGCACGAGCCCGGCCGGCGGACGGATCATCAGCTTGCGCAGCCGACGGAACGCGCGGTCCAGGGTGGCGACGAGCGCGTCCGGGAGGTGCGCACCCGGGGCGTCGGCGGCCGGCACCGGGTGGGTCGGCAACGCGGCCAGGGCCGCGGCCTGCTCGGGGGTGTGCCGGTGGGTCAGCATCGGGACCGCCTCCTCGAGCTCGCCGGTTTGCGTGTGTCGCACACATAATCTAGCGTACGAAATGCGTGTGTGGCACACCTGAGTGTGTGCGTGCCGCCTCGGACCACCTGGGGTCGGGGGCGGAGCCGAGAGAAGAGGACGCGTCGTCATGGGTGGTCTGTCCCGCTGGGCCGTGCGCAAGCCGTGGTGGGCCATCGGGGCCTTCGTCCTGATGGCGATGGTCATCGGGGTGCTCGGCAGGCAGTTCGGCGGCACGCTCAACGACTCCTTCTCGCTGCCCGACACCGAGTCGCTCAAGGCGCAGGAGCTCCTGCAGCAGATGAGCGGCGGGCAGGCCTCCGCCGCGACGACGGCCTCCGCGACGATCATCTGGTCGCCGGGGACGCCGGGCACCTCCGCCGTCGACGCCGCCACGGCAGCCACGATCTCGCCGCTGCTCACCCGCATCTCCACGCTGCCCGGCGTCGCCTGCGTGACCGACCCGTTCAGCCGGACCGGAGCCTCGCTCGGCACCGGGTGCCCGAAGGCCGAGGCCGCGCCCGACCTCAGCACGCTGCCGGCGGCGCAGCAGGCGGCGACGAAGGCCGCGCTGCTCGCGACGCAGAAGGCACTGTCGCCGGTGAGCCCCGACGGTCACGTCGCGAAGTCCGTGGTGACGTTCTCCGGCGGGGCCAGCGGCACCGACGTCCCGACCGAGACGGCCAAGACCATCATCAGCGAGGTCAAGGCGGCCAACGGGACGAACGGCCTGCAGGTCGGCGCCAACGGCCAGGTCCTGGCGTTCGCCGGCCAGGAGCCGCCGAGCAGCGAGGGGATCGGCGTCGGCGTCGCCCTCGTCATCCTGCTCGTGGCCTTCGGCTCGCTGCTCACCGCCGGGCTCCCGCTCGTCACGGCCGGCTTCGGCGTGTCGCTGGGCGGGCTCCTGCTGCTGTTCGTCGCGCGCTTCATGGACGTGGCGACCTTCGCGCCGACGCTGGCCTCGATGATCGGCCTCGGCGTCGGCATCGACTACTCGCTGTTCGTCATCAACCGCTTCCGCCAGGCGGTGCACGCCGGGCACGATGCGAGGTCCGCTGCGATGGAGGCGGTCAACACCTCCGGCCGTGCGGTCGTGTTCGCCGCGTCCACGGTGGTCATCGCGCTGCTCGGCCTGTTCGTGATGCGGATCAGCTTCTTCAACGGCCTCGCACTCGCCGCGTCCGGCACGGTGCTGCTCGTCATGCTCTCCGCGGTGTGGCTGCTGCCCGCGCTGCTCTCCCTGCTCGGCGACCGTGCCGTGACCCCGGTCTCGCGCTTCGCCGCCCGCGCGGTCGACAAGGGCCGCTACGGCCGCACCGGCCAGATCCTCGCGACGGTCGCCGGCGCCGTGCTCCTCGGCGCGGGCGTCGTCAGCTCCGCGGCGCCCGGAGTGAAGGCCCTGCTCGTCGTACTCGGGATCGTGCTGCTCGTGGTCGGCGTCGGCCCGTGGTTCTACGCGATCACGCGCGACGGCCGCACCGAGCACGCGTACCACCCCGAGGGCAAGGGCTGGGCGCACTACGCCCGCCTCCTCCAGCGGCGCCCGATCATCCCCGCGGTGCTCTCGCTCGCGGCCGTCCTGCTGCTCGCGACGCCGGCCCTCGGGCTCCGGCTCGGCTTCCCCGACGACTCGGGCACGCCGCCGGGCAGCATCTCGCGGATCGCCTACGACCTCACCGCCGAGGGCTTCGGCCCGGGCGCCAACGGCCCGTTCGTCGTCGCCGTGCAGCTGTCCAAGAACGGCGACGTCGAGTCGCTCGGCCGCATCATCGGCGCGCTGGAGAAGACCGAGGGCGTGACCAAGACCGTGCCGAACCTCGCGATGCTGCCGCTCGTCGGCGCCTCGCTCAGGGACTCGAGCATCACCGCGATCCAGGTGCAGCCCACGACCGGCCCGCAGGACGAGGCCACGACCCAGCTGCTCGACCGGCTGCGCACCGAGACCCTGCCGCCGGTCACCCAGGCGACGCAGTCCGAGGCCTACGTCGGCGGCACGACCGCGATCACCGCGGACTTCAGCTCCGTCATGCAGAAGGCCATGCCGATCTTCCTGTCGGTGGTCGTGGGCCTCGGTTTCCTCATGCTGCTGGTGCTGTTCCGCTCGGCCGTCGTGTCGCTCACCGCCGTCGTCACGAGCCTGCTGTCCTTCGCCGCGTCCACCGGCATCACCGTCGCGGTGTTCCAGTGGGGCTGGCTCGACGGGCTCCTCGGCGTCACCGGGACGGGACCGATCTTCCCGTTCCTGCCGGTCATGGTGTTCGCGATCCTGTTCGGCCTGTCGATGGACTACCAGGTCTTCCTGGTCAGCCGCATGCAGGAGGAGTGGGCCCGCACCCAGGACAACGCGGGCGCCGTACGCCGCGGCCTGGGCGGCTCCGGCCGCGTCGTGCTCATGGCCGCGCTCATCATGGCGAGCGTGTTCGCCGCGTTCATCCCGACGCCGAACAACACCATCAAGCTGTTCGGCGTGGCGCTCGCGTCGGCTGTGCTCGTCGACGCCCTGGTCATCCGGCTGGTCTTCGTGCCGTCGTTCATGTCGATCATCGGGAAGGCCAACTGGTGGCTCCCGGGCCGGCTGGCCACGCACCTGCCGCACTTCGAGGTCGAGGGCGGCGAGGACGAGATCGTCGACGACGAGCCCGAGGCGATCGGCGAGCCCGAGCCCGCCGGCGCCCGGTGACACCGGCGGTCGCACGACGGCTCGGGTCGTCCGCCGGCGCGCCCGACCGGCCGGCCCCGAGCGGTCCCGGATGCGGGCGTGACGCTGCGCCCCGGGGCCGCGCCGGTTAGCCTTCGAGTGCCGGGTCCTGCGCCCGGCCCCGACGTACGACATCGCTGATCACGGCCGTCCGGCCCTTGTCGAGCACCGTCCCGCGCCCGCCGCGCGGGACGGGCTGTGGTGCTCCCGTCGTCGGTGCGCGACGCGAGGGGGCGAGGTCCATGGACCGGCAGGCCGTGGTGGTCCTGGCCGTGGTGGCCCTGGTGCTGGCCGCCGGGCTCGCCGGCGCCCTGGTGGTCGTGACCGGCCGGGCCCGGCGTCAGGTCGAGGAGTCCGACCGGCTCCGGGCGGCGGAGGTCGCCGCCGGGGTCGAGGCCGAGCTGACCCGTCGCCAGCAGGAGAACCAGGCGCACGCGGACCGGCTGCGGGCCGCCGCGCAGGAGGACGCCGAACGCACCCGGTCGCTGGCCGAGCAGGCGCTCGCCGCGGCCGAGCAGACCCGCGCGGAGGCCGCCGAGGACGTCCGTCGCGCCGAGGAGCGACGGGCGCTGGTCGAGTCCGACGTCGCGGCCGCCCGCGCGGAGATCGCCGCGGCTCGCGACGAGGTGACGCGGGTGCGCGAGGAGGCCCAGCGCCGCGAGGACCGGCTCGCCGAGCGCGAGGCGCGGCTCGACGCCGAGCTCATGGCCCTCGCCGGCCGCCGCGCCGTCGTGGACCGGCACGACGCCGACCTCGCCGAGCGCGCGGCCGAGCTGGCCGCCGCGGAGGCCGCGCACGTGGCGGAGCGGGCCGCGGCGCTCG